>JAIBCA010000042.1 GCA_019694345.1 Pyrinomonadaceae bacterium | reverse complement strand
CAGACGGTCTTGCCCGTACTCGGCGTACCGGTCGAGAGCAAGGCCCTGAAGGGGCTCGATTCGCTGCTCTCCATCGCCCAGATGCCCGCCGGCGTCCCGGTCGGTACGCTTGCCATCGGCCAGGCCGGTGCCAAGAATGCAGCCCTTCTTGCCGTGGCCATCCTCGCCAATTCACGGCCTGAATTGCGCAAGAAGCTGCACGAATTTCGGTCGTCACAAACCAATGCCGTCCTGAGCGATACGCTCGGCTGACCACGGCCGGTTCCGCGGTGTTAAAACTTGTTGACACCTAGGTCAAAAATAGACTTAAATCTATTTAGGAGGGCCCTTCTTCCCATTCTTCAGTACGGGCAGTAAATAGATGAAGAGTGTTCAGTGCGGTCAGTGTGGCCTGACCAATTTCAAGTCGGAAACAGTTTGCAAAAGGTGTGGTTTCGCGATCGGTGCGTATTACTCATCGGCGTCAAAACCCGTTGGTCCGCGTCAGGCGGCACGTCAGTCGTCTTGGCTTTATACGATGCTGTTCATCGCCGTCATCGGCGGGGCAGCATATTATTTGTACACGGGCTTTTTGAGGTCTTTCGATGAGGTGAATCAGATGGATCCGTCTCACAATAAGGGCGTTTCGCCCAAACCACAGCCGACGCTGACGTCGCGCAGTGAGGCGGACCAGAAGCGCATGCAGTCGTATAAAACCGCGATCCACAACAGTCAGGGATTGGCCGAGTCGGAGCGTCGGATGGCGGAAACCCAAAAGCTGATGCAGCCGGCCCGATAAATCAGATCGCGAATTCAATTCGGACAAAAAGTAGGTTAATCTAGCGGTTCAGCATCGTTTACAGATGAGGGATCCGTGAAAGAACCAACTCTTCCAAACTCAACGATCGGTGTATTCGGCAGCGGACAACTCGGGCGCATGTTTGCTATCGAGGCGCGCAAGCTCGGCTATCGCGTGCATACGTACTCGCCTGACAGCGATACTCCGACCGGGCAGGTCGCCGACATCGAGACACAGGGCTCGTACGACGACCTTTACGAGGTGAGGGTTTTTGCCCAAAGCGTCGATGTAGTCACCTTTGAGTTTGAGAACGTTCCATCCGCCGCGGTCGATGCGGCGGCTGAGTTCGTGGATGTTTTTCCAAGCGGAAATATCCTGCACATTACCCAAAACCGCCTTCGCGAAAAGACGTTTTTGGCGTCGAACGGTTTTCCTGTAACACCGTTTCGGCATATTACGACGCTTGACGAACTTACGGCTGGGGTTGCCGAACTTGGCACGCCGTGCGTACTGAAAACGGCCGGGTTCGGTTACGACGGCAAGGGCCAAAGTAAGATCCGGTCCATTGACGACATCGCCCCCGCATTTGACCTGCTTGGCGGACACGATGCCGTACTCGAAGCTTTTGTTGATTTTGAAAAGGAAGTTTCGGTGGTCTGTGCTCGAGATCAACGTGGAAATTTTGCTCATTACGGCGTTATTGAAAATGAGCACGCCAACCACATTCTCGACGTGTCGTTTGCGCCGGCGGTCGTCGATGCGGCGACCTTTAATGAGGCGATCGAGATCGCGCGAAGCATCGCCGATACCCTGGATTATGTCGGCACCCTGTGCGTCGAATTTTTCCTGACGCGTGACGGGCAATTACTGGTCAACGAGCTTGCACCGCGTCCGCACAATTCAGGGCACCTGACGTTTGACGCCTGTGTTACGTCGCAATTCGAACAGCAGCTTCGTGCGGTGTGCGGCCTGCCGCTCGGTTTGACCGAGTTTTACCGTCCGGCGGCAATGGCAAATCTGCTTGGCGACGTTTGGCAAGACGGCGAGCCAAACTGGGCCTCGGCGCTGATGGACCCGGCGGTCAAACTCCATCTGTATGGAAAGGGAGAGCCGCGGCGAGGACGTAAGATGGGGCATATTACAGCGGTTTCGAGAGATGCCGCATCGGCGGTTCGTTCCGTCCGAGGCGCCCGCGAGGCCCTAAAATCTGCGGGCTAACGATACGCCGCCGATCACGCCGGCAAATCCGACAAATACACTCAGGAGCATGTAGGCGATGGCTGTGATGAACTCGCGTTCGCGAACGAGCCCGAAAACTTCCATTTCGAATGTTGAGAATGTCGTGAATGCCCCGAGAAATCCGACAATGACCGCCATTCGCAAATTATCGCTCACGTCGATCTTGTCAGTCAGCAGGATCAGCAAAAAGCCGATCAGAAACGAACCCGAGATATTTATGATAAAGGTAGGGAAAGGAAATTTGGCAAAGACGTTTGCGGCAGGCGAGATGTTGATCAGGTAACGGGCGACCGCGCCGGCAGCACCTCCGATCGCAACTGCTGATATCTTGGTCAAGAATTCCATCCCGTTCAGTTTGCCGAATCTTCGGTCAAAGTATCATTGATTATACATCTTTCGGGTGTGGCAATCATTTGCCCCGCGGGAATGCAGACAGTAAACTCAAGCTTTATGTCCGAGTCACTCGAATTTACAAAAAACGCGGACAGGGCAACGAGATACGCCGAGATCGCACCGCAGATCGAATCGCTGTTGAGCGGCGAAACCGACGTGACGGCAAATCTCGCTAATGTTGCGGCCGTGTTGAAACAGGCATTCGACTTCTTTTGGGTCGGCTTCTACATTGTCAAGGGCGGCGAACTTGTACTCGGCCCTTTTCAGGGCCCGATAGCGTGTACCCGCATCAGGCCTGATCAGGGAGTGTGCGGACACGCCTACACGACCCGCGAGACGGTGATCGTACCGGATGTTGACAAATTTCCGGGACACATCGCCTGCGCCTCAGAGTCGCGTTCGGAGATAGTGCTGCCCGTGTTTGCGAAGAATGGTGATGTATTTGGCGTTTTGGACGTCGACAGCGCACAATTGAACGACTTTTCGGATATTGACAGGTTTGGCCTCGAACGGATCGTTCGTTCGATCGAGGCCGCATTATAGGTCCGAGATCGATTTTTTTCATGAGTACGATCGAATATCCAATTTGGGTTTGGGCAACATTCTTCGCGGTGGTGATCACGGCGTTGGTGGTCGACATCGGCATCGTCAACCGCAAGGCACACGCTCCGACACGAAAAGAGACGATAGGCTGGAGCATAGTTTGGGTCTCGCTGGCGTTGCTCTTTAATGGTTTTGTCTATTGGGTGGTCGGGCGGCAATTCAACGATTGGACGCTCGCCCTCGGTCAGGCAAAGCTATTTTTGACCGGTTACCTGATAGAACTGTCGCTCTCGGTCGACAATCTATTCGTATTTCTGCTGATATTCACGTTCTTTAAGGTACCCAAGAAATACCAGCATCGCGTGTTGTTTTGGGGCATAATGGGAGCGCTCGGGCTGAGGATGATCATGATCTTCGCCGGCGCCGAACTGGTCGAGCGATTTCATTGGGTCATATACATCTTCGGCGCATTTTTGTTGTACACGGGGCTCAAGATGTTTCAGGATTCGGATGAGAACTTTGAGCCGCACGAGAGTTGGATCGTCCGATTTGCGACGCGATACATACGGATCTCAAAGCACTATGACGGTGATAAGTTCTTTGTCGTCAATGACGGGGTCAGGTCGGGTACGTTGCTGCTGTTGGTGCTGATCACCGTGGAATTTACCGATCTGGTCTTCGCGGTGGATTCGATCCCGGCTATCTTTGGCATCACGACCGATCGATTTATTGTCTATACCTCAAATATATTTGCGATACTTGGATTGCGGACGTTTTTCTTTCTGCTCGCCGATATGGCTGAGAAGTTTCATTATTTGAAATACGGGCTCGCATTCATTCTCAGTTTTATCGGCGTCAAAATGCTTTTGCCACTTGCGGCAACAGGTTTGATAATGGCAACGGGAGATGCCGGCGGCTCGGCATTTGGCGGCTTGCTTGACCGCTATCTGCGGCACGAGTTCGATCAGCTGGTGATCAATATCTCGCTCGGTGTGGTCGTTGTGGCGATCTTGCTTTCGGTGATCATTTCGATAATGGTCGCACCCAAGCCAAAACCTGAAAAGGTCGAAGATGAATAGGTCCGCGCTCAATGGACGATAACAAATACCGCAAATTCTATGTCGAATGGTGGAACATTCGAAAGAGCACGATCTACGGATCGATCGCGATATTGGTATTTGTCGGCCTCATCGCCGGTGGTTCATGGTACGCGTCAAAAAACAATTGGTTCGTCGCAACTCAGGATGTCGAGATGCCGGCCGATGCGGCCAGGATCATTTCATACGAGGGCGAGGTACGCATCATCCGGGCCCAGACGCGAGAGACCATACTGGTAACCAAAGAAACATGGGTAGCCGCGGGCGACACGATCCAAACCCAATCCGACGGCCGGGCGATCGTTCAGATGATCGACGGGTCAGTATATTCAGTACGCCCGAACAGTACGGTCGTCGTGCGCGACAGCGTATCGCTGTTTGGCGGTAAGAATGTGCGGGTTTCGCTGAACGACGGCCAACTCAATGTCAGGACCGATGAGCAGCCGCCCGATTCGAACAACATCGTCGAAGTGGCCGAATCGGAGAACAAACTTCTTCCGCAGACAGATGCGAGCTTTAATGCCGACGGGGCGAATGCCGGCGAGATACGCGTCAGTCGCGGCGGCGTCGAGACCACCATCGGCGGCGATCGGACCACGATCGAGCAAAACGAATTTGCATCGGTCAACGGCGGCAAACTATCGGCCCGCGAGCGTCTGCTTGCCCCGCCGCGGCCAACGGCCCCGAGCAATTCGTCACAGGTCGTCGATACGGCCGGAACCGGCGTAAGCGTTCTCTTCAGTTGGCAGGACGCCGAGGCAGGCAACGCGGCGAGCTTCTACCTGCAGGTTTCGAGATCTCCGTTGTTCGCGTCGGACGCGATCCTGGTCGACCGATCGGGTTTGACCTCACGCGAGTTTCGTTTGTCGGGGCTGTCGCCGGGAACTTACTATTGGCGATTGAGGTCGACCGCCAGGTCGGGGCAGACCACCAACTGGAACGACGCCTGGAAATTCACCGTCATTAAACGCGGCGGCAGTATCTCGATAGAAACGTCGGAATGGAATGTTGAACGCGTCGGCGGCAACGTCTACATCATCAGCGGCAAGACACAACCCGGGATGGTCGTCCGATCGCAGGGACGTGAGACATTTGCCGGGCCCGATGGCTCATTCCGCCTGCAGATATCTACCCCATCAGCCGAGACCAAGGTCGAGATCGGCGATGACCGCGGCAATCGGGCCGGCTTTGTGATCTCGCTCAGGACCGGAAATCTGCTCGGCCGCTACTAGCTGTCAAATAATCGAACATGGGCGCAGGCCACGTACATCGAGACGACTCACGCACGCGGTCCAAGACCAAGGTGCTGACCATCGCGCTGATCTTGACGGGCATCTACATGTTCGTCGAGGCAGTCGGGGGCTGGCTGACAAATTCGCTCGCCCTGTTGGCGGATGCAGGGCACATGCTGACAGATGTCGCCGCGATCGCCCTGACGCTGAGCGCTGTTTGGTTTGCTTCGAGGCCGCCGACGGCCAACAAGACCTTCGGTTACTATCGCCTTGAGATCCTTGCCGCCTTTGTGAATGGCATTGCTCTCGTCCTGCTGTCGATCTGGGTCATTTGGGAAGCGGTCCAGCGTTGGCGTGATCCGGGCGAGATACACGGACCGGAAATGTCAGCGGTTGCCTTTGGCGGGCTGATCATCAATATCATTGCCGCAAAGCTGCTGCATTCGGACCACTCGCACGACCTGAACGTACGCGGCGCGTTCCTGCACGTGATGGGCGATCTGCTGGGATCGTTGGCGGCGATCGTTGCGGGCGTACTGATACTCGCTTTCGGATGGCTTTGGGCCGACGCAGCGGGCAGTATTCTGATCAGCGTGATCATAGTTTTTGGTGCCTGGCGTCTGATACTGGAATCGGTGAATATTCTGCTTGAAGGTACGCCCGCGCATATCGACCTTCGAACGGTCGAGGCCGCGATACTTGCCACTGAAGGGGTCAGCGGTGTACACGACCTGCACATTTGGACCATCTCGTCCGGTATCGTAGCCCTGTCCGCCCATATCAGCCACTTTCAGTCGGTACCGCATTCTGAACTGCTGACAGAGATCCGAACGATGGTGAACGAGCAATTCGGCATTGACCACCTCACGATACAAATGGAAACTCATGACAACGAAGCCGAGGCGATATACGTTTGCCGGTCCGGCATCCGTTGCTTTGAGCCGGCGGGCTCTCGCACGCAAAACCACTGACAATGTCGATGATCGATCTCAAATATGGCCGCGGCAGGATCGCTCTTGACTTTGACGAGAGCCGATTTCGCATTCTCAGCCGTGACGAAACTGCCCGGCCGCTGACCGACGCCGAGATCGGTGCACGCATTGACGACCCGATCGACTCGCCCGGCATTGATGAACTTGTCCATCCCGGCCAGACAGTCTTGATAGTGGTGCCCGACGCCACGCGTGAGGTCGGCTGCGGCCAGGTCGTCAATCTGCTCGTGCGGCGATTGATCGCAGGGGGCGTAAATGCGTTTGACATCAGGTTGATCTTTGCGACGGGCATTCACCGAAAGGCGACCGAAGCCGAAAAAGCCGCGATCGTGACCCCATTTATCGCGCAGCGCATCAAAATGCTAGATCACGATCCTCGTGACCTGATGCAGATCAAAAGGTTTGGTGAAACCTCGGGTGGAATTCCGATCGAACTCAACCGCTGGCTCGTTGAGCACGACCATGTGATACTCGTCGGCGGAGTTTCGTTTCACTATTTTGCTGGTTTTACGGGCGGACGCAAACTAATATGCCCCGGCCTGGCGTCGACGCGAACGATCGCCGGAACACACAAATTGGCTTTTGACAGCGTCCGAATGGACCGCCGAGAAGGTGTCGGTTCGGGTCGGCTTGACGGAAATCCGGTTCACAACGCGTTCGTTGAAGCCGCGTCGGCCTGTCCGCCGTCGTTCGCGGTCACAACCATCGTCAACGATGCCGGTGAGATCATCGACGTATTTTGCGGCGATTGGGTGACGTCACACAGGGCGGCGTGCGAGGCTTTCGCCGGGCGGAACCGCGCCGTGATCGCGGAAAAGCGTGAACTCGTCATTGCGGGCTGCGGCGGCTATCCGCATGACATCAACATGATCCAGGCGCACAAGGCTCTCGATTCAGCCGCGAAGGCATGTGCTCCGGGCGGCACCATTATCCTGCTTGCTGAATGTCCCGACGGCCTCGGACGCACTGATATGATCGATTGGTTCGCGGCGGCCGACACTCGAGAAATGGCCGTCAGGCTGGGCGAAAAATATCAGGTCAATGGTCAGACCGCATGGAGTATCAGGAAAAAGTGTGAGGACTTCAATGTGATCCTCGTCAGCTCGCTCGGGGCCGAGTTAGCCGAAAAAATGGGAATGAGCTCGGCGGATTCGCTGACAGCAGCCATAGAAAAAGCCGCTCATTGGTCGAGCGGCTACATTCTGACGAACGGCGCCCGATCGCTTATCCAGACTTCTTAACGTCGAATGTTCTTGCGATCGAATCGGTTTGATGCTGAATTGACTTCATCATATCCCTCATGCCGCTGAATCTGAGTGCGTAAATGGTAGTGTCATCAATTCGCAAAAAGTAGATCCGGCCGAGCATCGGCCTTCCGGCACGTACAAATTCATAATTGAAGATAACGCCTCGGTATCGTCCCGCAAAATTCTCTTCCTTGCCGGCGACGTATCCCGGCAAAAACTGCAGCTTCTGTTCTTCGTCCTGTATGGCCTCAGAGGTCAGCAGATCTTTGCGCGTGATGAGCTTTCGCACCTCTAAATGGCCGTTATTGCGGTCGCCGTAAACGTATTCGACGTTTGGGCTGGTGTCGGACGGTTTGACGGTCAACTTCCATTTCGCGTCCGGAAGAGAAAACGAATAATCGACATTAGGCGCACTGAAGGTCTCGTCCTGCGCGCAGATCGCGGTGGCGGTCGTAAGCACGACAAGCATTGCAAACAAGAGCGTAAATTTTTGCGTTCTCATAACTTCCCTATTCTACAATACTTTGTCGAAGCCGGGATACGGACAAGAGCGACAATCACGGTGTTTGATGTTTACTGACGCCGGAATGTTGTCTTTTTGCTCAAGATGGCCATATGTCCGCAAACCGCGCGATTTTTCGCCCATTGGCGTTTTCACGGCGTCTAAACACCAGTTGGCAAAATAGCCCTTTGATAAATTCTCCGAGGTAGTTTTATATGATATTCCGCAATCTATGGCTTGATCGTGTGATTTCCGCGATGCTGCTGGCTGCGATCACGCTTCCGGTTATGGCAGCGTCAAATCCTTCGTCTGCATCGCTCAAACCGCTTACCGAAGACCAAAAGATCATTCACGTGCTTAATCGCCTGGGGTTTGGTGCCCGGCCGGGAGATATCGAACGCGTAAAGGCGATCGGTATTCAGAAATACATCGATCAGCAGCTGGATCCCGGCTCGATCGTCGACAGCAAGCTCGAAAGTAAGGTCCGGAATCTCGATATTTTTGATCTCTCGACGGCCGAGCTATTCGCCAAATACCCCAATCCTGCCAATCTGCTGAGGATGATCGAAGGTAACGCCGCCGCTCAGGCCGCCGGCCAGAATCCGGAACAGGAGGTCACCGAAAAGCAACGGCAGGAAAGGCAGCAAAAGCTGCGGGAGCTTTATCGCAAATACGACTTGAAGCCGGCCAATCAGATCGTGCCGCAGATAGCTGCGAATCGGGTACTGCGTGCCGTGTACTCGGAAAGGCAGCTGCAGGAAGTAATGGTCGATTTCTGGCAGAATCACTTTAACGTGTTTGCCGGAAAGGCCGCGGTACGCTGGTACATTCCGAGCTATGAGCGGGATGTGCTGCGAAAGAACGCTCTTGGCAATTTCAAAGACCTTGTTGTCGGCACCGCTCAGCATCCGGCAATGCTCTTTTACCTGGACAATTTTGAATCCGTCACGCCCAACGCACCTATGCCGGGCAACAATCAGAATGCGCAGCGGCTGCAGCAATTGATCCGCACGGGCGGGCAACTGCCTCCGCAGGTACGCGAAAGGATGAAACAGCAATTGGGCCTGTCGGACGCACAGCTCGAACAACGGATCAAGGAAATGCGCGAGGCTCCGCAGCCGGCACCGCAGCGTCAACGACGCGGGATAAATGAAAATTACGCCCGCGAGTTGATGGAACTCCATACGCTCGGTGTCGATGGCGGATACACGCAAAAGGACATCGTCGAGGTGGCCAAGTGCTTTACGGGCTGGACCATCGCCGACCCGAGAGGTTATCGCCGGGCCGCCGTCGGCGAGATCAACGGTACCGAAAACCGCAGACTCCAGCGGCTGCAGCGGCAGGCAGGTGTGCCGGATGATCTCGACAGCGGCGAATTCTATTTCAACGACCGCTGGCACGAAAAGGGCACAAAGACCGTTTTGGGTCAAAAGATCGACGAAGGCGGCATCAAAGACGGCCTGAAGGTGATCGATATTTTGGTCCGGCAGCCGGCGACCGCCAGATTCATCGCCAGAAAGCTAGCCGTAAAATTTGTGTCCGACAAGCCGAGCGAGGCCCTTGTCGATCGGGTGGCAGATACCTTTGCCAGGACCGGGGGCGACATCAAGTCCACACTCAAAGCCCTGTTTTCGGACAAGGAGTTTTTTGCTCCGGAAAATTATCGGGCAAAGATCAAAACGCCATTCGAACTCGCGGTCAGTTCATTACGGGCCCTCGGGGCCGAGACCAATGCCGGGCCGCAGTTTCTGGCAATGCTCAACAAACTGGGCGAGGTGCCTTATGGTTACCAGGCACCGACCGGTTATCCGGACACCGCTGAGGAATGGGTCAACACGGGTGCTCTGCTCGAACGCCTTAATTTTGCTGTCGCGTTCGCAAGCAACCGAATACCCGGAACGTCCGTCGATCTGAAGGGTTTTGATCAGAAGGACAAAGCGAAGATACTCGACCGTGCGATCGCCGAGATCCTCGACGGCGACATTTCACAGTCTACCCGCGGCTCGCTTGCCAAACAGATCGAGCAGCCGCTGCCGGAGGTCATGCCCGGCAAGGAGATCGACAACGATGCCGGCGAAGTGCCGAATATGCGTCAACCGGGTCAGCAGGGTGGTCAGAACCGACAGGCAAGGCTGCTGAACCCAAGCGGCAACCCCGAGGTTTTCAAGGTTGTCAGCCTCGTCCTGGGCACGCCTGAATTTCAGCGTCAGTAGGCCTGTATCAATTATGCGTGGGCCGCGAGACAGAGCTTGACCGCCTCTCTCCGGCCTATTTTTCTGAGGTGAATAATGAAGGCAAGATTGATCGTGATCCTGGCAATTGTGAGCGGCCTCTTGGGGACCAATGTAGTGGCGCAATCCGCAGAGGCGCGGTCGGAACAACAGCGGTTCAAGCAGGCAGCGGATTATTCACGCGAAAATCGCGGTCTGTCGGTCGTGGTCCTGAAAGGCGACAAGATCGTTTTTGAGGAATACCAAAACGGCCACAGTGCCGAACGGCCGTGGATACTTGCGAGCGGGACCAAATCCTTTTCCGGTGTAATGCTGGCCGCGGCGATCGAGGATAAGTTGATCTCCGGCTTTGACGAAAAGGTCTCGGACACCATCGTCGAATGGAAAGCTGACAGGTCCAAAGCAGCGATCACCATTCGCCAGCTACTGTCGCTGACAAGCGGGATAAACGCGGGTCAGATCGGCCGTGTACCCTCGTATACTGACGCTATCAATGAAAAGGTGATAGCGACACCCGGGACCGAATTTGAATACGGCCCGGTGCCATTTCAAATATTCGGCGAATTGATGACACGAAAGCTCAAGTCCGGAAATGAAACTGTTTACGAGTACCTTGATCGCCGCATTCTCAAACCGATCGGCATCAACGTGGCGTTTTGGCGAAACTCGAATGGTCAGCCGTTGCTGCCGCAGGGAGCCTCGCTGACCGCCCGCGAGTGGCTGAAGTTTGGACAGTTTCTTCGCGATCACGGCAAATGGAACGGCAAACAGTTGATCGCAAAAAAGCTGCTTGACGAACTGGTCGTCGGTTCAAAGGCGAATCCCGCGTATGGGCTGACATTCTGGCTGAACCGAGACGGAAAGGGCCCGGCCGGCCGGCCGGGGCGACGGAACGCCGTTATGGAGATCAGCGAAAACGGCATCGCCAGCGGGCTGGCTGATATGTATATGGCCGCCGGTGCGGGCAATCAGAGGCTCTACATCATCCCGTCAATGGATATGGTAGTCGTTCGGCAGGCCGCTTTCGGTGAATGGGACGACCGTGAGTTTATCTCGCGATTGATCAGCGGCAAGAAACTGCCTTAAGAGCCCCTGAGCGAGCGGTAAAGTTCGGCGAGCCTTGCAAGGTGAGCTTCGATCGTGAAATTCGACGCGGCAAATCCGTGTGCATTGCGGGCGAGCTCACCTCGAAGGGCAGGTTCTTTCAGCAATGATAAGACCTTTTCGGCCAATACCGCCTCGTCGCCTACCGGAAATACCATCGAGTATTGTCCTGTCCCCGACGCCTCGATCAGCGACGGGATGTCCGAAACGATCGTCGGTACGCCCGCAAGCATCGCCTCATTCAGAGCGATCGGTAATCCCTCCTGAAACGACGAAAACACAAAAATATCAAGTGCCGACAAGATATCCGGCACGTCGGATCGGCGGCCGAGAAAGTGCACTCTCTCGCCGATCTGGTTGTCGTCACAAAATTGCCGGCATTCGTCAAATTTCGCCCCTGCCCCCGGTTCCACACCGCCGATAAAGACGCACCTCGTATCCGGAAAGTGCTCGATCACCTTCGGCAGAGACCGACAGACCGTCAATTGGTCCTTTCGTTTCTCGGGATAAAAATTGCCGATCATCCCGATCAGCGGTACATCGGGCCCGATGCCCATTTCGGCACGCAGGTCGCCGCCCTCCGGGCTCAATCGTGAGGTGTCGACGCCGTTGTAGATCACTGACGTATTTGCACCAAATCTGATCCCGTAAAGCTCGTTGTAAGTGCGTATCACCGTCTCAGCAACGACGATGTTGTGAGCGACCCTCGACAACAAGAATTTTGTCGCACGGCGGTTTTTGGCATCGGGGACGATGCCGTGATGTGACAGCACGACCGGCACTTTCAGCCCCGCAGCTGCCGCTAACGAATGAATAGCGTCCACAGCCTGATGCGTGTGGACCAGATCGATGCCTTTCGACCTTATGATCCGCCGCAATTGCCCGGCGTGCATCGGATCGAAAGGCAAGCGGCGATCCAAGTGAAAGAACGGCCGGCCGCAATTCGCAAATTCATCCAATAACGGGCCGTCGCCGGCGGCGATCATGACCTCCAGGCCGAAGGCGGCTGCATTACGGCAAACGTCGAGGATCAGTGTCTCGGCACCGCCGCGGTTTACGCTGTCCAGGACATGGAGTATTTTCATCAGAACCGGTGATACCGCCTATGACATTCGCCGTCGAATGTGCTTTTATCTTTATTGAATTGAACCCGATGAACGCTGCCGCAATTGAATCGAACTCCGACGTTTTTGTCGTTGTACCTTCGTATAACCATGCCCCGTTCATCGAGACTTGCCTGCGTTCGATTATAGGTCAAACCCGTTCGCCCAAAAAGCTGCTTGTCATCGATGACGGGTCGAAGGACAATTCGCCGACGATCATCGCCCGCGTGCTGAAGGACTGTCCATTTGATTCCGAGTTGATCGTAAGGGAAAATCGCGGCCTTTGCCGAACGCTGAATCAGGCATTTGAACTGAGTACAGGCAAGTACTTTGCCTACATCGGATCAGACGATTACTGGCTTGACAGGTTTATCGAACGACGCGTCGAACTCCTCGAAGGCAGGCCAAACGCGGCCCTTGGTTACGGCCACGCTTATTTTGTCGACGAGAATGGCCGCGAGTACGATTCGACCGCGGAATACATTTCAACGTGGGGCAATTATCCCGACCGTGATCCGCGAAAAATGCTGTTGCGCGGAATAGCTCCGGTCAGTTCGACGCTGTTTTATCGCCGGTCAGCCCTCGAGGTTGTGTCCTGGAACGAGGATTCGCGGCTCGAGGACTACGAATTGTATCTGAAAATGATGCAGGTCGGCGAATTTGCGTTTGATCCCGCGATCCTGTCCGCTTGGCGGCAACATGGTTATAATACGAGCGGCGATACGCTGTTGATGCTCGACGAAGTGATCGCCGCACAGGAACGCAATTTCGATATTCTCGGGCTGACACGGGACGAGCTTGCCGTGATACAGACCGAGACAAAGTACCGATACGCCCGCGAATTGCTGCAAAACGGCCGCAAAGGCCCGGCATTAGGGCTTGCGGCGGCAAATTGGCGGGGCGCTCCGGGATCGGTCGATCTACTTAGATTCGGGTTCAGGATGCTGATCCCGATGGCGGCGGTAAATGCTTATCGCCGAGGAAAGCGGGCCCGATTTTCAGCGTGACGGGCAGGCGTCGCTCGCCGGCCAAGGAAAGATCAAATTGGAGAACGTAAGTGTACACGACGATCAGTTGACCCGGATCGGCCCTCGGAGCCGGCTGGGGGCGGTTGACCTGCGTGAACTGTGGCGGTATCGCGAATTGTTGTATTTTCTGACGTGGCGCGATGTCAAGATCCGGTATAAGCAAACCGTGATCGGCATCGCGTGGGCCGTATTGCAGCCGATCGTGACCACGGCGATCTTCACCGTTCTTTTTAGCGGCTTTGCCAGATTTGAGACGGGCAGTACGCCGTATCCGGTATTTGCACTGAGCGCCCTCGTCATTTGGCTTTTTGTGCATAATGCCATCACGCTTGCCAGCGGCAGTTTTGTCAGTAATTCCAATCTGGTAACAAAGGTCTATTTCCCTCGGCTGATAGTGCCGCTCGCCGCAGTGCTTTCGGGAATTTTCGATCTGATATTCAGCGTTGTGATACTCGTCGGGCTGATATTGTATTACGGTTTGGTCCCGACCACCGGCATTTTGATGGCACCGGTATTTCTGATATCTGCCTTTGTAATGGCGGCCGCACTAGGCACGATGCTCTCGGCACTAAACGTTAAGTTCCGCGACATTAAGTTCGCCCTGCCGTTCGCGTTGCAGGTCTGGATGATAGCGTCGCCGATCTTTTACCCGGCAGATATGGTAGGCGAACGCTGGCGACTCGTGTTTGCCGTCAATCCGCTCACGGGGCTGATCGACGGCTTTCGAAGCGCGCTTTTCGGCCTGCCCTTCAACTGGGATCTGATCGGAATTTCGGCAACGTCGATCGCCGCAATGTGTATCGTCTCGCTGATCGTATTTTCGAAAATGGAGGACGATTTCGCCGACGTTATCTAGCCGGCAACGCACTGTATGCACGCGATCAGGGTCAACGGCCTCTCAAAACGATATATGCTTGGCGGCGCCGCACACAATTCGCTGCGTGACCTGATCGCCGGCTTATTCTCACGGTCCGGACGACAGCCGGCCGAAGAGGTGCGTGCCCTGGACGATATTTCATTTTCGGTCAACGAGGGCGAAACGCTGGGCATAATCGGGCGTAACGGAGCGGGTAAATCTACTCTGCTAAAGATACTATCGCGAATAACCAAACCGACGCACGGCAGTGTCGAGATCCGCGGCCGCGTCGGGTCGCTCCTCGAGGTCGGCACCGGTTTTCACAACGAGCTGTCGGGCCGCGAGAACATTTATCTCAACGGTGCCATTCTCGGTATGAAGCGATCTGAGATCGAGGCAAGGTTTGACGAGATCGTCGCATTTTCAGAGATCGAGCGCTTTCTCGACACGCCGGTCAAACACTATTCCAGCGGCATGTATATGCGTCTCGCGTTCTCGGTCGCCGCGCATCTCGAACCCGAGGTGCTGATCGTCGATGAGGTCCTCGCGGTAGGCGATGTCGGCTTTCAGAAGAAATGTCTGGGCAAGATGCGCGATGTCGGCAGGAAAGGGCGGACAGTGATCTTTGTGTCACACGACATGAACGCCATCACTCGCCTGTGCGATCGCGTGATCTGGATAAAGGACGGCAAACTCAAACTCGACGGGGCGGCTAAAGACGTGGTCGGCGAGTACTTGCACGATCAGGAGAGCATTGGAGCTGAAAAGCACTGGCCCGCCGCGTCGGCACCGGCGAGCGAGTACGTAAGATTGCATAGCGTTCGCGTCTGTGACGAGGCGGGAGCGACCACGTCATCAGCAGATATTCGGCGGCCGATCGGCGTTGAGATCAGCTACGAAGTGCTAAAAGAAGGAAAAGTGATGGTTCCCAATCTGCACTTTTTTAACGAGACCGGTACATGCATATTTGTCTCACACGACTGGGAGGGCGGTTGGCGTAACAAGCCGCGTCCGGTCGGAAAATACGTGAGCACGGTCCGTGTTCCGGGTAATTTTTTGGCGGAGGGTTCGGTCTATGTCGGTGCGGCGGTCACGACGTATTCGCCGCTCGAAGTTCATTTTGTCGAGTGGGACGCGGTCGCATTCAACGTGATCGATAGTATCGACGGCGATTCTGCCCGTGGTGACTTCGTCGGTGATCTGCCGGGAATAGTGAGGCCGTCCCTCGAGTGGAGCACCGAGACGCCCGATCGACGATCTATTTCTTTTTCAAATAGAAGCACGCCTGGTCGCCGCGACCCTCGCGATTGAGTTGGACGGTCAGCGTATCCCATTCATCAAGCTGCTTACGGGTAAAGATACTTTCAGCCGCGTTTCCCTTGAACGCTTTCGCGTCATGCATCGAAATATCGGCGGCGTACTGTTCGCTGACGATGAATTGGGCCGAGGTCGAATCGTACATTGTCTTTACGATCTCAAAACCCGCCTCGTTCGCCAGTCGATCGAACGCCCGCTCGGTAAAGAGGAACAAGTGCCGCGGCGGGTCGAGTTGAAACCAGTTGACGCCATACGTTTCCCACGCATAACTTGCGACCGGAATTCTGATCAAACAAGTGCCATCGTCGGCCAAGACGCGTCTGATCTGCAAAAGTGATCCCAGAGGGTCGGGAAAATGCTCGAACGAGTGGTGGAGCATGATCAGATCGAAGGTCGGTTCAATCTCCTCAAGCCCCGCCCTCAGCACCCGAACATTGTTAGGATAGATCAGATCTCGTTCAATGAAGGCGTCCGCCCCGGTCAGATCCGTGAAGCCAAACGCGGATAATCGATTAAGTAATTCGCCGTTGCCGCACCCAACGTCAAGTATTCGCGACCGCATAGAAAGGTCAAGCAGCGGCTCTCTGAGCCAGGCCGGAAATTGGCCCGCGAGGTTCGGACGCCACCCGGCGAAGAGCTTGCCGAGAAAGCCGCTGCCGGTGGCCAGATACGTGCCGATCTGCTTTGCCGCAAACCTCCGTTTCCAGCCCGATCCCAAATCGTTGTCGCCGACCGAAAACGAGTAGTATTCGTCAGGATAATGTTCGGCGAGATCGGGAATGTCGATGAGTTGCACCGTTCCGCAATTTCCGCATTCGAGATATTGAAACGGCTTGCGTGTTCCGAACATCATCTCGCGCGCGGAGTGCGTACGGTTATTCTTATCGTTCCCGCAAATTCGGCAAGATTCACGCATATCAGATTAATAAGTAAATCAAAAAAGTGGTAACTTGTGAAACAGATGAGTTTAGTACACAAGATCGGCACCGCGATCGATGTCACCAGAAAGGGTGGTATCACCGGACTTATTTCAAAGTTCCGA
>JAIBCA010000141.1 GCA_019694345.1 Pyrinomonadaceae bacterium | reverse complement strand
TCTTTTCGCGGCCCGACGCCTGTTGAGCGGCAAGAAATTCGTTGAACTGCGCGGAACGGTTCCTAGGCACGCTGAGCGATGTCCACTCGGCCGAGCGAAAGTGCTTGGCGAGCAAGGTGATCTGGCCCACGTGGTAAGCGTAGTGCGTGAGTTGACGGTTGATCGCTTCGACGACTGTGTGCGGTTCCCCGCGGATCGTCACTGTGCGGGAATAATCGTCGGTCGTCAGCGGTTCGAAATTGTCAAAAAGGGTCTGCCAGCCCTCTTCCCACATGAGCATCAACGACTCGCGAGTATCTTCGATCAGTTCAAACTCGGTATCGCGGTCGCGGTCGGGCTTTTCGCCGTCAGTTGTCAAAAAATCCGTCCAACGCGAGCGCAGATTGCCCGCAATATGTTTGACGATCACGGCGATCGAATTTGCTTCAGGGTCGATCAGGAAGAAAAATTCTTCATCCGTGACCTGCTCGATCGCTCGTTCGGCCAGCTTTTTGTAATTGCGGAACGATCGGACGGCGTCCGCGTGGTAATTAATAATGATCTCGTTCATCGCGTCTTTTCCGGATCGATAGCGTCAAGATATGCCTTGGCGATCTCAAGTGCGGCAAAGATGTCGCCGGCAAAGTTCTTGCGTCCGACAGTTTCGACAAAGCCGCTTTTTCGCATTACTCGGTAAACGCTGCGAGAAACGGCCGAGAATATCAGCAGTTGGCCGTTTTCGCGGGCCTCGGCGGCGAGTTCCTCGAGTACATGTATGCCGCTGGCGTCTATCGTCGGAACCTGGCGCATACGAAGGATCAGTACCCTAGGCTTTGTTGCGACGACGCGGATCGATTCCTTGAATTGTCTCACGGCCCCAAAGAAGAGCGATCCGTAGATCTCAAACACCTCGACGCCTTTCGGGATCGAGACGCCCGACATGTCACGCGCCTGAAACTCCTCATCATCGTTCAGATTTTCGGTTATCAGGTCAACGTGCGTCTCGGTCGACATCTTTTGCAGGAACATAAATGCCGCGAGCAGTACGCCGACCTGTATCGCGACGGTCAATTCGATAAAAACGGTCAATAGAAACGTAGCGACCAGAACGGCAACGTCACCACGCGGACTCTTGAGCAGGTGTGAGAACTCTCGCCACTCACTCATATTGTAGGCGACGACGATCAGGATCGCCGCAAGCGTCGCCATTGGGATCATCGCCGCCCACTTGCCGATAAATATCAGCACGAGCAGCAGGAACACACAATGAATGATAGCCGCGACAGGCGTCGAACCGCCGCTTTTAATGTTTGTGGCTGTGCGTGCGATCGCACCGGTCGCCGGGATGCCGCCGAACATCACCGAGACGATATTGCCGGTGCCTTGTGCAATGAGTTCCATATTTGACCGGTGCCGCGTGCCGGTCATGCCGTCGGCGACCACGGCGGCGAGCAGCGATTCGAGTCCTGCGAGAATGGCGATGGTGATCGCCGGCGAGAACATCTGCTGGATGAGCGGCCATGTGACCACCGGAAAGTGCGGTGACGGAAGGGAATTGGGCACGCCGCCGAACCGTGAAGCGATCGTGTCAACGGGTATCTGAAAATACTGGACGACAAAAGTGACGGCGAGTATCGCCACCAGAGGTCCGGGAACCTTATGTGTGATCTTTGGCCAAAGTACGATTATGATCAGCGACGCGGCACCAACGGCCAGCGTATAAGGGTCAGCAGGGGTGATATGGCGTACGTATTCGATCCACTTTTCGGTAAAATCCGCAGGCATCTTTTCTAGCCTTAGGCCCAGTAGATCGCTGACCTGCGACGAAAATATGATCAGAGCAATTCCGGAGGTGAAGCCGATGACAACGGGATACGGAACGAATTTCAGGAACGCTCCCATTCGGGCGAGGCCCATTATGATGAGCAAAATGCCCGCGATCAACGTGGCGACGACCAGCCCGTCATAGCCGTACTTTTGAACTATCCCATAGACTATGACGATAAACGCGCCTGTCGGGCCGCTGATCTGCGCTCGCGAACCGCCCAAGGCGGCAATGACAAATCCGGCGAAGATGGCGGTATACAGGCCTTGTTCGGGTTTGACACCGGAGGCGATCGCCAACGCGATCGAGAGCGGGAGTGCCACCACACCTACGGTCAATCCGCCAAGCAGGTCACCCTGAAACTGCTTGAACGTGTAGCCTTCGCGAAGGACGGTCAGCAGTTTGGGTTCGAGTTTGCGGTGCATTTGCTATTTTGCGGGCAGTTATTCGGTAAGTTGGCCGCGGACGGATTTGCCGATAGCATCGGCCGGTAAGACTGATTCCTCTCCGGTTGCCATATTCTTCAGCTTCACCGTTTCACTTGCGCGCTCGTCATCGCCCAAAACACAAACAAACGGCACTTTTATCGAATCTGCATATTTGAATTGTTTGCCGAGTTTGTCGGGTTCGGGGTAAAGCGTGACCCGGAGGCCTTGGGACCGGAGTTCGTTTGCGAGTTTTAGCGAATCTGCTACCGACTCTTCGCTCCAGTTCGTTACCATCACGTCGGCAGGCGTCGAATCGGCGATCTCCGGCGGGAACATCCCGCGTTCGTCCATTACTACGAGTATGCGTTCAAGGCCTAAGCTGAATCCGCACGCCGGTATCTGTTCCTTGCCAAACATACCGATCAGCCCATCATAACGCCCGCCGCCGCCGATACTGCCTTTGAAGTCACCGTCGGTCAACACGATCTCCATGATCGTGCCCGTGTAATATGAAAGTCCGCGAGCGAGCGAAGGATCGACGCTAACAGGCAGTCCGTCGCAGAAAGTGAGAACGGCGTCGAGATCGCTGTTCGAGGTAGTACCGCTAACGGCAGAGAGAAACTGATCCGCGGATGCAGCTGAAATGCCCCGTTCGAGCATTTCCTTTTTTACGCCGTCGGGGCCGATCTTGTCGAGTTTGTCCAGAGAAACGAGTGCGTCCGTTTCGTTGTCGATGCCCGCATCGGCGACGATCGATCGGAGGAGTTCGCGATGATTGATCCGAACAGAATGATCGTCGAATCCAAGTCTCTGCAGTATCCGGCATGCGGCGGAGATTATCTCAGCCTCGACGGTCAGTGACGACGAGCCGATCGCATCCACATCACATTGAAAAAACTCGCGAAAGCGCCCGCGCGCAGGCCGGTCGGCGCGCCATACGGGCTGTATCTGATAGCGTTTGAAGAACTTTGGAAGATGGTTCCTATTGTTTGCAACGACGCGGGCAAGTGGGACGGTCAGGTCGTAACGAAGTGCGAGATCTGCAAGATCACTCTCCGTGGCTGCTTTCGCGAGGTCGAGCTTTTCGCCGCGCTTGAGGATCTTGAAAACAAGCTGATTGCCCTCGTCGCCGTATTTGCCCATCAGAGTTTCGAGGTTTTCGACTGCGGGCGTTTCGAGCGGCTCGAAGCCGTATGATTCGTAAACTTCCTTAATGATGCCGATGACGTAGTTGCGCTTGCGGACGTCCGCCGGGAGAAAATCGCGCATGCCGCGTGCTGGATTTGCTGAAGCCATAAGACCTAGTTTAGCCACGAATGACGCGAATAGCACGGTTCAGCGCATTGATTCGTGAAATTTCTGTTCAATCGCGGCCGATCTCCTGATAGTGCTCTTTGAGTTGGACGTAGTTTCGCCATGACCGGTCGAGATATGCGAGTTCGTCGTCGGTCAGAGGCCTCTTGACTCGTGCCGGCGAGCCGATCACTAGCGATCCCGGCGGAATTTGAGTGCCGGGCGTGAGCAGGCTGCCGGCTCCGACCAGAGAATCGGCGCCGACCCGAACGCCGTCCATCAGGATCGCTCCGATGCCGATCAGACATCCGCGTTCGACATGGCAGCCGTGGAGCGTGACGCGATGGCCGATCGTCACTTCGTCCTCGATGATGGTGCAATGCGTCCGTGAACTGACGTGGATCATCGTCATATCCTGGACGTTGGTCCGAGCGCCGATGCGAATGTAATTGACGTCGCCGCGGATCACCGAACCGTACCAAACGCTCGAATCCTCGCCGATCTCCACATCGCCGATGATGATCGCATCATCGGTAATGTAAGCGGTCTCGTGGATCTTCGGGAGAATGTCTTTGAATGGTCTTATCATTTGCCGAGTTTCTTTCGCACCGCCGCAAACGCCTGTTCGAGTTCGGCGATCTTTAATAGTCTTGCTGCAAGGATGAAAACGATGCCGCCGAGAAAGATCGGAATAAAAGCCTCGATCAAGTGATGGAGCAGCGACGTCGAGCCGAACCGCATATGCAGTAAGTAATAGCTCGAATAACAGACGGCCGACATTACGGCCGCTGCCGCCGATATCCTGAGGAACGACGCGGCGATCGTTCGACCGTTGAGCCGTCTGATCTTTCGCCGCATGAACCAGATAAGTGCGACAAAATTGATCAGGGCGACGCACGATGTCGCGAGTGCGACGCCAACATGTCCGTATCCGTGCGGCGTGGCAGGCGTGACGCCGTAATGGGAGAGCCATTCGCGAAAAAAATAACTGCCGAGGGCGTTCACTCCGATCGAAGCAACGCCGATGATCATCGGTGTTTTGGCGTCGTTCATGGCGTAAAACGCCGGCGACAGCACCTTGATCGCGGCGTAACCGGCAAGTCCGACCGAATACCCTGCGAGAGCAAGAGCAGTCATCGATGTTGCCGTTGAATCGAACTTTCCGTGCTCGTAAATAAGGCGAACGATCGGTTCGCCGAGGACGATCAGGCCGCAGGCCGCAGGGATCGTCATGAGAAAGACCAGGTTCATTGAATGCGAAAGCGTGTTGCGAAAATCCTTTGTTCTGCCTTCGCTCGCCAGCCGCGACAGCACCGGGATCGCGGCGGTTCCGATCGCGACGCCAAAAAGCCCGATGGGAAACTGCATCAGCCTGAACGAGTAACTTAGCCAGCCTTGAGCTCCGTCGATGCCCGAGACGAAATAAGTGTTTATGAGGACGTTGATCTGGACGGCCGATGTGCCCAGGATAGCGGGCGTCATCAGTGCCATTACGCGTTTGAGGCCCTCGTCGGCAAAGCTGAGCGTCGGCAAAAAGCGAAACCCGACCTTGTAGAGCGACGGGATCTGCATCAAAAACTGCGACGCTCCGCCGATCAGCGTTCCGATCGCCATGCCGATGATCGCCCATTGCGCCGCTGCTCCGGGCACGGCATCCTTGTCCGCCGAACTGAACCAGCCGCCGCCGCTAAGCCAATACGCGAGGCCCAGGCCGAAGATGATCGAAACGATGTTGAAGACCGTGGATGCCGAAGCCGGAATGCCGAATACACCCTTGGTGTTAAGCACGCCCATCGCCACCGCCGCCAGTGCGACGAGGAGGATGAATGGGAACATTATCTGCGTCAATGTTGTCGCCAAAGCCGCCTTTTCCGGCGAAAAACCGTCGGCGACCAGATCGACGAACTGGCGCGAAAAAATGACGCCGACGATACAGATCACACTCATCACGACCGCGAGCGCGTTTATGACCAGGCCGGCCAGATGCCATGCTTCCTTTTCGCTTTTGTTGATCTGGTAGTCGGTAAAGACCTTGACGAACGCCGCCGAAAGGGCACCTTCGGCAAAAAGGTCACGAAGAACATTGGGTATGCGAAATGCGACGACGTACGCATCGTATAGAAACCCCGCGCCAAAATAAAACGCGAAGATCTGCTCACGGATCAGCCCGAGGACACGCGAAAACATCACCGCGATCGAAACGATACCGGCCGAACGTGCAACGCTGGTCTGTTTGGTGGTCGGGGCCGCCTCGGCTTCGTCAGCTATGTCGTCGGCAGCGTCAGGTTCCGCCAGTGATTCCGGCGATTCGGCGGTAGGTTGGTCCTCTGTGATCTCACTCATTGGTCAGGATGGGATTATCGCACGCAGAGGCGAAATACGAAAGGAAACCAACGTTTGAAAAGCGCCAGAAGGCTCTCGACGAGAGCATTTTTCGGTTAGCGTCGACCAAGAGAAATTACGGTTAACTAACGATGGAAATTGTTACTGCCGCTGGGTCGGATAGCTGATCCGCGTTCTCGCGATCCGGCTATCGAGCGAGGTCGGCGAGTAGGTGATCGCGGCGGGGCCGCCAAACTGATTTTGGACGAGCGATACGAAACTGTTTTGGAACGCACGGAATCGGGCGACGGCGCCGCGTTGATTGAATATCACGAACAGGAATTTGCCGTTGCGGGTATTGAGTTCGCCGGCCAGCGTGCTGGCACCGCCGTCCGTATTGGGCAGCGTTCCGGTCTTGCCGACGACGCTGCCGGTCGCAAAGTCCGAATCGAAGCGGTTCTCAAGCGTACCTTTGTCGATGCCGGCGACGGGCATTATGTCGGCGAAGGTCATCTTGTACCGCGCGAGATCGTCCCGCAAAACTCTCAGCAACCGCATCATGGCGTTTGGCGTCACGCGGTTATAACCGAGCCCGCTCGAGGTCTGCAGCGAAAATTCGATCGGCTGAATACCGGCATTTAACTGGACGATCCGAGCGACTGCATAGGCTCCGCCGAGCATATCGCCGAGCCGCTCGGCCAAAAAATTATTCGAATAGCAAAGTGTGACCTTTAATATCTCACGCATCGGCGCCGACTCATGCGTAAACAACAAACTTAGACTGCTCGGGATCGGCTGGACATAAAAGGCACCTGTGAATGTGACGCCCGGCGTGCCCTGGACCTGGCCGATACGGCCGGAGTTCGCAAGGTAATTGAGCCAGACACGCGTTGCCGCGGCCGACCGCTTGTTCGCGTCCATCGTCGCAAACATCGTTTCCGCCGACTTTAGCGAAGAGCCGGAATAGTTCATCGCAAAATTGTCGGTCGCGATCAGATCGCCGTTGATCGTTCGGATGCCGAGCCGGTTAAGCTCGCTGGCGATCGCAACCGCGTGCTCAAAGCCGAACATCGGGTCGCGGCCCGAAACGTACAGATTGCCGTTGAGCGTCCCGGTCGTACGGTCGAATGACCCATCGGTATAAACGCTGGTCATAAACCGAAAATCGGGACCGAATGTCTTAAGAACGGCATAAGCCGTGGCGATCTTGACGTTCGAGGCCGGATTGAAGACCGACATCGAGTTGTTTTCGACAACGACGTTGCCATCCATCGATTCGATGAGAATGCCGGAATATCCGGGGACCGAAACCTCGGCAAGTGCCGGAAACTTGGTCCGCATGCCGCCCGAAACGGGCGTCGAACTGCCCGTCCGCTGAACGAACGGTGTTGCAGTCGGAACCGGCACCGGGTCACGATAGATCTTGATATCCTGAAGCAGCGGCGGTGTCTGTGCAACTGCCGCTAAGGCAGCCGAAAGTACCACGATCAGCAGACCAGAATGCCAAACTAACTGTCTCAGGTGCTTATTCATTGATCTTTTTCAGATATTTCAGCGGCGGTATTTGCCAGGCAGGTTGACCCAAAACTAATAATATCACACCTTCCCTAAACCATCGAAACGACGCCCTACCGGCGGGAGTGCCACTGACACTTTGATTCACGAAAGCCGTGAGATGGATGCAGTCAAAACCTCAGCTTATACATGCCATCCAAAAGTGTTATATAACAAAACGCGGGGAATTGGAACAACTTTTTTTTAGACAGGCGGTCACTGCAGCTGCTGCAGCTCGGCGATGTCGTCAAACCGCCGCATTGGTTGGCGGATCAGCGACTCGTTCTTTAGGTAAGAGCAAAGTTCCATAAAGGTCATCGGGGCGGCGAACAGGTAGCCCTGTCCGTACTCGCAGCCAAGCGAACGGAGGGTACTAAGTTGAGCCTCGGTCTCGATGCCCTCGGCGACGACCTGCAGGTCGAGGGTCTTGGCAAGCGAGACGATCGCCCGCACGATCTCGTCGTTGCGGCCCTTTTCGTCGATCATACTGACAAACGAGCGGTCGATCTTGAGCGTGGTGATCGGCAGCTTCATCAGATAACTGAGATTTGAATATCCGGTACCAAAATCATCGATATTGATGTCGATGCCCGAGTCGCGCATCTGTTTGAGCATCTCGACCGCACGTGCCTGATGCTCGACAAAGACGCTTTCGGTGATCTCAAATTTGAGCAGGTGCGGGGAGAATGAGTTTTCGTCGAGAATGCGTTCGATATTCCGCACAAGCGAAACTTGAGCGAACTGCTTGCAAGAGAGATTGACGCTGAGTTTCGGCTTTTGGCCCTCGGGCATTGCGTCCTGGATCGTTCGGATCTCGCGGCACGATGTTTGTAGGACATACTCGCAGAGTCGGTCGATCATACCGATCTCCTCGGCAACCGGGATGAACTTACCCGGCGAGATATTGCCAAGCTCAGGGTGATTCCACCTCGCAAGCGACTCAAACCCCTCGATCAGGTCGGTTTCGAGCGAGTAGATCGGCTGATACACGACCGATAGTTCCGAACGCTCGATCGCTCGTCTGAGATCGGTTTCGATCCGGAGTGTCTCACGCGCGGCCTTGAACATTTTCTCGTCAAAAACTTCATGACGCGCCTTTCCGGCACGCTTAGCCTGATACATCGCGGTGTCGGCGTCACGCATGATGTCCTCGGACGTATGATGACCCGATGAAGCGTGCAGAATGCCGATGCTGGCAGAACTGTAGACCTCGTTTCCGTTGAGCTCGAAAGGAATACCGAATTTGGCCTGAATACGTTCGGCGATGCGGGTTACCTCGTCGTCTATGTGAGTACCCTCGACAAGGATCGTAAATTCGTCGCCACCGAGCCGGGCAACAAGGTCCGACGGCCTGAGGCATTCGCGTAGCCTTTCGGAAATACCCATCAGCAGCATGTCTCCGGCCAGATGGCCGAGACTGTCATTGACGTATTTGAAACGGTCCAGATCGATGAACAGGATACTGACCTTGTAGTCGGACGACAATTTCCGCCGTTCAAGGGCCGAGGTCAGGCGAGCCATGAACAGCGGCCGGTTCGGGAGGCCGGTCAATGCATCGTGGGTCGCTTCGTGCTGGAGTTTTTCCTCAGCAACCTTTTTGTGCGTGATGTCCTGGATCTGGAAGATCAGCCGCTGGTTTTCGAGGTTTCCGTCGCCGGCCGCGGACACGCTCCACGAAGCCCAAACAACGTCGCCGTTCTTATGAAAATAGCGGTGCTCCAACTGACAACTCGCGATCTTACCGGAGATAAGTTCGTGGAGTTTGACCAGGGTCGGGCCCAGGTCCTCGGGGACGATCATCGATTGAAAATCCCTGCCCAAAAACTCCTCTTCGGAAAAGCCAAGTATCTCGGTTAGCGCACGGTTGACCTTTAGCCAATTTCCGGTCGAACTGACAAGCGCGATACCGATCGGGGCGTAGTTAAAAGCGCTTCGAAACCTTTCCTCGGACTCGCGCAGGGCGTCAGACTGAGCCTCCATCACCTTTGCGTACTGCTCCGCTTGCTCTGCCTGTTGGATCGATATCTCGACGTTCTTCATATACATCCGGTAGGACAGGAATACGAAGACCATTACCGGGAACGTCGCAAAGATGATACCGACACCGATCGTATCGGCGAGCTGGATAAGAATGCCAGCACCGGCCGCACCGACGAAATACGAGAAAAATGTCCAGACGTACTTGGATTTCCAGGTTTCCCAAACCGGCAGGCCGCTTTTCAGCGCGTCATAGATCGTCGCGATCGCCGTATTGGCGACAAATTGTGCAAGCGCGATGACCGACAGCGCGATCACAAAATTAGCGCGGTTATCCGTGTGGCCGTGAAAGATATCGTCTTGATACAGCGAGAAGAAGTTCAGCGTGACAACGACAAGCGAGGTCGAGATCGCCATCGTTGCCGAGTTGAAAAAGACCGTCAGCTTTTTATTGCAAAACCGCCAGGATGAGCAAAATGCCTCGAGAGCTGCGAGAATGATCGCGAATTCGCCGCCATATAGCAGCAATGTGAGAAAGATAAACGTGTCAGAGACGGCAATGTGAGATTTGAATCGCGGGATCGGGATCGTGATCCGCGAGCCTAACACGATCGTCATACCAGCCAGCAGAAGCAAATAGGCATCTACTTTGGCGACCGGCATCGATGCGCCGGCGGCGACCAGACAAGCCGCTCCGGCAAAGATGACGATCGTAATGTACCAGGCTGTTAGTCTCTTGCTGTTCATCAAATGGGGTCGTGCAAAGACGGACGCGGCCGTTGGCAGGCTGAAAAAAATGAGGAGAAACGTGGAAATGCGGGTTGCGGGAGGCACCTTACGAAAGGCCGCACGAAAAGGCAAAAGCCGGGCCCGTCATTCGAGCCCAGCTTATTATGCCTTAATTAAACATTGTTGTCCACTGTTATTTTCTAGACAAACAATGTGACGCATTTGTCAGTCGCACGGTAACCGGCCTTCTGAAAGCTCTTGTGAGCTCCGTCAAACTCGACGTTGCTGAGCATGCAGATGTGCTCCGCACGGCTGAGCAGTTCGAGCGTTAAGGCCGCGAGACATTTTGATCCGATCCCGTGTCCTCGAAACTCGGGTGCGACCCAGACGCCTTCGAGATAGATGACGTCAGGCGTCTCGGCAATAATGTCTGCCTTGAATGCCAGCTTGCCATCGATCTTGACGCTGAATACACGTCCCATTTCGATGCGTCGCAGGACACGCTTGAGAAAACCCTCGCGGTCCCGGGCCATCGGGTCAACACCGCACTCGATGAACGCAACCTCAGCCTGAGCTTCGGCGAGTTCGACGAGGTCGGCAGCGTCGGCTGTCTCGACGTTCCATTCGCATTTCTGAACTGCGAACGGAAACGCGGACTCAAACAGGACCTCTTCGCAACGAAGTCGCGGGGGGGCGGTTGTCGTTGAGTAGTGATCCCAGAATCGTTCGGCGGCATCGCCGGACGACATTATCAAGTGGATCGGCCGGGCCGAGGTGCGGGCGGTAAAAGCCAGTGCCTCGATCGCCTTTTCAGAACGGGCCTCGAACAGCGTCGAGTGTCCGATAAGTGCAACTCCCTCTAGTCTTCCTGCTTCATTCCGGTAACCGTAGAATGTTCCGCGGTTAAGTTCGGCATCGAAACCGTTGTCGTGAATGAAACTCGTCATGACGACCGTGTGGACCGGGCGTTCCGCGAGGAACGCTAGGGTCTCGGATCGTGATGATTCGTCGAGCATTAAGACCCGCGAGAGGTCGGGCACGATGCCCAGGCTCCTTGCTTGCGGTTCTGCGGATGTCGCAGTGCTCATTTGTATTTGGCGTATCATTTTGGTTCTCCGTATTCTGATAGTGTTAGTGGTTTTTCTTGACTGCGACTACATCGAGGGCGTTGGATCGCCCAGTAAAACGCTGTCACCTACTAACACACCATCTCCTACGAGAACACCGTCGCCGACGAGCACGCCGTCACCGACCAATACGCCGTCGCCGACGAGTACGCCGTCACCGACCAGAACACCATCACCGACGAGCACTCCGTCGCCGACCAGAACACCATCACCGACGAGCACGCCGTCACCGACGAGCACGCCGTCGCCGACCAGAACGCCGTATGACAACCAGATCGAGCCGGCGCCCAGGGCACCGCCGTTACTTGTTGTAACGTTACGGTTGACGCCCAGCCCCGCGGAAAAGAACGTACCGGTATTAAGCGTAAAGTTGCCGTTACCAAACTGGACACCGTCACTGACGATGTTTTCCCGCTTATATGCCGCCTGGAATTTTGATACAAGATTCGCACCGGTCACGATCGTGTGGCTACCAGTGATCAACTGCGCCCACTGGAACGTATTTCCGCCGATCGTCGTCGACGTCGTCGGCATTGTCCATCCTGCCGCAACGGTCGATGAGCCGTTAGCCGCGGTCTGGAAATCCACATCCATGCGGAGCGAGCGAGCGAGTCGGACCGCACCCTCGATATTCAGCGCACCGGCTCCTTGTTCAAAGGTGTTGGCTCCCGAAACGGGGCGTGCCGAATACTGCATGATCATCTTGATCATTCCCGGCGTCAGATTCGGGTTGACCTGCATCAAGAGGGCTGCCGCACCGGCCACGACCGGAGCCGACATCGACGTGCCGCTCATAAACATCATCGAGTCGTTGTCATTTGTAGCGTCAAGCGAAAGCGACGGATTGAGCAGCGCCATACGATTGCTCGGGGACTTGTATGACACGAGGCGGTTGCCCGGTGCAACGATATCCGGTTTGATGATGTTATCGAACACCTTCCAGCCGGTCGAAGTGGTCAGGAAACTGCGTGTCGGACCACGCGAGCTGAAGCTCGAGATCGTATCGTCAGCAGTCGTTGCTGTTCCCATCGAATTGGTCGAACCGACCGTAAGTGCATACGGGCTGATGCCCGGCGAATGGATGCGGCCATAGGTTTTTGCTCCGGCGGCAGTTTTGCCGAGATTACCGGCGGCAACGACGACAACGATGCCGGCCTGGACCAGTTCCTTGACCTTGATGCAGATCGGATCGTTGCGATACGAATCGACGGCGGTCGTGCCGAGGCTGAGGTTTGCGACCTTGATGTTGTACTGGACGCGGTTCTGCAATATCCAGTTCAGTCCGTTGAGGAGCCAGGACGAACTGCCTTCACCGACGTCGTTTAGTACCTTGACGCTGATGACCTTGGCATTTTTGGCAACGCCGCGATAGGCGCCGCTGTTCTTGTTCGAGTCGCCGGCGGCGAGTCCGGCGACGTGCGAGCCGTGTCCGTAGCCGTCGGCCGTGGCCGTCAGCGCGCCGCTCGTAAAGTTGACGTTGGCGACGATGCGCGATGTGCCGCCGCTGGTCTTATAGCCATTATGATTCGCGGCAATGCCCGAATCGACGATCGCGATGCCGATATCGGAACCGTCGAGATCGTAAGCCGAGCGGCCGTTCAGTGCCGGCTGCGAGCGGACGATATCCGCGCCGATCGACTCTTCGACGTGACCTGTGACGGTCGTCGGGCGATCGGGCGAGATGAAGTTGATCAGGCCGCTCTTCGACAGTGATTCGAGAGCCGAGAGGGGCAGGTTAACGACGATCGTCTCGGTGCTGCCGATGCGGTCGGTGACCCGTGCCTCGCCGGACTTGAGCAGTGCCCTAAGAGCCGCATTGTCGGCGTCCTTCGCCTGGATGATGACATCGACGCGGGTCTTTCCGCTCGGATCGTTTGCCATCATTTCGCGAAGTTCCGACGAAATATTGTCGCCGGCATATCCATCGCCGCTGACGACATTTGCTTCCTCGTTGGAAGCCATACCCGAAATGATGATGCCTTCGAGGGCGATCGCCTGAAAAACGCCGGCGAACGCTTCGGACCGCTCGATCTTTTCGGTATAGCTGAGACGGGTCGATCCGCCGATGATCGCGAGTTTGCCTGAGCTGATCGCCGCGAGCAACTGTTCGCCGACCGCCTGTGAATCAAGCAAGTTAGCGATCTCGTTCACGTATAGGACCGTGTGCTTGTCCGACGCGGTCACCTCATTGATGATGGTGCCGATCAGGTCTGTGACCTCAGCATCGGATCTTGCGTTCGAATATAGTGTCGCAACCTCGAGTTTGACGACCGAGACGCCTTTAAGGCTGTCAGGCACGTTCCCTGACGCGATACGGCGGGCAACCTGCTCAACTACGACATCCTGATTCTCGCCCGTGTTATCAACGATAACCGGCTGGCGAAGTCCACCTTCAGCTAACACTTTGACGAGACGTGACGTCTCGTTTTCAAAGTTCAGGTTCTCACGCAGTCTTCCGTTACGGCCAAGCTGCGTAAGATCGGTGGTATATTTCGCTGTTGCCGATGCATTGCTGACCGTTTGCGGTGTAAGTGCGGCAAATGCCGGCACCGCGTTGGTCGCCATGATCGACAACATAAGTACGAGCGATACCGCCGTCCTAATGGTCAATTTATTGGTCCTAGTCAAACTCATCATTTTGCTCCTCATCAAAACGTGTTCTTTTTCTCGAACACAAAAGAAATATGGCAAACGTCGCCGCCCTTCTAATACAACGCCCGTGCCATAGCCGTAAGTGGTCTAAATGCACCAGTTAGCAATTTTTATCGATCAGAGTCGGTCATTTGAGCTTGCAAAATGACCGATTTATCTGGTCAATTTGACCGATGGGGGTACAACAGATGGATTCGGTTGGGTTTGCGGACAAACAGTTGGGAGATAACTAGAGAGTATCCAAAAAAAAGGAGGCCCGAAGGCCTCCTGTCTGATCGCTTTGGGTAAATTGCCTCAAACGTTCAGGATGTCAACGAGTTCCTGAACGGCGGCGGCGCTCTTGTGCAGGGCGGTGCGTTCGTCGTTGGTCAACGAGATCTCGATGATCTGTTCGACGCCGTTTTTGCCGAGTTTGACCGGGACGCCGACGAAAAGATTGCTTACGCCGTACTCGCCCTCGAGGAAGACGGCACAGGGCAGAATCTTTTTCTTATCCTTGAGGATCGCTTCGGTCATCTCGACCGCGCCGAGCGACGGTGCGTAATATGCCGAACCGGTCTTGAGCAGGCCGACGATCTCAGCTCCGCCATTAGCGGTACGCGTGATGATCGCGTCAAGCTTGTCTTTGGCGATAAGTTCGGTGATCGGGATACCGGCGACGGTCGAGTAACGCGGCAGCGGCACCATCGTGTCGCCGTGGCCGCCAAGCACAAAGCAGGTGACGTTTTCGACCGAGACGTCGAGTTCCTCGGCCACAAAGCAACGCATGCGGGCACTGTCCAGCACGCCGGCCATTCCCATGACGCGATTCTTCGGGAAGCCCGAGCGGCGGAAAGCGACCTGTGCCATAGCGTCAAGCGGATTTGAGACGACGATGATGACCGAATTGGGCGAGTATTTAGCGACCTGATCTGTGACCTGACCGACGATGTCCGAGTTGGTCTTTAAGAGGTCGTCGCGGCTCATGCCGGGTTTGCGGGGCAATCCGGCGGTGATGATCACCACGTCCGAATTCGCCGTTTCCTCGTACGAATTGGCACCGACGAGCTTAACGTCAAATCCGTCGATCGGAGCAGCTTGCGCGAGATCGAGGCACTTGCCCTGCGGGGTTCCTTCGACAATATCAACCAATACGACGTCCGCAAGCTCTTTGCTCGCGATCCAGTGAGCCGCGGTAGCTCCGACATTTCCGGCACCGACGACAGTGACTTTATTTCTTCCAGCAGCCATTTTTATACCTTCCTGATTTAAATATTAGTGTGAAAATAAAAGAGTATTTTGTCACACATCAGCAAAAACGGCAAAAAGCGGCCGGCTCAGCCTGCGGACGATATCTCCGCACGGACCGCGCACGGTTGCCTGGCGGTCATATTGATGTTAGTTTTTCCTTCAATTAACTATGAAAGTTCTACGCATTCGCCCGATCGCGGCGATCCTTGTCCAGGCCTCAATTATTGCGGGCATCGCGGTTGGCCAAACCGCTCCGTCGCTTTCTTCCGGAAAGCGATTTAAGCGGATCGTCGTCCGCGGAGCCATGGTCGTTGACGGCAGCGGCAAGCCCGCTGCAGGCCCATTCGACATCGTGATCGAAGACGGTTTGATCAAACAGATAGCGGGATTTGATCCGGTCGCTGCCAAAGAGGGAAAGGCCCGCCGTCCCGAAAAGGGAGACCTCGAGATCGACGCGGCCGGCAAGTACGTACTGCCCGGGCTGATCAATTTGCACGGCCATACGCAGGACGAACGTGCCGGTGTCCCGATGCCGGTCGAGTACGTGACCAAGCTTTGGCTCGCGTGCGGCATAACGACCGTGCGGGACGCCTGGGCGTCGAAAAAGGTGCTCGGATTTCGTGATCAGATCAACGCAGGAACGCTGGTCGGGCCGCGGATATTTCCCTATGGCGGATATTTTGACGCTCCAACGCCGACGACAACCGAGCAGGCACGCCAACGCGTCCGTGACCTCAAGACAGCCGGTTACGACGGCATAAAACTCTACACCATCGACCGCGACCTGATGGCCGCGTTGATGGACGAGGCCAAAAAGCAGGGAATGCGCGTAATGCACCACGTCGGCGTCGAGGAGACGAACGCATGGGACGACATTAAGGGGGGTACGACCTCGATCGAACACTGGTACGGCATACCGGACGCGGCGATACCGTCAGGGCGGCAGAATTTTCCCGCGACCTATAATTACAACAACGAGGTCGACCGTTTTCGCTACGCCGGCCGGCTATGGCGTGAGGCCGATCCGGCCCGACTCGACAAGGTGCTCGACGCGATGGTCGCCGCCGGCGTGGCGTGGGACCCGACGCTGGTCATCTACGAGGCTTCGCGTGACCTGCAGCGAGCGCAGACAAATCCGGCGTTTGCCGAATACCTGCATCCGGTGCTCGAAGAGTATTTCAGGCCGAATCCGGCGAATCACGGCTCGTATTTCATCGGCTGGAGTTCGACCGACGAGACCTTCTGGAAAGAGAGCTATCGCATCTGGATGAAGGCCGTCTATGATTTCGAGATGAAGGGCGGTGTCATTGGGACGGGCGAAGACGCCGGCTTTATCTATCAAATGTACGGCTTCGGGCTGCTTCGCGAACTCGAACTCCATCAGGAAGCCGGTTTTGATCCGCTAAAGGTCATTCAGCACGCCACTTCTAACGGTGCCAAGATCCTCGGCAAGGAAGACACTCTAGGCCGCGTCCGCGTCGGCTATAAGGCAGATCTGATCGTCGTCAATGGCAATCCGCTTGAGAATTTTAAGGTGCTCTCGCCGCTCGGCGTCGAAGAGATACGCGACGGCAAGGTTTACAAGACCGGCGGCATAGAATGGACGATCCGCGACGGTATCCCATTCCACGCCCCGACTT
>JAIBCA010000103.1 GCA_019694345.1 Pyrinomonadaceae bacterium | reverse complement strand
CGGGAACGGGCGTGCCGTCCCGGTTGATCGTGTCCTGCTTTGAAACATCGATCGAGCGGTACGCTTTCCAGCCGTAGCTGTGCGAAACGGTCAGCAGATTCTGGTAAAGCTCGATCGTTTGCGGATTCGACCAGATGCCGGGAACGATAATGAGCGGCTTCGGGCTGATCTTGAGGTTCCTGGTCATCTCGTCCTTTTTCTTGAACTCTTCCCACGCCTCGACCTTTACACGCTGGAGATAACGCGGCCTACCGTCATCGAACCACGCAAAACCCTGTGTGTTCCACAGCACCTCGACCTCACGTTCCTCGTTCGGACCCAAACGGATCGAGACCGATTCGTGCAGCGGATAGTCGGGCCGCGAGCCGTCCCATTTGTCGCCCTTGTAGGTTTCCTTGAAAGTGATCTCGGCGAATTTCGTCTCGCTCGACATATTGACCACGTTCGCCTTGACCTTGACCAAATTGCCGTCGATCGTACCGACCTGCTCGACGATCTCTTCATAATTGTCCCATGTCGGGAACTTCATATGCTCAAATCGCAGGTCGGTAACGAGCAGTTGCTGCGGGCATCGTGTGAACCGCCAAGTTGCGGTATAAACGAACGATCGAACCTGGCCCTTGCCGTCGTCGCCCCAGGTTTTCGAACCCGTGATCTCGTCCGGATGTTTCGGGTCGAATTTGTCATACGCTGACAAGCTCTCGCCGTCCACCTTGGTCTGTTCGTTGGTCGAGCGGTCGTACGGAGCGTTGTTCTTAGCCTGACAATGCCCCGAGCGTTTCACATGCTCTTCGCGTTTGAAGCTGCCGATCGCGTCGGGAAGTTTCAGGCTCAGGCTGTACGTTCCGGCCATCTCATCAACGGTCAGGTTGAATGATGATGCGGAACCCTCGGCCCTTGCCTCGGTAAAGCGGTTGTCAGTGCCCTCGATGATAAACCAGTGTCCCGATTCGCGTGAATTGCAGGTGTCGAACACACGTTCCTCGCCCCATTTGTTGTCTTGGTCGGTGAACGCGACCTTCGCCGTTACCTGCGGCTTCATCGGATCCGAACCATTCACGATCGCAGTGCCCGTGTAGCTGTAGTTTCGCAAATCAACATGCTTGATGCGGTCCATAGCTTTGCGAATGCCGGGCTCGTCCGACGAAAGCGAATCGTTAAGCGTTTTTTTGAGCTTCACGACGCCCCGCCAGCCGCCCTGACAGCTTTGAGCTTTCGCCGGTGCCGAAGCTGTTGACGTGCCTCGCGGCTGCGCCGTCTTTCGTTGTGCAAACACCACATTCGCCGGCAGCAGCATCATCGCCATCATAACCGCGGTAACAAATTTCCGAATTGATTCACGTGTCATAAGATCACCTCTGTATGACAAGGCGAATTCGACGGACGGGAAGTATCAATCATTCGTCTGACCTATTTACGAGCCCGTTTCGAGACCCGAAAGTTGTTAAGGCGATCGACTAAAAGCCGGCTGCAACGAAAACAAGATCCGTTGCCGACAATTCGAAAATGGGTGTACTTAACCTATTGATCTCGGCAATTGCGGTGCACCGTGGATGCCCGCAAAGCCGTCGAGCGGGCACTGAAACATTGACCGGTTCAAGGACATTGGCTGTTTCAAATTACTTCATTTGTTTCAAATTGCCCGTGAACCGCTTTGTGCCGGTAAGCCGCGTGTGTGCAATGGTTTACGGGCATTTGCTGTTTCAAATTTATTTGACTCGTTGCGATGACCACTTTTGTGCCGTTAAACCGTGTCTGTGCAATGGTTTACCGGTGATCCCTGTTCCAAATTAAATCTTAAATTTGGAACAGGTTAAGTCCTTTATTCAGCAACTTTAACCCCCGTTTTTGTTTCAAATTGCGCGCGTGGGCAAATCTTGTCCCATTTTCCACCACCTCAGCGCGCACATTTACGATCGACGATTCCCGATCCACAATTCACTATCTTCTCATCATAACACAGATCGCACGGATACGATAGTGTTGCACAGATGGTATGAGGCTGCCGTTGGCCAAATACGATCTGCCGATCACGCACGGCGGCCCGGCAGAAAAGTGCTTTACATTTCCCGGCAATCGGCTCACACTTCGAGATATGCCCCACGCCTCCCGACGATCTTCAGCAGACGCGATCATCTCTAACCGCGCTGTTCCGGGCGAACGGGCGTTTGACGGTTTTTCAAGAACAGTGAACGGTCAGGCTCCGGGCAGAGAATCGCAATTTTGCACGCCTGACCCCCTGCTCCTCGGGGCAGTCGGTCGTAATAGACAATGTGACAAAGGAAGTCATTCATGTCGGTGGGCCGGGCTTTAAATATTGACGAAGAATTACAAATGAGAACAAGAATCTACATACGTTTGATGGATGAGGGGACGGATGTGTTTCGGCCTGTTTCTGCAACTAAAATCAGCGATAATGTTTATGAAATTGATCGATCAAATTCATATGATCAAGAGGATGAAGTTTGGGAGTTTTTACCGGGCACTCTTGTAAAAGTTGAATCGAGATTTCTTAGCGGACAGGCCGAACTAGTAGCTATAAGTCTCTTTAGTTAGCAACAATACTTCTAACCTTTGAGCGGGTCGGAAATCGAAGAAAAGACTTGACAGCTTTTTCCGAAAGGGCGGGTTAGAGCATCTTCTGGCCGGGACGGCGAGGTCGCAAATCTGCGGTAGTTTACGGAGTACGATCATTTTGCAAGAGGTTTACACACAAGTGATATCGGGAGGACGACGACGTTCCAGTAGTCGCCGTTGATGGCTTCGATAAAGAGAGCGGCTTGGGCCTGGACAGCGTAAGCTCCAGCTTTGTCGAGCGGTTCGCCTCTGGTTAGGCGCAGATCAGCCTCGACAACGGAATACACGCCCGATGCTGTTCGCAAACAATTCACCGGCTATGAGCGGGATAGTGAGACAGATCTCGATTTTGCTAATACAAGAGGTTTTTCTTATCGCATTGGACGTTTTTTGTCGGCCGATAACGTTTTGAATGATTCAAATCGTATCGAGCCAGCCAGTTGGAATCTATATGTGTATTGCAGGAATAATCCTCTTGTTGGAAGAACAGTGTCAGACATGCGAAAATGCGATCTTGGATAGAATTCGACGATATCGAGTGTAGCGAGAAAAAGGCCGGCGGAGGTTTCCGTCGGCCTTTTATTTGAGTTGAAGTGGCGATCAGTTTTCCTTGCGGTAGCAGGTTTCGCCTTTGTCGTTGGTGAGGCAGATGTGTGCCTTGCCGTATTCGTCGGTTTTGGTGCTGACGGCGTACGTCTCGTCGCCGAGA
>JAIBCA010000047.1 GCA_019694345.1 Pyrinomonadaceae bacterium | reverse complement strand
CCAAGACGCTGAACATCGACCTCGACCTTGTGCATCGGCAAGCCTGTCACGCGGCAAACTGCACGCTGGACGGCGGTCGGGCCTTGCGTCGATGAATAGATCTTCAAGCCGCCATTTTCGGTCGGCAAAGCGTACGCACCTTGCGTCTCGATATATAGGTGCTCCTGTCCATTCTGTTCGGTCTTGCCTTCGAAAACGTGAGTACAATTTGCGAATGCGTCTTCAATATTTCCAAGCACAAACTTCTTCGGCGGGACGATCAGATCGCCGTTTGCCGCGGCGACACGTGGATCGGTAACCACCGGAAGCGGCTCGATATCGACGATGACCTTTTTTGCCGCTTTCCTGGCGAGGTCTTCGGTCTCAGCCAGAACGATCGCGATCGGCTGCCCCGCAAAATGAACCTCGCCGTCGGCCAGCAATGGCTCGTCCGGCACGATACCACCGATCTGATTCTCGCCGATGATGTCCTTCGCCGAAATAATGCGAACCACGCCCTCGCTCGCCTCGGCCCCGCTGGTGTCGATCGAAACGAGCTTGCCGTGAGCAACCGGCGAATCAAATACACACGCGTACAGTGTCCCGCGAACGACAGGAATGTCGTCCAAATAAACGGACTCGCCGCGAACGTGTGAATGTGAGTCGATGTTCTTCATATAAGATCTCACCACCCGAGGCAAAGAGTTCATGGTGTAATTCAAGTCAGATACTCTGTGTTCTCTGTGCTTATAGGGTGAATCATGCTTCAAATAGCTCGACAAAGTGAGCCGCGAAAAGCTGCCGCAAAAGCAGCCGTTTATACTGTTCCGTACCGCGCACATCCGAGATCGGCGATATCTCGGACTGCATTATTTCGTTCGCAGACGAAATGGTTTCTGCGTTGACCGCTTTGCCGGCCAGAAACTCCGAGGTCTTACGCAAATAGAGCGGTATCGGCGAAACGCCACCGGCGGCTACGTGGGCGGACTCGATGGTATACGTGACCAGTGACCCCGTTGGTGCTCCCGGTTCTGACAGTGCGGGCGGCAGCCACGTGTCGCCCGGTGCCGAGCGTACGGTCAGCGAAATAGCCGTGTTGACGCTTGCGATGTCTAGATAGGTGCGTTTGCAGACCTTTTCGAAATTGAAGCGGAAATCGCCATTGGGCTTGCGGAAACGGATCGCGGTGATGATCTCGTCCGGTTGTTTGGCTAGTTGTTTGTAGCCTAAGTACAATTCTTTCAATGCGAGCGTACGCGTTATGCCCTTACTCACGTGCGGGCTTGTCCACAGGTCGATCTCAGCATCGAGTGCCAGGAACCAGACTGTCATGTCGCCGATTGGCGAGGCGTTGACAAAGTTGCCGGCGAGTGTTGCCATGTTGCGGATAGGCGTCGATGAAACTAGCTTGAGATGCTTGTAGAGCTCGGGGAAGATCTCGTTCATCTCGGGCGATTCCAGCAGGTCAGTGACCGTTGCCGCTCCTCCTATCTCAATGTACGTGCCCGTGTCGCGGATACCGCGAAGTTCATCGTTGTGGAGCAACGACATCGCAGCGGATTCGGCCATCTCGTCGTGGCGTTGGACGTAAAGGTCGGTTCCTCCGCCTACATAGGGCACATTCCCTGGCGGTCGTGTTTCCGCCACGATGCCCGCCGCCAATAATCTTTCCAGCCGTTGTGAGATTGCGGAGAAGTACTCCGGAACGATTTGGCCGCCCGCTGACCAGGGCGGTTCTGACAAGCGACATGCGGCTCGTTCGATCGATTTGTAGCCTGTGCAGCGGCAGATGTTGCCATCGATGGCTGAGATCTTATCCGAACCGTCAATGCACGCTCCGGTCAGCGACATGACGAAACCGACGGTACAGAATCCGCATTGGGTTCCTGATTCATCAACCATAGCTTGTTGGACGGGGGTCAGCGAGCCATCGGTTGGGTTGATGCCTTCGATGGTGACGATGTGCTTGCCAGAAGCGTTGGCGAGCGGCATCAGGCATGACGTCATCGATCGGTAGCGAACCTCGCCGTCAATCAGTTCGCCGACAAGTATCGTACACGCGCCGCAGTCGCCCTCACGGCAACCGATCTTGGTACCCTTCAGATCCTGCCGATAGCGAACGAAATCGAGCACGGTCGATCCCGTCGGCAGATCGGTCGATATGTCTTGATCGTTGAGAATGAACTTGATCATCGGTTAGAAACAAATTCCGAGAATAATCTTTAGACCGCACTAGAACTTCCGGATCAATACAACTCCAGCCGTAATAAGCAAAATTCCGGCAACACGAGCCAAACTGACCTTGGTTTCAGGAACACCGAGCAGCCCGAAATGGTCGATAACTAATGTAACCAGCATCTGGCCGGCGATTATCAGGCTGAATGTTAGTGCAACGCCCAGCCTTGGCACGAGTGTCACGGCAGCAGCGACAAAAAAGGCACCTAACAAACCACCGATCCACGCGATCGGTGATGCTTCTTTTACAGATGCCAAATTGCCAAGAGGCGTCCCGGAAAGCAGCACATAAACGAACAAGGCAATGGTGCCGACGACAAACGATACGAACGCCGCCAAGATCGGACTCTCAACGGCCACGGCAAGTTTATTGTTGATGGCCGCCTGCGTCGGCATCATCGCACCGGCCGCCAGCGCGAGCAAAATAAAGAAAACTGTATTGGACATTCTCAGATCAATACGCGGTCTTGTCGGGCTTTTCGGACCAGGCTCGAAATACCTTCTGGGCTTCTTCGCGAAGCAGATTTTGCATCGGCAAATGCCGTTCGGCATTCGGCTTTTCGATCTCTTTGTAGAACTCCTCGTCGTCAAAACCGGCAGCTGCCGCGTCACTTTGTGTGCCGGCATAAAAGATCGCGGCAGGGCGAGACCAGTAGATCGCCCCGAGACACATCGGACACGGTTCGCATGAGGTGTAGATCGTGCAGCCTTCCAGTTGAAAAGTCCCCAAGTTGGCACAGGCGTTGCGGATCGCCACGACCTCAGCGTGAGCGGTCGGATCGTTGGTAGATGTGACGCGATTGTTGCCTTCGCCGACGACGCGACCGTCCTTTACTACGACACAGCCGAAAGGGCCGCCGTCGTTCGACTCCATACCGCGACGAGCGAGTTCGACCGCTCGAAACATGAATTGTCGGTCCATTTCGTTCGTCATTGTTTCGGGCCGGTGAGTTTTATCTCGTAGAGTTTTTTCCAGTTCTTGCCGGTCACAAAAACGCGGTCATTTTCCGCATCGTAAGCGATCCCGTTGAGTGTATTTTCAGATTTCGGGTGATAATTATCAGTCGAATCGGGCGGCGGCTGATCGTCCGGCGAGATCCCTCGAAGGTCGATCCATCCAACCAGTTTGCCGGTGCCGGGGTCGATCCTTGCAATGTGGTTTGGTTTGCCGAGAACCCCTGGCTGCTCTGAGTGCCATACATTCGCCCATATCTCGCCCTTGATAAACTCAAGTTCGTTCATCTGCATCAGCGGCTTGCCGTTTTCCTGCATTACGGCGATCATCCGTTTCGATGTAAAAGTGTCCGGATTCATTACCCTGATAACATGAGTCCCGTCGGTCATGTAAAGGTCGGTGCCGTCAGTAGTTATGCCCCAGCCTTCGCCCTGATACTTGAATTCACGGATCAACTTAAAATCGTTGATGTCGAAGACCCTTCCGAGCCCCTGGCGCCAGGTGATCATAAAGATCTGGCCATTCAGAAGGGCACTACCTTCACCAAAGTCCTCGCGCGGAAGATCAAATTTCTGCAATACCTTGCCAGTTTCGATCTCGACCTTTCTCAGCGAAGACCGGCCTTCCTCGCCAGTACTTTCGTAGAGAAATCCGTTGTAGTAGAAAAGTCCCTGAGTAAAGGCCTTCGGGTCGTGCGGATAAGCCTTGACCACCTCATAGCCGTATACCGGCACCGGTGACGACTGAGGTTTGGAAGAAACGGCATTGTTATTCGAAGCGTTGGGCTTCGAAACGTTCGCAGCGCCGGAACATCCCGCAAGAACGGTCACGAAGAAAATAAACAGAACGAAACGCATATTATTATGTTGCCCCGGCCGCGAATTATTTTCCGAGAGCATTATTGATAGCATTACGAAATCCGGAAGGCGACAAACGCCTGACCCGTACGCCATTAACAAAGATCGTCGGTGTTGATCCGATCCCGTATTTTTCACCTTCGGCCTTGTCCTTCATTACCTCGGCGGCGGTCTTTTCGGAGCTAAAGTCTATCTCAAATTGTTTTACATTCAAACCAAGTTTGGCCGCATATCGTTTAAGCGACGCGGCATCCAGGGCATCCTGGCGTTGATACAAAAGGTCAATGTACTCAAAAAATTTGCCTTGTGCTGCGGCGGCACCTGCAGCGAGTGCGGCTGAAAAGGCGTTTTCGTGAATGCCGGTCAACGGGAAGTCCCGGACCACGAACCTGACCTTGCCGGGAAAATCGGCTATTGCCCGCTTCAATATCGGATGGGTCGCTGAACACGCGGGGCACTGAAAATCACTGAACATCACGATCGTGACCGGTGCATTTGCCGGGCCCTGCGCCGGATCATCGTCGACGGAGATCGTTTCTGCCTTTGGCTCGGGTGATTTAAACAGAATGTTGACCTTATATTTAGCGTAAAGGCGTGTTTGAAGATCGTCGACGAGTCTTTCGCGTTCCTCATCGGAATAGTCCTTTAACTTGTTGGTCACCTCGGCCGCAAAATAGTCGGCCGTATCGACCCCTTTAGATCTGGCTTCATCGGCCGCCAAGGTATTTAAGATCAATTCCTCCAGTTCAAAAAGCACTCGATCGCTCGCATCCGCCTGAATATCAAAAAGGTCCGATCGTGTTGCGGCGTCATATTGCTGAACTGTAATCGAAGTGTTGCCGACCGTAACGAGAACGTCGGCCGGCTTGAGATCGCGTGCATTGACGTCCTTTCCCGGAGTGACCTTATACTTGGCTTTCAAACCACTCACCAGTGTTTGAATCTGCTTTTGCTCAGTTTCGCCCTTTAGGTACTTCACTATCGTCTTTCGCACATCAGCAAGCGGTTTGTTTCCGAGAGCCTCCCGGTTTGCTTCAAAAACCGCCTTAATATCCGCCTCCGTCGGTTCAGCGATTTTCGATCGCAGATCCGTCAGCAGTTTTTCGCTGTTTGTCTGCCTGGCTCTGGCTTCGGCGTCGATCAGGGCCTCTACGGTCAACTGATCGAGAAGTTCGATTCTGGCCTTGGCCATATTTGCCGGAAGATCCGAAATTGCCCCCTGTGCCTCTATCGAGAGCTCCGACAATCTGAAAGTGTGGCCGGTCGCGGTCGCGAGAATATCGGTTGGTTGCTGGGCGTGGATGGCCGCGGCACAAACAAAAATAAGTGTGATTATGAAAGGCTTCATTGAGTGATCGTCAGATCGATTAGATGAATTCTAACAAAACACGGTTGGATTGGCATCATACGAACGGGCGTCCGAAGGGAAGCGAGTCGTCCGTAGGCGTTAGAGAAGTATGCCGATAAGGTTTCGCCTCGATCATCTCAATGCCGCGGTCATTCGCATCCCATACCTCGGCCGCAAAGTGATCTGGGGATTGAGTCCGATCTTTTGGTGCGGGTCGAGGCGGAGTTTCCACCTGCGGGCAAACGTCGCGATCAGCAATACTCCCTCGGTCCAGGCAAAGCTCTCGCCGATGCATCGTCTGACGCCGCCGCCGAACGGAAAGTAGATGTTGCGTTGTCCGGCCTCTTTGACGCTAACGGAAACCCATCTCTCAGGATCGAACAACAGCGGTTTCTCCCAAAACCTCTGATCTCTCTGCAAAACAAAAGGGCTGGTAAGTATCAGTGTTCCGGGCATTGCGGTGAAACCGCCGAAATCGTGTTCTTCGACCGTGTTGCGGCCGATCGCCCACGCCGGCGGATAGAGCCGCATTGATTCAGCCAACACCGATTCGGTGAATTTGAGCTTTGGCACGTCTTCGATCGTCGGGATACGTCCTTGCAGAACGGTGTCGATCTCTGAATGCAGAGCCGCCTCAGCCGCCGGATTTTGCGACAGAAGGTACCACGTCCAGGTCATTGCATTGGCGGTCGTCTCGTGGCCCGCAAGAAAGAGCGTCAAGGCCTCGTCACGGACCTGCTGATCGGTCATTGTGCCGCCGTCATCCTCGTCTTGAGCCATCAGCAGCATCGACAGAAGATCACCCTTGTCTTCGCCCGATCGCCGGCGGTCATCGATGATCGAATAAATAACGCTATCAAGCGTGTTTCTTGCATTCCTGAATCGGCGAGATTGCGGCAACGGGAGCTTTTCGAGCAGTTCGGAAAATGGCAGCAGCAGAAAATTGAACAGCTCGACCATAGTCGTCATTGCCTTGCCGACGCGATCTGCCTCATTATCGACCTCGGCGCTGAACAGTGTCTTTGCGACTATCTGAAGCGTCAGACGCATCATTTCACGATCGATGTCGAGTTTCATGCCGTTTGTCCAATCATTGGCCATCCGGTCGCCGAAAACTGTCATCGAACGGGCGTATTCAGCGATCCTCGTTCGGTGGAACGCAGGCTGGATCATTCGCCTCTGCCGAAGATGGGATTTCCCCTCGTTGGTGAGGAGGCCATTCCCCAACAGAACCTTTGCACGCTTAAGTGCACGGCCCTTGGTAAATTTGTGGGCATTCACAACGAAAAGATCACGGATCATGTCCGGATGGTTGATGAAGAACACGGGCTGCGGGCCCATTCGATGGAATGTGACGTCGCCGAGCGCTGATTGCCGCTCAAGGAAAACGGTCCGGTCGCGCCAAAACTGCCGCAAATGGCCGCCGAAAATGCCGGCTGGCGGTGACGGTGGTAATTTAGTGTCAGACCGCTTTTTCACTTAATGCAAAGCTGATAACTGAACTGGTCAACTTAGAGATTTAATGCAAAAACTGCTAATTTATAGAGTATGACAGAACCAAAGCTTATGAAAGTGAAACCGGACATCCGTGCGATCACACGACTTGTACCGCCAAGCGGCAATTTGGTACAAGGTCAATCCGAGCTGCCGATCGACCCACAACTCGCGGCTGAAGCTGCGTCGATAATCGCCGCCAGCCAGAATCACTATGGTGGCAGCGAGGGCAACGCGGATCTTCGCAAGGCCGTGGCCGCCAAGATCGCACGATACAACGGCATCGAGGTTGATGTCGATGCCCGGCCTTTCGAGGTAATGATAACCAATGGCGGAACCGGTGCCTTGATCGGCGTCGCCCAAAGTTACCTTCGCGGTTACTCGGCATTGGTTTTTGAGCCGTATTATCCGTATCATCGGCGAATTTTAGAGGACTTTGGAGCCAAGACCGAGACTTTCGAACTCGACGAAGCGTTGTCCTTTGAAAAAGACGCGCTTTTGGCACGCTGCAAACAGCTGAAGGACCGCACCTCATTTCCCCTCAGGATGATCATCGTTTGCACACCGGCAAACCCTAGCGGAAAGGTAATGTCGCCGGCCGAACTCGAAGCGATCGCAGACGTTGCCAAGGAGTTGGACCTCCTGGTGGTCTCTGACGAGGTTTACGAGCATTATGTTACCGGCGAGAACCCGCATACGCCGATCGCAACAATGCCCGATATGTGGGAAAGGACGATCACCGTCAATTCCTTCTCGAAATCCTGGAATATCTCGGGCTGGCGTCTGGGCTATGCTTATGGAAAGGGCGATCTGATCGCTCCGATAAATGCTGCGGCAAATGTCATATATGTTTGCCCGGTGACGCCACTGCAGTCGGCCCTTTCGCGGGTGTTAATGGCAGACGAGGGATACTATCCGGCCTTGCGCGACAAGTTTGACGGCAAACGCTGCTTCACGTCTGAGATACTCACGGGTCTTGGGTTTGAAATTTACGATTCGGGGTCATGTTTCTATTTGTGGGCCCGTATACCTCGAAAGTTTGACGACGCGATCGCATTCAACGAGATGCTGATGCGTGACGCCGGGGTCGGAATGACGCCCGGTAGTGCATTTGCCGACAACGACATGTGGGATGCTCACGTCCGCATTTGCATTGCCCGGGAAGATGCGGTCCTTGAAGGCGCAATGGAAAAGCTCAAGCGTGTGCTGGCTTAGAGAACGTGAGAAAATCGCTCACATTTATTGGTTTGACCATGGTGGTGTTGTCCGCATCGATCGTGATGCCGGCTCAGTCGTCCGTGCGAACGATCGATGACCATGTAAGGAGGGTCGAGCGGATCGCCAAAGCCCCGTCGAAACTTATCTTCGCCGACACTTCCGACTATCAGTCAGGCGACCCAAATTGGCGAAAGTTTGGCTCGACCAGGTCACTCGAGAGGTTTCGTGAGTCGTCGGAGATCTACACGATGTTCTTCTGTTGGAAGATCGGATCCAAGATAGTAGGAGTGAAGGCCGCTTATTTTACACCGTCAGGCGACTGGGCCCGATACACGGATCATTATTTTCGGTTGAATGGTTCGCTCGCAAAGGTTGATTCGGAATTGCGAACTTTTTACGGTGACTACATCATCAAGCAATCAATTTACTTCAGCGAGTCCGGACGCCGGATCCGACGGACAGTGAAATATTTCGATCTAAGGACAAAGAAGCCGAAGCAAATGACCGACGAAATGAAGGCCGAGACCAACGGATATCTCGGCTTTGATAAATACAAGAAAACGAAAGAATTGCCGTTCGCAAAGTTCGCCGGCATCAGGTAAATATTATGAAACGTACCATTTCCGCCCTGCTACTGATCTGTTTTGTACTCAACTTCACCGTCCTTGCTGACGAGGGGATGTGGACATTCGACAATCCGCCTCTTAAGCAATGGAAGGATAGATATAATTTTGAACCTTCGAAGGAGTGGCTCGATAATGTGCGGCTTGCCTCGCCAAAGGTCAACGGAGCCTCGGCCGGATTCGTGTCGCCAAACGGGCTGATCGCCACCAACCATCACGTTGCGGCCGGATATATCGAACGAGTTTCGAGTAAGGAGCGTGACCTCCTTAAGACCGGCTTTTACGCGGGATCACAAGCGGATGAGATCAAGATACCGGACGCGAGTGCCTCGGTGCTGGTCTCATTTGACAATGTTACGGATCGTGTCCACAACGCTGCAAAGGCAGGAAAGACTGACGCCGAGATGGCGGCAAAGCGTTCAGCCGAAATATCGACGATCGAAAAAGACTGTACTGCCGGGTCGGGCGGCCTGCGATGCGAAGTGGTCTCGTTCTACAGCGGCGGCGAATACTGGCTTTACAAGAATAAGGTTTATCGCGACATAAGGTTGGTAATGGCCCCTGAGGAACAAGCCGCTTTCTTCGGCGGCGACTACGACAACTTCGTCTATCCGCGTCACGATCTCGATTTCACATTTCTGCGTGCGTACGAGAACGACAAACCGGCAGTGACCCCAAACTATTTCAAATGGTCCGAAAAGGGGGCGGCCGACGGCGAGTTTATCCTTGTTTCCGGCTATCCGGGATCGACCGCACGGCTTCTGACCGTTTCGCAGCTAACCTATCAGCGCGATATCGGCAATCCGTTGCAAAAAAAGGTTTGGGAGCTTCGCCGAAAGGCCCTTGAAAATTACTCGAAATTGGGCGAGGAGCAACGTCGTCAGGCGTGGCCCGGAATGCGAAGCTTTGCTAATTCGCTGAAACGGCTTGAGGGCCAGCAGGACGGCCTGTTGAATCCCCGAAATTTTGCACGCAAAGTTGCCGAGGAAAAGGATCTTCGCGACAAACTCGCAGGGAAGCCAGAACTTGATAAGCAATTTGCACCCGCCTGGAAGAATATCGGCGACGCGTATTCAAAACTGCCGCCTATGGCAAACCGACTGGCTTTCTCAAGCCTCTCGTCGTCGCGGTTAGCGTCGATCGCGCAGCAGATCGTAACCTATTCGATCGAGGTCGCCAAACCGAACGATTCCAGATATCCGGAATTTCGCGACACTCGTCTCGAAGGCATCAAGTCGTCACTTGCGTCGCCCGCCCCGATCTACCTGGACATGGAAGAGGCAGCACTGCTCTTCTGGATGCAGGAAGCGGTCAAGACGCTGGGGCCGAATGACCCGTTCATCAAGGCCGCGATCGGCGATGCCGAGCCGGCCGAGGTGGTCAAGCGTGCGGTCCGTGAGACCAAATTGGTCGATCCGGCGGCAAGGCGTGCATTATTTGACGGCGGGGCGTCAGCCGTTGCTGCCTCGACGGACCCCATGGTGACGCTGGCCAAACGGGTCGAGCCGATCATCCGCGAACTTCGCGATTGGAACGAGAAGACGATCTTGAATGTTGAGACGGCGAACGGGACCAAGATCGCCCAGGCCAGATTTGCTGTTTACGGCAAGACAATGCCGCCGGACGCGAATTCACAACTCAGGATCGAGTTCGGAAAGGTCCTCGGCTATGACGAAGATACGACACTCGTCCCCTACAAGACGACCTTTTACGGCCTTTTTGACCGGGCTTTCAGTTTTGGAGAAAAGGCGCCGTTCGACCTTGCCCCGAGCCTCAAAGCACGCAAGGATCGGATCGATCTGTCGACGCCGCTTAATTTCGTTTATTCGGCCGACACCATCGGCGGTAATAGCGGCTCGCCAGTGATCAACCGCGCGGGCGAGATCGTCGGACTGAATTTCGACAGTAATAATCAAAAACTCTCGAATCGGTACTGGTATATCGAGGAAGACGAGGGCTCGCGGGCCGTCGGCGTTCATACTGCCGGCATTCTCGAGGCCTTGCGAAAGGTCTATGATGCGGCCCCGCTGGTCAAGGAGTTGACGGGCAAATAGTCTTTTGACCGTGAGTTGACGGGCAATACCATGGCCGCCGTTGCGGAAAGAACTTCCCACCGGCGGCCACAAATTTGCCTAGAACGTCCTTATTTTCTAAATTTGAGGGTCACTCTGCTTCCTTTACGGGTTCGTACGACCGATCGACCAACATAGCTACCGCGTTTATCGTATCCGATTATGTATTCGACCTGACCTTCAAACTGCTCGATATTTTTTACGGCCTTGATATTTGAGGTTTTGGCGGACAATGCCTCCGCGATCTTACATTCCCAGTTGATGCCGCGGAAAACGATGCTTTGGAAGTAGTTTCCCCGGATCCGCAAACGGTTTTCCGAGCCATATTGGCTGAATGGCGGTCGGGCCTTTGACACCTTGAAGTCGGGATCTTTGATCATTACATCAAAAGTGACGGTCTCAAAATTGCCCGATGAGGCTTTTGAAACGCTCCTGATGGTACCCGTCTCGGTGCATTTTATCTGAGCCGACGTAAGGCCGGCAAACGCTAGGACAGCCGCAAACGCGGTCGTGAATATAAGAGTTTTACTTTTCATTATTATCCGTTCTGTCGGTCGATTTTGACTTTGGTTACTGTCGTAACGAGAATGAATATGCCATTGCTGAATGGCAAACGTCAATTATGCACTATCATTTGATCGGAATATGTGGGACGGCGATGGCCAGCCTGGCGGGAATGCTGCAGTCGGCAGGGCATCGGGTTACGGGCTCGGACCAGAATGTATACCCGCCGATGTCGACCCAGCTTGAATCGCTCGGCATAGAACTAATGAATGGCTACAAGGCCGAAAATACTGATCTGCCGCGAGATATCACCGTTGTCGGCAATACGATAATGCGGGGCAACCCCGAACTCGAGGAGGTGATGAACCGAAAGTTGCTCTATCGTTCGCAAGCTGAGGTCGTCCGCGAGGAGTTCATACGCGGCCGTCGTTCACTGGTAGTTGCCGGGACCCACGGCAAGACCACAACGACCAGTTTGGCTGCATGGGTCTGCGAGGTCGGCGGACTCGACCCGACATTTCTTGTGGGCGGTGTCGTGCAGAATTTCGGACAGAGTTTCAGGGTGACGAGGAGCGATCATTTCGTGATCGAAGGCGATGAATATGACACGGCATTTTTTGATAAGAAACCGAAATTCATGTCCTATCTACCCGAGATAGCCATTGTCGGGAATATTGAATTCGATCATGCTGATATTTACAAGGATCTGGACGCGATCAAATGGCAATTTTCGCGATTGATGAATTTAGTCCCGGGCAATGGACGTTTGATCTGCGGAATAGATTCTCCGGCGGTGGTCGAGGTGCTCAACTCGATGTCCGGAAGACTCTTTACCACGGTCGAAACATACGGTTTGTCGGACGGGGCGAAATGGCAGGCCCGCGATCTGAATTTCGGCGCCGACGGGACGCGGTTCAGCGTATTCTGCGAAAACACGAAATGGGCTGAATTCTCGACCGGGATGATCGGCGAATTCAATGTACGAAATTGCCTGGCGGTGATAATCGCCGCAGATGCTTGGGGCATCTCAAGGGAACTGATCCAAAAGGCATTCGATACGTTTCGATCGGTCAAACGACGAATGGAAATACGTGGAGTCGAGGCGGGAGTGACTGTCATCGATGATTTTGCTCATCACCCGACCGCTGTCGATGAAACGCTAAAGGCGTTGCGGCAAAGGTATGCGGACAATCGTCTGATCGCGGTCTTCGAGCCGCGCTCGAGATCGTCGCGTTTGTCCGTCTTCGAAGACAAATATCGAGAGGCATTTCGTCATGCCGACAAGGTGATAATCGCAGGCGTCTTCAATCCTGAAGATGCCAAGACCTATGGGGACGTGCTCGATGTCGGCCGCCTGATCGACGGTATCAACGCCGCCGGTAAACCGGCTTTGACACTTGCCGATGCGGATGCGATAGTCAAGCATCTGGCACCGGAATTAAGGAGCGGTGATGTGGTCGCGATAATGTCCAACGGCGGTTTTGGAGGCATACATGACAAGATGCTCACTGCTCTTCGGAATTAAGATTTTTCTTGCCTAATGGTTGGAAAACGCGCATAATTCCAATTGATTTTGCTCTCGTTGCTATCACGATTTGATACGTCCGTCCGGCTAGATTGTGCGGTGCTCATCGGTTCGGTCAAGGGAGTAGGTTATTTGGAACTGAAGCATTTGCCTTTTCGGCGCAGGACGTGCCGCTATGTTGATGGGATCCGCGAGTTCGTATTCCTCAAAACGCCTGCCCGCTGCTTCGCATATTTCTTGGGAAAAAATAGGAAATGGGAACTAAACTTTACGTCGGAAATTTATCGTTTCGCGTATCCAGCGAAGATCTGCAGGAGTATTTTGGAGCCGCCGGACCGGTCGAGTCGGCCAATGTGGTATATGATCGCGAAACCGGCCGATCACGCGGTTTCGGCTTTGTCGAAATGGCGTCAGATGACGCTGCAACGGCCGCGATCGCGCAATTCAACGGGCAGGACTACGATGGTCGGAATATCGTTGTAAATGAGGCCCGTCCTCGCGAGGATCGCGGCGGGGGGCATCGCGGCGGCCGCGGCGGCGGTTACGGCGGGGGTAATCGCGGTGGAAGCCGCGGTGATTACGGCGGCGACGATCGCTGGTAGTTCTTTTCAGATCTGCTAAGAAAGGGAAAAGCCCGCGGGCCTTCGATCCGGGCTTTTCCCTTTTTGCGTTCAATTGACGCCGCTAATTCTGGTCGATCTTACCGTCAAAATTCGCAAGGTCGACGACAATTCCATCGATAAGCGACAGCCGATTGCGTAGCTCGGGTACGCCATTCACCAAGATCGAGATCACGATCTGTTCGCCGCCCGCGGTTGTGAGATAACCCGACAAGGCGGAAACCTGGTCGATCGTGCCGGTCTTACCACGGATATTGCCGCTGGCAGCTGTGCCCTTAAATCTGTTTCTCAATGTGCCGTCCACTCCGCCGATAGTCAAACTATCTCGCCAAACCTGTGAAAAACGGCTCTGCTTGGCCATGTAAGTGTAGAGTGCCGTAACTGCCGAAGGCGTTATCAGATCGTGCCGGGAAAGCCCGCTACCGTCGTATTGGACCACCGAGTCAGGGGCGATCCCAGCGTCCTTAAGGAAAGCCCGGACCACTGATAGTCCCAGAGCCGAGCTGTCGCCGCTCTGTCCAGACTTTCGTCCGATCTGCTCGCCAAGCGTCCACAGTAACGTTTCAGTGTACATGTTCTGACTGGGCTTCATCGTCTTGGCGGCGATCGCGCTCAACGGCGGCGATTCGATCTTCGAAACAACGACAGATGTCGGCGGAGGACATGTCGGGCATATCGTTTGGAGTGCGTTGTCCCCAAGTCTTGCGTTGCCCGTGATAACAATGCCCTTTGACTCTAAACGTTGTTTGAGCAAAGTGATAAGCAGCTCGGCAGGACGCGTGATCGCGACCGACTCGACATATTCATTGTCACCTGCGGCGATGGTGCCCGAGACATCGATCACATTTTCGTCGAGGTGCTTGAAGACGGCGACCGACCGCTTCGAGCCTTTTGCCGAAGTTGTGCATTTGTTGACAATTCGTATCAGAGCATTCACCGGCGAAATTCGAACGATACATTGATTGCCTGCAGAGCCCGGGATGACACTAAGGTCAACTGCGTTATCGTTGAACGGAAGGGCGGAAATTCCGGCTCCATAATATGACTGCAGATCGTCCCATTCCCACGTCGCGGGCAATGAGTAACCACGAAAATAGCTTTCGTCAGCAACCAGGTCGCCCTCGATGCGTTTGACGCCGGCAGCTGCGATAGCCGCGACGATCCGATCAACGCCCCAGTAATGGTTAATGACCTGCGGAAATGCTGGGTCAAAGGTGGTCGAGATAGAAATATCGCCGCCGCCAACCACGGTAAGATTACCTTTGACAGTGCCGGCAGCATCGGGAGCCGTCGGAGCCTTGATGGTAGTAACAAATCGAAAATCCGGCGACAGCTTTTCTATCGCCGCAGCGACGGTGAAGTTCTTCATATTTGACGCGGGCATAAAGTACTTCTCCGAGTCGCTTTCGAATACCACCTTCCCGGTATTGAGTGAAACGATCTTTACGCCGACGCGCCCGCGTCGGACCTCCGGGGCGAAAAGCCGCTGCCTAACCTTTGTCTGAAGCAAGTCGATGGTCTGCGCCGCGGCCGGAGTCGCGGCAGGCGTAGGCGTCGGCGATGCGACGGTCGGGCCGGCAATTGCCCGCGGGCGTCCGCCGGTCTGTCCTATCCCGCTCAGAGGCGCGAAAGTGAACAACGTGAGGGCACTCAACAAACTGATCGCAAGTAAGAGGTTTGGGCGGTATTTCATTAGCTGGAGTTTATCGCGAAAAAGCTCTCAATCAAAACGAATATACCTTTCGCATAATGTGCTTGGAGGCTGGTATCGGTGATGATAAAATCATCTTTTCTTCCGGCGCATCCATAATTCGATCAATTGCGGCCCAGATCGCCGGTGGATCTTTGGCAAGTGGTTTATGAAAAGTAAGTTCAAGATCTCGATCATTGCGGTTTTTTCATTTTTTACGCTTTTGTTTTTCCTCGATCAGCCTTTTTCGCACCGGGTCACCGGCGCGAGCCCGACCATTGATCTCGCGGCGCCGACCGGTGTTACGGCTTCTGACAACAATTATGTCACCAAGGTCGGGGTCAATTGGCATACGATGCGGGGAGCTACACTGTATCGAATCTTCAGAAATTCGACGAACAACCCCGGCACTGCGACCGATGTCGGCACAACGCAAGCCAATTACTTTTTCGACGCAACGGCCGTGGCCGGGCAAAACTACTACTATTGGGTAAGAGCCGAAAACGGAGCTGCGACGAGCCTTCTGAGTTTGCCCGATCAGGGATCTCGTGCGGTGGGCGTGGTATTTCCCGGTATCTTTGACCCGCTTGAACCGCCGCCCGCATCGGCGGAGAATCCTGTCACTGCCGCAAAGGCGTATCTTGGAAAGGCCCTCTTTTGGGACGAACAGATGTCTTCGACTCGCACAGTTTCGTGTGGTACTTGTCACCAGCCTGCCGCGGGCGGATCAGATCCACGTACGGCGGTTGCAGGCACGAGGCGGATAAACCCCGGGCCGGACGCGACGTTTGCTACGCTTGATGACGTGTTCGGGTCGCCAGGTGTGCCGCAAAATAACCTGGACGGCACCTATACATGGAATGCACTTTTCGGTTTCAAGGAGCAGGTTACCGGGCGCAAATCTCCCAGTTATCTAAATGCCGGCTATGCACCCAATGGACTGTTTTGGGATGGACGTGCAACAGACGCGTTTCGTGACCCGATCACCAACTCTGTACTGATCGCGTCGATGGCAGCGCTTGAAAGCCAATCACTCGGCCCGCCGCTTTCGCCGGCTGAGATGTCGCACGGTAACCGAAATTGGACACAGGTTGCCGCACGCATGCAGGTGTCAAAGCCACTCGCTCTCGCCTCGAATGTTCCGGCTGCACTCAATGCATGGATCGGCGGGCGATCATACCCGGAATTGTTTGAGGAAGCATTTGGAACCCCGGATGTAACTCCGGCAAGGATCGCGATGGCGATCGGAACGCACGAGCGGACACTTTTTTCGGACCGGACCCCGCTGGACCTCGACCTGCAGGGGATCACTCCTCTGACAGAGCCGGAGAATAACGGCCGGAATGTGTTTATCGATCGGAACTGCAACTCGTGCCACAACGGAGCCCTTTTGAGTGATCATGCGTTTCACAACATTGGAGTTCGGCCGCAAAGCGAAGACCTTGGTCGCGGGGGCATCACAAATCAGACGATCGACAACGGGAGCTTTAAGACGCCGAACCTCAGAAATCTCTCGATACGCGGGCCATTTATGCACAACGGACGCTTCGCGACAGTCGAAGACGTCGTAGAATTTTATAACCGCGGCGGCGATTTTGACGCACCGAATATTGACCACGACCTTATTAGGCCGTTGAACATGACCCCACAGGAAAAGTCGGACCTTGCGGCATTTCTTAAGCGGCCACTCACCGACCCCCGGGTACAAAATGAGTTGCCCCCATTCGATCGCCCGCAACTTTATTCCGAATCGAACCGCGTGCCCGTCGTTTCCGGAAGCGGAAGGGCAGGAACGGGAGGTGCGGTACCGTTTGTTACGGCCATTGAACCACCGTTAGTTGGCAATCCGAGTTTCACGGTGGCAGTTTCAAATGCCCTCGGAGCATCGCCTGCCGTTCTAGTTATCAGCTCAAGTGACCCAGGGCTTGGAGCGTCGATCCCCTCATCGGGATCGTTTGCCCGGGTCGAGACTACTTTGATCGGTTCGGGCGGCGGGAACGGAACGGCGTCCGTCAGCCTTCCCATCCCAAACAATCCGGTACTGATCGGGCAGACCTTTTATGGTCGCTGGTACGTGACCGACGCGGCTGCAGTGAACGGCTTTTCCGTGTCCCAGGTTTTTCAATTTACGATCTTCGGATCGTCGACCGGTCAGCGAACGCCCTTCGATTTTGACGGTGACACCAAGACAGATCTCTCAATATTTCGGCCTGCTCAAGGGGAATGGTGGTATTTGAAGAGCACCACAGGCGGAAACGGGGCGACGCAGTTCGGTTCGTCGACAGATACGATAGTGCCTGCCGACTATACAGGCGACGGCAAGACCGACATCGCGTTTTTCCGGCCGTCGACCGGGTTCTGGTATGTTCTTCGCAGTGATGATTACTCGTTCTACGCGTTTCCGTTCGGGGCGAATGGTGATGTACCAGTCTCGGCCGACTACGATGCAGACGGCAAGGCCGACGCCGGCATTTTCCGTCCGTCCAACTCGACATGGTATATCTCGAATTCGGGCGGAGGTACAACGATCGCCCAATTCGGTTCGTCCGGGGACCTGCCTGTTGCGGCTGATTATGACGGCGACGGCAAGGCAGACATCGGTATTTTCCGTCCCTCGCTCGGGCAATGGTGGATACAGCGAAGTACGGCGGGCCTCTTGGCGGTACAATTCGGTCAAAGCGGTGACAAGACCGTTCCGGGTGACTTCACGGGCGACGGCAAGGCAGACATTGCCTATTTCAGGCCGTCGACCGGTTTTTGGACTATCCTGAGGAGCGAGAATCTGTCATTCTACGCGTTTCCGTTCGGAACCACTGGCGACGTCCCAGTTGCCGGCGATTATGACGGTGACGGCAAGATCGACGCGGCCGTATTCCGTGGATCAAACTCAACTTGGTATGCGGCCAGGTCGACCGCCGGGACTTTGATCCAGCAGTTTGGACAGGCGGGTGACCAGCCGGTGCCCGGTGCTTTCGTGCGATAGTTTGAAATTCGGAGTTGGATAAATGAAAAAATGCCGGGCAGTTTCAGGACTGCTCGGCATTTTCATTGGCTCTATTATCGCGACGCCTACTTACATTTTGAGTATCCGCAGTCGCGACATGAATCACAGCCGGAAACGTGTTCAAGTTGGCCGCCGCATTCGGGACACTCGCTTATCATTGACGACATGGAGGGCGTTGACGTCTCAGTCGCCATCGATTTGGCGATCGCGCGTTCCGATTCAGGGAGGTTCTTCAGCCGCCGGTCGATAAGCAAGAGACATTCGGCTACCGCCTGTTCCGGCGAAGTAAGCAACCGTTCGTTGAACCAAACAGCGTGGGTCGCGGTCACCTTGTTGAGGCTGCGAGCTACGTCCTTTGCGTCAAAGCCGCCGCGGAGCATTTTTGACGCCAATAGGCCGACGCCAGCACTTATCGGTCCGGCAACGAACACTTCGAGGATCCGCTGCCCGTCGTGGTTGACCGTGACGTATAGGTTCTGGCCTTCGAACGGTATTCGCCATGTCGAACCTTGCAATTCACGGGGCCGTTCGACCCTAAGGGCGGAGTCAACGTTTGCGTCCATCTTAACCGGTTCGTGCTCAGCTTCGGCCGCTTCCTTGGATCCAGTATTGGAGGATGCCTTCATGCTGTTCAGCACCTGACCCTCACGGCTGCCGTCGCGATAGTAACTGACCGCCTTGCAGCCGAGTTTTCTGGCAAGGTGATAAAGTTCGTCGACAGACTCAATGGTGTCGTCATTAGATCCGTTGCATGTTTTCGAGATCGCATTGTCTACATGCTTCTGAGCAGCGGCCAGGACCCTGACATGATCTAGCGAACTGATACTCATCGCTGAAATGAACTGCTCGGGCAAGTCTGACTCATGCTCGACGACATATTCTGCAGCCGATTTGATCGATGCTTCATCAGTCTGATCAACATCGATCCCAAGTGCCTTTGCGGCGGCGGTATGAACGTACGTCCTCGTGCCGAGCGTATCCTGACGGACGTACGCCCATGAGAAATTGGGCTCGATGCCGGACGATGTTTCTGCGACAAGCGATATAGTCCCGGTCGGGGCGATCGTCGTAACCTCATAATTTCTCGGTGTCAACGGAATGTCGCGCGGGATCCCAATCTCGTCATAAATGAACTTCGAATACGATTCGCGATTCGCTTCAAACTCGGGGAATACGCCTTTTTCGCGTCCGAGGCTAAGCGAAGCGAGCCAAGACTCGCGTCGGACGAAGCCCATGAGCCGTTCCATCAGGACCAAAGATTTGTCGCTGCCGTAGGTAATGCCCAACTTTAGGCATAGGTCGGCAAAGCCCATAATTCCGAGACCGACCGGACGGGTCCGCTTAACAACATCGTCTATTTCCGGCAGCGGAAAGTAACCCGCGTCAACGACATTATCCAAGAATCGAGTGCTCAAATGAGTCGTGTGCGAAAGGCGTTCCCAATCGATGGTGCCTTCGCCGTTGATGGTCGTAAAGAACTTTGCTACATCGATCGAGCCGAGATTGCAGGAGTTGTTAAAGTGCAGCTGCTGTTCGCCGCACGGGTTACATGCGTAAATCGGACCCATCGAGGCCATCAGATGGTTGTGGCGGTTAACTTCGTCAATGAATATGATGCCGGGCTCAGCGTATTTGTGGGCCGAGGCTATGATCCGGTTCCAGATGTCCGGTGCGAAGACCATTCCCGGCATCGGCGGTTCTTCGATAATACAATCCGTAAGGTCAGCCGTTTCAAAAGCTAGTTTGTCGGCAAAGGTGACGGTCGATCCGTCCGGACGGCGGTAGACGGCGTAATCACGACCCGTAACAGCGTCATATACAGATTGAGTCCAGGGCTCGCCCTTGAATTCGGTTTGAAACCAGACGCCGCTATCCACCGCGTCCATAAATAGATCGGTGACCGTTACCGAGATATTGAAATTGGTCAAGCTCGATTGATCGTTCTTGGCGTGAATGAACCTGAGAATGTCAGGGTGAGATACACTGAGAATTCCCATGTTGGCACCGCGACGGACGCCGCCCTGCTTAACTACCTCAGTCGTCTGATTCACGATATTCATGAAACTCACAGGTCCGGAAGCGACACCGCGAGTTGAATTGACCATCGAGCCGGCCGGCCGAAGGAACTCATAAGTCATCCCCGTACCGCCGCCCGTTTGGTGGATGATCGCCACGTTTTGAGCGTGTTCCATTATCCCCTCGATCGAATCAGGAACGTTTAGCACAAAACACGCTGCAAGTTGACCTTTAGGTTTTCCGGCGTTTACCAGACAAGGTGTGTTCGGAATGAACTCTCGTGCCAGCATGACGTTCGTCATATCCGCATAAAATCTATGCTGTTTTGCCGGATCGGTTTCGGCCTTAGAGACATGGCCGACAACTCGTCGGACAATATCGGGCCAGGTCTCGAGCGCATTCCCATGCTCGTCCTTAAGTGAATACCTGAGAGTTACGACTTTCTGAGCGTTAAGGCCAAGGGGCGCGACGTCGCGGCCGACTGCTGCTGCAGCTCCATTGCCATTACCATTTTGCTGGATCGAAAAGCCGGCGGATTCGGTAACTGTGCTCATTTGCTGAAAATCTCCTCTGATCAATCTATCTGAAAATCGGCTTGTATTCTGTAACAAGAGTTTAACATTCGAGCCGAAAATCCGGAATGTTAAAACCTAACATTTTGCGGCAGCCAGGGGTACGTGTTTGTCAGGGGCCCGAAACGAAACGAACACAATATCTCACACCCTGAAAGAGATTGTCAACAAAAATCGGCCACAATATGTTGTGGTAATGTTAATCATTACAACAACTACGAGGATAAGTTGATGTAAACTATTAACTTATGGCGATTCCGCGGCAGATTTGACAATCCCAGCCGCATTTATCGACACTCGATAGTATGGACAAGTTGATTCACGGCACTGCGGCTGACGGTACAGTCAGAGTGCTAGCGGCCATTACAACCGATACGACAGCCGAGGCAATACGCCGGCACGGGACATCGCCAACTGCCTCCGCGGCACTCGGACGGCTGATGACCGGAGCCCTGCTGCTCGGGTCAACGTTAAAGAATGATGATCGCCTCACGACGCGAATAGAGTGTGCGGGTCCGATAGGCGGTGTGACCGCCGAGGCGAACGCGGCTGGTGAGGTTCGCGGATTCGTCAAAGAGCCCCTTGCGGAGGTGCCACTCAAGCCGAACGGGAAGTTTGATGTCAGTGGAATTGTCGGGGAAGGAATGCTGCACGTGATCCGTGAAGCGGGCGTCAAGATCGGAATGAAGCACGAACCATATGTCGGTTCGGTGCCGATAACATCGGGCGAGATCGCCGAAGACCTGGCTTATTACCTTGCCAAATCAGAACAGATACCCTCTGCCGTTCTTCTCGGTGTTCTACTGAACAACCGAGAACCCTTTGTTGCCGCATCGGGCGGTGTGTTGGTGCAGATGATGCCGGGGGCAAATGACCATATCATCACGATGATAGAAGACACGATCATCCATGCACCGCATATTACCGAGGCCATCAGGGAGGGTGCCGGAACGGAAGATCTCGTCAAACTCGCACTCGGCGTCATTGATTACGAGATCCTGTACGAAAAACCGGTTAGTTTTAAGTGCAGTTGTTCCAATGAAAGAGCGTTGAAGACGATAGCGTCGCTTGGCCGTGACGAGATCAAGTCGATAATCGAACACGATGGTGGGGCCACAATGCACTGCGGCTATTGCAATGAGTCGTTCGTGGTGTCCGGCGACGATCTCAGGCAGATGTTGGTTCAGTTGTGATCCACAGGCGGAAATGCCCCTAAGTGCCGATATGATCCGTTAAAGTAGGTCAACGGCTCGCCGCTATTTATGATCGCTCTTTCGACCTCGCCAAAAAAGACCGTGTGGTCGCCTCTAACGACGGGATCGGAAATGCGGCATTCAAGCGACGCCAACGTACCACCCAGGATTGGGATCCCCGTTTCGGACAGTTCGTAACCGACGCCGTCGAACTTATCAAGAAATGGATTTGCGAATTGCTGCGAAACGGCGATCTGATCGCTTTTCAGAATATTCGCGACAAATAAGCCCGATTCACCAAAAGCGTAATGGCTTGCGGTAGCATTGTCGATGCAGACAAGCACGATCGGCGGTTCAAGTGAGACCGACGCAAACGCCGAAACCGTTATTCCATGCAGACGGCCGTCTGCATCGCGAGTCGTGATAACGGTAATACCGCTTGCAAACTTTGAAAGGGCGGCTCGAAACTCGTCGTTGGTGATCGGCATAGAAGTGTAATCGGTTCAGAAACTAAACGCTATCTAAAAAACGGCAAACCGTCAACAAAACAAAGGTTGTCAGCTTTGCGGCTATGCGTATTAAAAAGATATCCTTCTAACAGGTGGTTGATCTGTCAAAGTTCATTGTCGAATCGCGAGACCTCGTGGATTCCGTACTGGATCGGCTAGTGCCATCGGCCGACATCGAGCCGGTGCGTCTGCACGAGGCGATAAGATGGAGTTTGTTCGCCGGCGGAAAGCGCTTTCGCCCGGCGCTCTTGTTTGCAGCGGGCATTGCGTTCGGTGCAGAGGAAGAAAAGTTGGTGCGCACGGCTGCCGCGATCGAACTGATCCATACATTTTCGCTGATCCACGACGACCTACCCGCGATGGACGACGATGACCTTCGCCGTGGTCGTTTGACGTGTCACAAAAAGTACGGCGAGGCGACTGCGATACTTGCCGGTGACGCTCTTCAGACGCTGGCATTCAAGGCGATCGCCGACGACCAGGGACTAAGTTTTGAGGTGCGGACACGGCTAATATCAATGATCGCCGAAGCCTCGGGCTCGCCGGTGGGAATGGTCGCAGGGCAGCAAATGGATCTGGATGCTGAGGGTCGGGACGTTGATTTTGATCATCTGCAACGCATCCACTCCTGGAAAACAGGGGCGTTGATCGCCGCGTCTGCAGTGTCTGGTGGGCTGATCGGCGGGGCAGTCGATGAAGACGTCGCTACGCTCAAACGATTTGCGGGAAAACTCGGGCTGCTCTTTCAGATCACTGACGACATTATCGACATCACTCAGACCACCGAAACGCTTGGTAAGACTGCGGGGAAGGATGAAAATGCTCAGAAGGCAACCTATCCGGGCCACTTCGGGATCGAGCGTACGCGCGAATTGGCATCGGAAGCGGCGAACGATGCCAAGTTGGAACTGGGGCGGCTCGCGGTAAACACGACGCTCCTAAGCGAGATCGTCGATCACACCCTAAACCGCACGTTCTGATCCCTGGATCGATCAAGTTAGGAATATTCCTTTAATTCGGCCTTTTCTAACGGAGCAGCTATGCCGGGCCTTCGATCAAATACAAGTCTCAAATGGGCCACACCCGCGGCTATCGTCGGTGCGGTCGGATTTTTGTATTTTTCAGTAATATCCAAACTCGGTTACGACTGGTGGACCGACGAAAACTACTCGCACGGCCTTCTCGTGCCAATTGTTATCGGTGTCATCTTGTGGCTCGAACGCGAAAAACTCGCGGCCTATTCAGATGGCGGTTCCAAACTGATTGGGTCGATATCGATCGCGGCCGCGTTCGTGCTGCTTTTGGCCGGGACATTAGGATCGGAACTCTTCACACAGCGGATATCACTCTTGGTCATGGCCGCGGCTATCGTGACCTACTTTTTCGGGCGACGGATGCTTTTGAACTTAGCGGTTCCGTTCGGCCTGTTGTTTCTCGCTATCCCGATACCGCAGATCATATTCAACCGGATCGCCTTTCCGCTTCAGCTTTGGGCCTCACAAGTGTCGGTGTGGGGAATCAGGCTCTTTGAGATTCCGGTGGTCCGGAAGGGGAACGTCATAGACATCTTGCCTCGAGGGGCCACCCAGACACTTTCACTCGAGGTGGTCGAGGCGTGTAGTGGTATCCGGTCGCTGATGACGCTTGTCACACTAGCATTGGTGCTCTCATATTTCACGCGACGCAACGACGACGGGCCTTACGGAGGATTTACCTTGGCCGACCTTGGACGGACAATACTGTTGATGGTGGCAGCAGTTCCGATCGCCGTTTTCACGAATGCCGGAAGAGTAATGGGCACCGGGATATTGACGTTCTATTATGGAAGGTCGGCAACCGACGGGATCTGGCATGATGTCTCGGGGTGGTTGGTCTACGTTGCCGCATTGGCCATTCTGATCATTGCGAATTTCGTTTTAAGACGCCTGCTTCGAGATAGTTCGGCTTCTCCGGAGACCAAGAAAGGGTTCAAGGTAAATCCGTCGCGAGCCGGAGCTCTGCCGGTAATTGCGGCTTTGATCCTGGGAGGCCTTGCGGTCAATTGGTTCGTCGGCCGCGGCGAGGTGCAGGTTAGCCGAACGATGCTCTCAGAACTGCCGAAAACTCTCGGCACTTGGGGGCAGCGTGGCGATGAGATCAAATTTGGGAAGGATGTCGAGGCGGTCCTTAGAACCACCGACTACACTATGCGAGAATACACCTCCCAAAGCGGACGCGTTGCCAACATCTACATCGGCTACTACTCGACGCAGAGAACCGGGGCAACCTATCATAGCCCGCAAAACTGCCTGCCTGGCGCCGGTTGGGTGATGAGCGATCCGCAGATAGTCACAATCACGACCTCTGACGGGCGGACTTTCAATGCCAATCGATATTTGCTTAAGAATGGTGTCTATAACGAGGTAATGATCTACTGGTATCAAGGGCGTGGCCGCATCGAAGCCAGCGAATACGAAGACAAACTTAATACGGTCTTCGATAGCATCACCCGTAGACGGACCGACGGTGCGATGGTCCGAGTGATGACCAGCGTCGGTGCTGACCAAAATGAGGCTCTCAGCGCGGCTTCCGATCTGGCGGCTCGATTGGCCGAGCAGCTTCCGGCCTTCATACCGGAATAGTAGTAACTCCCGCGAGCCAAGTTCCGGAAACGGCCATTCGTCATTCCAGCCGGCGACATCGTCAAAAAAAACTGAAATGTGATGTCGATTGACCGTATTTTTCATCAGCCGGTTAAATAATCGGAATTTTTATAGGTTATGATAATTAATTGATCTGCATCTTGGAGATACCGGCGATTTGCCCCGACGGTACTTCGGAAATGCAAAACGCGGTGTCCATCCGATATCATGTCCGCCAATGCCCCGGCGAACGAGGTCGGATCGACAAGGAAGCGTAGATCGGGTTAAATTATGCGTTACATTGAGTGCCCCAATTTCAAGATCCGCCTAGGACAGCTGTCTCTGCTGTTTTTCGCGGGTCTTTTTATGTTCGGCTGCGGCCAGTCCAGCGAAAAGTTCATTTCAAAAGGCGAAGAATACCTCAAAAAACGCAAGTTCTATGACGCGATGATGCAATTTCGCTCAGCCGCCGAATATGACAGGGACTCTGCCAAGGCTCATTGGGGGCTCGCTCGTTCATACGAGAATCTTGGTCGCTTTAATGACACTCTGGATGAATTGCGAAAGACGGTAGAACTTGACCCGAAACACCTAGATGCAAAAGCCAGGCTCGGCAACTACTTTCTACTCATTGATCCGCCAATGATCGACGAGTCGGAAAAGGTCCAGCAGGAGATCATCTCTATCGATCCCAAATTTATCGAAGGCCACGTACTCAAAGCTTCCATTCTGGCCGCCCAAAATCGTCCCGAGACTGAGGTCGTTGCCAAAATGAGAGAGGCGATCGCGATCGATTCGAAGCGCACGGAGACCTATTTAAGCCTGTCGCGATATTACGTCAGCCGCGATATGGCACGCGAAGCCGAAGACACGATCAAACAAGGAATCGATGCAAGTCCGGGTTCGGCTGTTGGGTTGGTCGAATACGGCCGCTTTCTGACGTATGCGGCTCGAAATCCTGAGGCCGAGGTGCAGTTTCGAAATGCGATTGCGGCTGAGCCGACAAATATCGAGGCTAACGAAGCGATCGCCGACTTTTATGTTGCCACGCGTCAATACGAAAAGGCCGAGGCTGCATATCAGGAACTGGTGCGCGTCCAGGACAACAGTGCTGAGAGTCGTTTGGACCTGGCAGAGTTCTACGTGATCACCGATCGGCCCGATGTTGCCGAAGCGACGCTCCTCGAAATAATCCGAGAGACGCCAGACTATACGAGGGCTCGATATCGCCTGGGCCAGATCTATCTTGACGCCAAGGATTCGGCGAAGGTCAACGAACAGGTCGATGCACTTTTGAAGATCAATAATAACGATGTCGAGGCACTTATGCTTCGGGCTCGGGTCAGAATGCTGGACAACCGGCCAAATGACGCGATCACGGATCTTGAAGATATTCTCAAAAAACGCCCAAGCGAACGCGATGCCTTGTTCTATATCTCGCAGGCCAAGATCACGATCGGTCAACTCGACCAGGCAAGAGCATTCATCGCCGATCTGGAGAAATTTCATCCGTCATTCTTGAGGGTAGGTTTGCTGAAGATCCAGGCGGCGATGGCCGGCGGCGATACGGCCGGAGCACTCAAACAAGCGTCTGATCTGTATTTGAGGGCGAGTTCGGCGACCCCGAACGCGGAACTTACCGTTGGGAGGCTTCAGGAACTGCAGATGCGGGCCCTTTCGGCAAGGGGACTCGCATATTTGGAAATGGGCCGTCTGGCCGAGGCCCGATCAGATCTCGAAGAGATCCTTCGAAAGTCGCCGAAGTCCGTTTCAGGAATGTTGAATCTGGCAAAGGTAGATATCGCCGAAAGAAAGCCGGCCGATGCATTGGCCCTGTACGAAAAGGCGTTGGGTGTCGATGCACGCAATTTTGATGCATTAAGTGGATTGGTAAGCGTGTCGATCGCAATGGGCCAGACCAAGCAAGCTCATATGAAACTCGACGCGGTCATGGCCGCCAATGTTGGCAACAACGGGTTGCTTGCGGCTCTCCATTACCTCAGATCAGGTGTTTATACCGCCGAAAAAGATCGATCTGCGGCCGAGACCGAACTGCGCACCGCCATTGAACTCGATAACGGTTACCTTCCGGCATATTCGGCGTACGCTGCTCTGCTCGTTGCCAGAAACGAGACCGCCTCCGCGATCGAACAATATCGGGCGATCGTTGCAAAGAATCCGACCGCACCGGTATTCACGCTGATCGGGATACTTGAGGATTCCCGCAGCAATCAGACCGAAGCTGAAATTTGTTACAGGAGAGCTCTTGAACTGTCACCGGACTCAACTATCGCCGCAAATAATCTCGCGTGGCTGATCGCTGAGAATCAGGGCAATCTCGATGAAGCATTGCAACTCGCATCCGCATCGGTGAATCGAAATCCCGACGTTGCGGGCTTTTATGACACGTTGGGCTATGTATATCTGAAAAAGGGCTTGTATCTGCCTGCCGTCGAACAGCTCAGAAAGGCAGTTTTGATGGATGAAAAGGCTGGAAACAAGGCCGCCTCCGGATACCGTGTCCGACTTGCCATGGCGCTTGCGTCTGCCGGGGACAAATCCGGGGCAAGGCGTGAAGCCGAAGCATCGCTGAGAGATCAAACGGCTTTGAGTCAAAGCGAAGCAAACGATGCCAAACGCGTGCTGGAGTCGCTTTAAGGGATCGGTGATCGAGAGATGAATCTTGCATTTACAGCATCACTATTCGATCTTGCGATCCTTGAGGGACTCGTCACACGTATCCCGGAGGCAGCCGGCTTGATGGCATTTGGTGTGGTCTTGATCGTCGGTGCGGGGCTCCTGCGGTGGGCTTTGCGGGTCAAGGATGAGCGGAAAACCGACGAGGAACTGAGAGATTCGATTTCGTAACGAAATGGGCGTAGGTGGACGAAAATGAGTATTGAATTCAGACAACGAAGTGCCGGTGAACTCATCGGAATCATCAAGCGGCAAAAGTGGCTGATCATCTTGCCGATGATCACGATGACGGCTGCGATCGGTTATGTCGTATATAGACTGCCGAGTATCTACGAGTCAACGTCGTTGCTGACGGTCAAACCACCGACCATTTCGTCAAATCTGGTCCAATCGTTGACCAACGAAGATCTCTCGCAGCGGTTGCAAACTATCAATCAGGAAGTTTTGAGCCGTTCCTCGCTCGAACCGCTCGTTCAGAAGTATGACCTTTACAAAGCGGAACGTGCCAGCGGCATGCCGATGGAACTAATAGTCGACAAGATGTACAAGAACATCAAGGTCGATCTGGAAGAGACCGGCAATGAGAAGGTTGCTGCCTTTCGAATCAGGTATCGCGACCGAGACCCTCAGGCGACCAGAAATGTAACAGCGGAACTTGCCAGCAAGTACGTAAATGCTCAGGTTCAGACCCAGACCGAGATCGCCGAATCGACCAAGGACCTCTTCGAACGCCAGCTGAATGAAAAGAAACAGGCACTGGACGAACTGGAAAAGCAGCGGCTCGATATCATGACCGCGAATGTCGCGACCCTGCCCGAATCCGAACAGGGGCTGGTGGCGCAGCTCAGCGGGCTCCGCGACCGCGAGTCCAACATCATGAAAGAGAAAGAGTCGCTTATGAACGAGCGCGGCCGTCTAAGTGATGCGATCGGAGCAAATAACCGACAAATGCGCCTGATCGAGGACTTTGGCGAAAAAGAAACACAGGACACTGCTCGTGCCGCCAGTCAGATCGAAGATACGCCCGCATATGCCCAACTCGTTCAAAAGCGGGCCGATCTTAACGGCCAGCTCGACAATCTGCGAAAGGTGTATAAGGACAAGCACCCGTCCGTGATCGCAAAGGAGAGCGAGATCGCGAGGATCAACGAGGAGATCGAAGGGCTTAAGAAGAACTCTGATCGACGCGTTCAAACCGCCACACAGGCGAGCGGCCGGAAGGCGGAACTGCAGAAAAAGAGTCTCGAGCTTGAAAATCAGCGGATCCAGGCGCAGATCGGGCAGATCGAACAGCAAATGACCGCAAAGGATGCGGACCTGCGGCAGAACGCAGGCCAGGTCGCCGCCCTCGAACAGCGGATCAACTCGATCCCGAACGTTAAGGTCGCGCTTGAGGGCATAACAGCCCAGTACCAATCGGCCAAGCAGACGTATGACGAGATCCTGAAGAAAAAGAACGAGGCGGAAACTGTAGTCGGAGTTGAGACCAATGCCCAGGGTGAGACGATCCGTGTGCAGGATCCTGCGAACGTTCCGCAGTCGCCGGTCGCGCCGAAGCGGTTTATGCTGACCCTCGTCGGTACGGGAATCGGACTTTTTCTTGGTCTCGTATTGGCCGCCTTCTTTGAGATCCCTAGGTTGTTCAAGATCCAAAATATCGCTGACGCCAAACACTACACTGGACTGCCGGTATTGGCGTCGGTTCCGCCACTTCTGACCCATGCTGAGCGAACGTGGCTCAACCGTACCGGTTGGTTGAAACTGGCGGGCGGGGTCGTCGCGGCGATCGCGATCATTCCACTTATCGTGCTCTTATTGCAGGTTACACGTTTACTGGAAAGGCTGGTCTCATAATCAGAGCCTGGGAAAAGGGACATTTGGTTCATAAGAGGTAAGTATGTACAGAGAATTCTTCGGCCTGGACGATACGCCGTTCACATTGACGCCTGATCCGCGGTTTATTGTATTCACGCCAAGTTATAACGAGGTGCTGGCGAGTTTGTATTACGGGCTCGAAAGCGCCAAGGGGCTGATCGTGCTTACGGGCGAGGTTGGGACCGGAAAAACGACTGCGCTTCGGTGGATCCTGCGGCGGCTCGATTCCAGCGTGCTGGCAGCGTACGTTTTTAATCCGCGACTTTCTATTGACGAGTTTTACCACCATGTGACCCAGATGCTTGGGCTCAAAGGCTGGAACAACAAGGCAGAACTGCTTAGCTTGATGGGGAAGGTTCTTGAAGAACGGCATCGCCGCGGACTCCGCACGGTGATCATCATTGATGAAGCTCATGAGTTGTCTGATTTTGTGCTTGAAGAGATACGTCTGCTGCTCAATTTCGAGTCGGACAACGCCAAGCACCTTCAGATCGTGCTGACCGGACAGCCCGAACTTCGCGAGAAGTTGAATCAACCGAACTTACGACAGCTGAAGCAGCGTGTGGCCCTGAGGTGTAGCATGCACGCCTATCCCAATGTCGACGAGGTCGAACGCTACATCACCGAGCGCCTTTTGATCGCGGGCTCGAACCAACCGAATGTTTTTACAAGGGACGCCGTCGACCTGATATTTCAATGTTCAGAGGGTATCCCGCGTAATATCAACAATATTTGCGACAACGCGATGCTGACGGCATATGGGGCCGGAATGCACAAGATCGGGCGAAAGATCGTTGAGGAGGTCGCTGAGAATCTAGATCTTCTGCCGCAAGGAAATCCGACATCGCAATCGGCTAATGCCGAGCAGGCCCCGCGCGGCATCAGCAGCGATCCAGTCGAAGAACTTTGGAAGGCCGGACAAGCCGGTGCGGCGGCGATCAGGCCGAGAATGTTTAAGCCCGACACCGATGACGGGAACATTATTGGCCATCGGTCTGTGAATGCAGCCGGCAAGCCGATGCGTGAACCGGACTACTTCGAACTTGATATCGACGAGCTCGAGCGCGAGTTGGAAAGCGACAGTAAAGAGGTTGGCGGTTTTCACTGATGGAGACCGCCCGCCTGGGCATCCGTTAAAACATCTACGCCGTAGAAACGGAGTATTGGAATATGAGTATCCTAAAAGCACTGCAAAGGAAACGAGCCGAAGATCCTAATGGGACTGACTTGTTTGCGAATCCGAACGTTGTACCGTTCGATACGAGTAACCGCCGGCCGAATACGCCGCCCGAACTCTTTTCGCAACCAGATCTCAGGATCGGCGGTTCAGATTCGTCGTTCAATGGGCAGCCGGGATCTATGATCGGGACGGCACTCCCTGATTTGGAAACGGGATTAACTGCCGGGGCAAAATTGAACGTCGAAAGCTCAGCGCGCTCGATCGTCAAACAGCTTCCTGACTTTGTCAGCTGGAGTATTGACGTCGAGCGCGTTGAGCCTCGTCTCGTGGCGATAACTCATCCAAACTCGTCGTACTGCGAGGAGTACCGCAGTCTGAGAACCCATGTCCTGCACAAAAGCCAGCGAAAGAAACTGCAGTCGATCGTGGTCGCGAGCGTCAACCCCAGTGAGGGCAAATCGATCACCGCACTGAATCTTTCGTGGTTGTTGGCGCAAACAGACGGTGTCCGCTGTTTGGTCATCGACTGTGATCTACGTATGCCCAGCCTTGTCGATTATCTGGGGATCGAGGCAGAGAAGGGCCTTTCAGATGTACTTACTGCCGATGCGACGCTTGCCGACACGATCATAAAGCTTGAGCCGTCGGGGTTGCATATTCTGCCCGGAGGTGAGGCCAGGAACGATGTCGCCGAATTAATATCGGGGCCAAAGTTCAAACAAATATTACTTCAGGCCCGGGAAATGTTCGATTATGTGATCATCGACGCTCCGCCGCTCGGTATATTTACGGATGCGACGGTGCTGATCAATCATGCAGACGGAGCGATGCTTGTCGTCAGAGCCAATCGTACCAAATACGCATCACTGGAACGCGTCCTTGAACAACTGCCGAAGGAACGGATGTTGGGTGTCGTGCTCAATCAGAGCGAAGATGTCATGGACGAATCACATTATAACTACGGTTATTACAATTACAATCGCATACAAGATCCGAATGGATGACAGGTGAAAAATGGGTGCGGCCCGGCTTAGTCCACGCAAATTTTCGTTGATACTCGCAGATGCTGCCATAATCTATGGCGGCGTTATTCTAGCGATGTATCTGCGATTGGGTTGGGATGGCCCGCCATATGAACTGAACGAACGAAACGGCTGGTACAAGATCGGCCTCGTCTCGGCCGTATGTATCATCAACCTATATTTCTATGACCTGTACGACTACGTCGTGATGACCAATCGGCGGGAACTGCTGCTCAGAATGGTGCAGGCTCTCGGCATTGCTTGGGCGTTGCTTGCACTCTTGTTCTATCTCGTACCGCCGCTTATGGTCGGACGCGGGGTTTCGATGATCTCAGTTCCGCTCGTACTCTTCCTCTTGCTCGGGTGGCGAATCGCGATCCATAGCCTGACCGGGCATCCTGAGATAGGCGAAAAGATCCTGGTCGTCGGTACCGGCAAGGCCGCTCTGGACACGGCCGAGGCAGTTTGGGATCGGCGGGACGCTGGTTATCGGATCGCGGGTTTTGTTTCCGAGAACGGAGCAAAACCGAAGGAAAAATTGGGACAGTCCGAGATCCTCGGCAAGGCGATCGACCTCGAGGAGATAATCAGAAGTGAGAGTATCGATCGTGTCGTCATCGCGGTGCGGGAACGCCGCGGTGCCTTTCCAACTGAGGCTCTATTGAAAATGAGTCTGGCCGGCGATGTCTCGATCGAAGAATGTACATCGTTCTATGAACGGATCACCGGAAAGGTGCACGTCGACATGCTCCGGCCTTCGTGGCTGATATTTGCCGGGCGGCGTCGCGATACCAGACTGAGAACCGTGTTTCGCGAGGTGGTTCACCGAGGACTTGCATTGGTCGGGCTGATCTTGTCGCTGCCGATCGCCATAATTACGGCCGTTCTGATCAAGCTGACCTCTCGAGGGCCCATATTTTATTATCAGGAGCGCGTCGGCAAGAACGGGCACATTTTCAATGTGATCAAGTTCAGGTCAATGAAGGTCGATGCAGAGGCCGATGGTAAGCCGGTCTGGGCCGCGTCGAACGACGAGCGAACGACATTGGTCGGAAGCATTATCAGAAAGATCCGAGTGGACGAGATCCCGCAGTTTTGGAATATCATCAAGGGCGAGATGAGCTTTGTCGGGCCGCGGCCCGAGCGCCCGCATTTTGTCCGGCAGTTGGCGCAGGAGATCCCCTTTTACGAACATCGGCACCTCGTCGCTCCGGGGCTGACGGGTTGGGCACAGGTCAAATACCCTTATGGGGCGTCGGTTGACGATGCGATCCAGAAACTGCAGTACGACCTCTATTACATTAAGAATCAAAGTTTGACGCTGGACATCGTCATTGTGTTTGACACCATCAAAACCGTTCTATTCGGTTCAGGGGCTCGATAAATTAGTGCGGGGGATAGCGGTATCTGGTATTGATATGGGGTGTTTTACGAGAGCGGTCGATCGGCCTTTGAACAAAAGTAAGAATATGCGAACCAAACTGATCTTGATATTGGCAGCGGTGATACTGTCAGCGGGCGTCGATTTGCGGGCTCAGTCGGGAACATCTGTCGAAACGTGGAAATCGGCGGAAACCTCTCCGGCTCCTACACCGACGCCGGAGGCGGCGATCGACGGATCGCCCGAGGCGGCGGCTATTCTGCCCTACTACAACAACTATCTCAAGGAATACCGGCTCGGACCTAATGATGTGATAACCGTCGAGGTCTTTGGCCAGTGTCCGGACTATTGCAAAACCGGTATCAACGTCCCGCCAACGGCAAAAATCTCATATCCCCTTATACGTGAAGGCGTGATGGTCGGCGGAAAGACCGTTGACGAAGTTGCCGCTGAGATCACAAAGAAGCTTGATGAGTTTATCATCGATCCAAAAGTGACCGTTACGCTCGAAAAGGCCATGTCGGCCCGGTACAGCGTTCTGGGCAAGGTCGTTTCACCCGGCGTTCGTGTTCTCGACCGAAAGGTGAGCGTCTACGAGGCGGTAGTTGAATCCGGAGGCATTGCCAAGGATGGCGACGCCAAGAAGATTTTCATTTACAGCTACAACGGGCAGGGCAAGGTCACCTCGAAGCTAGTCAATCTCAAGGAAATCCAGGCCGGCCGCGGCGAGATGGTCTTTCTCAGCCCCGGCGATCAGGTCTTTGTCTCGGGCAAAGGATTCAGCATCGACAAGGTGTTCGACATAATTTCAAAGGTCAGCGTCGCCAGAATGTTGTTCGGCAGCCCGTTCTAGTTAAGTAAAATGGTTTGACGATGCGGATCCTACGGCAATTATTCCTCATCGCGTTCGCGATGATCTTGACCCAAACAGCCAACGCCGATTGGGTCAAACTACGTTCGGCCAGCTTGGCGTGGTTTCACGATGTGACTTTTGCCAGCGAGAATAACGGTTGGATCGTCGGATCAGGCGGAACAGTGCTTGCGACAACTGACGGTGGTACGACGTGGGCACCCGTACGCAAGTTCACGAACGACAATCTCACCGCAATACACTTTACCGACGAGAATACAGGGTGGATCCTTTGTCAACGCGATATTTACAGCCGGGGCGATAGATCAGTTTCGTATTTACGCAAGACGATCGACGGCGGCCGCTCGTGGGAAACGGTCGAGTTTGAAGCCGGTCGCCGTGAGCGGGTCGCGCGATTGTTGTTTGACGACAAGGGAAGCGCGGTCGCGATAGGTGAAGGCGGAATCTTCTATCGATTGTCGGAGGACGGAAAAGCGTGGAAACGTTCGGGCTCCTCGATCAAATATCTGTTGCTCGGCGGTGACTTTTTCGACGGGTCGTTCGGTGCGATAGTCGGAGCGGGCGGCACAGTTATGTTTACTGATGATTACGGCGTAACGTGGGAACCGGCCACGTTGCTTGGCAACAAGGCGGCAAGATTCAATTCGGTTTTTTTTTCCAGTCGCAAATACGGTTGGGCGGTCGGCACCGGCGGAGCGATCATCGCATCAGTCGGCAGCGGACGCCTCTGGCGTGAACAGTTGTCGGGCGTGGATGCCGAACTGACCGATGTTTTCTTTACAAATGACCGCCGGGGCTGGGCCGTCGGTGATCGAGGTACGATCATCCGGACAACTAATGGCGGCGGACAGTGGATCGCGGCCAATAGCCTCACCGAGCATCGCCTCGAGCGAGTTTACTTCAACAAAGGAAAAGGCTGGGCCGTTGGCTTCGGCGGGACGATCCTTAGGTATTCCGACGACCGAGGCCAGTCCTCTGAAGGGCGTCCGGAGATCAGATCTCGCACGGAACAGCCGTAGTTCACCACGATCCGTATTCCCTTCGTCAATGGCAGTAGTTGCTGAAAAGAGGCCCATCTGATCTATTGGTCAATTTAGGTAGCCAGTGATCGAAGTCTTATCTGACCTGGAACGAATATTCAACTAATTTTATGGAACCGACGGCCTTTCCGTTTTTCGAGGCAGATTCGAACGTCATGCGGGTAGCCGCATCGACAGACCATTCGCTGCAATTCTTGCGCCACTTCGACGTCGGGATGGCGATGACCGTTTTGCCGTCCGGAAAAAAGAGGACTTGAAGCTGCACCGTCACATCCAGACCGAATCGTTCCACGCAGTTGGTTGCGGATATGGCAGGTCTGGGCTTTGTGAGAAGTTTTACGCCCGTATCCGTTTCGGTTGAACGATAAAACTCAGTTCCTGACTTGATGATCTTATTCAAGTTGAACAGGATATTTGCCTTGTGACGCCATTCGTTCTCGTAATATGTCCCTGACCTGAGATCGAACGCGCTCTCGGCGCTTGCCAAACTGGCCGAAACAGAATCCGCCATTCCATTGAGAGCGGAAAGAAAAGACGGCTTGGCGGGGTCGCCCTTCCATTTCTCGAATGACTCTTCAAACAATGCGTAGCCGTTCTTGAATGAACGATCAAATGCCGACAGAGCGTCTTTTCGTTTCCCGGTCGCATCCAGTGAAAGCCCGAGAATACGTAGATCGACCGGGTCGTTACTTTCGTTCAAGAGGCGGATCGCACCCGCGAAGTCCTTTTCACGGTATTTCTCAAAACCGTCTTTCGTAAGCGGGCTCTGAGCTTTCACGGCTGAAAACGCAGCCGTGAAAACCAGAACCAGCATTGCCAAACAAAAACGCATGATGTGCGGCCGAGTAAACCTACGCTCCGGCGCCGTGGCATTTTTTGAACTTCTTGCCCGAGCCGCAATGACAAGGATCATTGGGTTTCATCTTCGGGCTGTCGCGGACGAACGGAGTGTGACGGGCCGCCTCGGCACCGGCGGCCTCGGCACCCGACATAGCTCCGGTGAATGCCATACCGGCCGCCTGACGGCGAGCCCGCTGCATCTCAAGACGTTCTAGCCGTTCGATCTCCTCCTGTTCGTCACGCTGGACGATCTCAAGATTGAACAGTGCCTTCACCGTATTGGTGTCGATACGGTCAAGCATATCTTGAAACATATCGAACGATTGTTTTTTATACTCGACAAGCGGATCCTTCTGCCCGTAGCCGACAAGGCCGATGCCCTGTTTGACGTGGTCGATCGACAACAGATGGTCCTTCCACTGGCTGTCGATGATGTTTAGCATGATGTAGCGTTCGTATGCACGCAGCGACTCGCCCCCGGCAAGTTTCTCTTTTTCGGCGTAGTTTGCAGAGGCCTTTTCCCAGATGCGTTCCTGGATCTCGTCGGGCTTCATTGTCTTGAAATTAACGCCCGCATCGCGTGCCGGATCGATCGCATAGATGTTCTCGATCTCAGCCGCGTAGGTGTTCACGTCCCATTGGTCCGGCGCGATCGTTAGGCTCAGCATACTGTCCGTCAGATCGTGAAGCAGGTCGCGGGCGACTCCGTTTTCGCCCAAAAGGTATTCGCGATGTTCCGGTTCGAACATCAATTGCCGCCGAAGACCATAGATAGTCTCGCGTTGGCGGTTCATGACGTCGTCGTATTTGAGGACGTGTTTTCGAGTCTCGAAGTTGCGGGCCTCGACCGCCTTCTGCGCGCGTTCGATCTGTTTCGAAACCGTCTTGGACTCGATGGCGACGCCCTTCTCCATTCCGAGCCACTCCATCATCGAGCGTACCTTGTCACCCGCAAAGATACGCATCAGGTCATCTTCGAGCGAAAGGACGAACCGAGAACTTCCTGGGTCGCCCTGACGGCCGGCGCGTCCGCGGAGCTGATTATCGATTCGGCGTGACTCGTGACGCTCGGTTCCGAGAATGTGGAGCCCTCCGATGGCCGTCACCTCTTTGTGCTCTTCGGCGACGACCGCTTTGGCCTTACGCAGCTGCTCTTCGAACTGTTCCGCGGTCGCCTCGTCGGGATTGATCTCCATCCGCTTTAGGTAATCGCGAGCCAATGACTCGGGATTGCCGCCAAGCAAAATATCGGTTCCGCGGCCAGCCATGTTGGTCGCGATCGTCACGGCTCCCTTTCGGCCGGCCTGGGCGATGATCTCGGCTTCCTGTTCATGGTATTTGGCGTTCAGCACCTTGTGAGGCACGCCGATCGATTTGAGCTTGCTTGAAATAAGCTCAGAATTTTCGACCGACACGGTACCCACCAGAACTGGACGGCCCTCGGCATGCAGGTCCTTTATCTCGTCGACGACGGCCTCCCATTTTTCGGGCAATGTGCGGTAAATGACATCCGGCGTGTCCTTTCGGACCATCGGCTGGTTGGTCGGGATCATTACCACGTCGAGCCCGTAAACCGAACCGAACTCTTCCGCCTCGGTCTCGGCCGTACCGGTCATGCCGCCGAGCTTTTCGTACATACGAAAGTAGTTCTGCAGCGTGATGGTCGCCAGCGTCTGATTTTCACGTTCGATCTTGACGCCCTCTTTTGCCTCAACAGCCTGATGGAGCCCGTCAGACCAACGCCGGCCATGCATAAGTCGTCCCGTAAAGTCGTCAACGATGATAACTTCGCCGTCCTGAACGACGTAATGATGATCGACCTTGTAGAGCGTATGAGCTTTGAGAGCCTGTTCTACGCAGTGGAGCAGGTCCATATTTGCCGGGTCATAGAGATTTGAAACGCCCAACAGACGTTCCGCCTTTGACACGCCAGCCTCGGTGAGGACCGACGAGTGATTCTTTTCGTCCAGCAAATAATCACCCGTCGTGACCTTTGTCTCCTCATCCTTGTGGCCGCGTTCGAGATGCGGGATGATCTCGTTAGCCGTGAAATACTTGTCCGTAGCTTCGTCGGACGCACCAGAAATGATCAGCGGTGTCCGGGCTTCGTCGATAAGGATCGAGTCGACCTCGTCGATGATCGCAAAATAATGGTCGGGCTGAACCAGCGATTCGACATCGAATTTCATATTATCGCGAAGATAATCGAAGCCGAATTCGTTGTTCGTGCCATATGTAATATCGCACGCATAAGCATCCTTGCGCTCGATATCGTCCATGTCGTTCTGGATACACCCAACGGTCAGTCCGAGGAACGTATGTATCTTGCCCATCCACTCGGCATCACGTGAGGCAAGGTAATCGTTGACCGTGACGACGTGAACCCCGCGTCCGGTCAGGCCGTTCAAATATGACGGCAGCGTTGCGACGAGCGTCTTACCTTCACCGGTTCTCATTTCGGCGATACGGCCCTGATGAAGGGCTACGCCGCCGATCATCTGCACGTCGAAATGACGCATTCCCGTGACCCGGCGTGAGCCCTCACGAACGGTCGCAAAGGCCTCCGGCAAGATCTGGTGCAAGATCTCCTGCTCCGCCTTTCGGCGGTCGTCCTTGTCCTCGATCCCCTCGATATGGCGGGCGATCATTTCCTTGAATTTGGGCGTCTGAGCCTTCAAATCGTCGTCGGACAATGCCTGGAGCTTTGGCTCCCAATCGTTGATCTGCTGGATGATCGGCTTTACATTCTTCAAAAAGATGTCACTCGACGATCCAAATATCTTCTTAACTAACTTATCTGCAAAACTATTAACTGCCATTATTTCCTCTTAAAGGCCTGACAAATCTACATCGTCAAAAACCTGTCGATATCCCGCTGGTAACGCTGACAAGTCCGATCGTGCACCGATCATGCAATGCAATAGATTGCAGTATGGCGCGCCGGCACGCAACTCCTAACGGAAAAAAAACTGATGAAAAAGGCGGAGGCCTTGAGATCTGAATGGCCTGCTCGCCGCTGCCGAGGTCTAGGAAATCAGCGGGTCGAGGCCGGCACGAGGCAGATTTGTGACCGAAACGAGTCGGAAAAATGAAATGTTCGGAGCAATTGGAAGGGATGCGTTGTCTGTCGAGCGGGCCGAGCCCGGATCGACGAGATCGATGATCCCGGATTTCGGTATCAGGAAGGCCGAATGTTCTCCGATTGTGCGAAATTGATCGAGAAATCTGTGAATTGAGGCAGTTACTTTGCCGTCGGGGACGGATTTCGGACCGCGTACTATATCGTCCGATGATAGATCGGGCTTAGTATCGAGATCGTCCTTGAACTCCATCTCGTCCTTGACGTCGAACTGCCGGGTCATCGCCGCCTGTGCGAGCAACTGTGGCGTCGCGCCGACAAGCACCAGGCCGAGATATACGCCTAGTGTCGCCAGAACAAGTATCGAATTGTGGTTCTTGCTTTTTGTCAAATCCTATTTCTTGGCCGTATTATCGCCCGGACGCAGTGTCGCGTTTCCGTTCGGCTGTTTCGGCGCGGCCTTTTGCTCGGCGAGCTTGCGTTGGATCATCGGCAATGCGACTTGCTTGGGAATGACAAAACGGATGACGACCTTTTTGCCTTCGACCTCGATCTTGGCGCCTTCGAGCAGCACCAGATCGTCCTTGTCGTTTTGGTCGGCATTAGCTCCTGTTTTGGCACTTTTGGCGAGGCCGATCGCGAAATCCAAGCTGCTCTTTATCGATCTGGCACGTGTTTCGCTCTCCATTTCGGACTGAACGACCCCCGTGATATTGACATCATCCTGTTGGATCAACAATCCGAAGTCCTTACCGCTAAGGCCTGTAAGGTACTGCAAATAACCGCTGTCGTTGATAGCCTCAATAGACTCCTTAACGACGTCGATGATCTTTTCATCGTTACTCGCAGCCTGAACATATCGAAACGACTTCGGGTCAAGCTTGTTATCCTTCGTCAGTTTTCCATTCGCGTTCACAATGAATGCCGAATCGAGACGAACCTGGTTCTTATCGAGCAATTCATTGACGCTATTGGCGAGGTCAACGAACGGCCGCTTATTAATGATCGGTGATCCATCCGGGTTGGTAGCGGCGGCTTGCGTGTCAGCTGCCGGATCCTTTTTTGGCCCGGAGCCGGGGATGCCTGGTATCGAGCCGTCCGGATTCGTCTGGGGTACATTAGCATTCACTTTACCGGGCCGCTTTTTGGTCAGCCCCGGCTTTGTGTCACCCACGGCCGAATCTTCGATCGTCGGCAGATCATTGTCATCAACCACATCCGCGCGCGGCTTCGGCGGCTTTGGAGTCGTTGCCAATAGCCCGCCTCGTTGCGGCGGCGGAAACGATGACGGTGGCGGTGGGGTATATGCCGGAATTCCGGGAGCGAGCATTCCGTCGGGCAACGTTGAGTTCTGTTGAGCCTGCTGGATCATCTCCCACTGCACCGGGTTGGCGATCTGAAAGTAACCTTCCGGATACGACAACGGAGGGGTTACTCCGGTCACGTCGATGTAAGTGATCTCGGCATCGGCAAGATCCGTCTTTTCATAGGCCGCATCGACGTATTCACGGTCAGTTCCGAATAGCATAGCGCCGACATAGACCGTGTCCAGCGCCTGACAAACACTACCAACCAGCGGGCTGTCACAGCCCTTCATTGTCAGGAGCGATGTCTGTGCGAAAACGAGCAACGCAAGCAAATTCACGATCGCCGAAGCACCTAAGATCTTGTATATACGCGGCGATAACTCCCAAGATCTGATCTCATAATTACCAAAGAGCCCGTCTTCGTTAGTTTCGACAGGTCGAGCGGTCTCGTCGGTATTAAATAATTGCTGCTCAAACATATATATCTAGCGTCCCAATATGAATACGGCCTGAAAATGCAAAGCCTCTGATTTTAGACGCATTGTTCGCTTGATTCGTTGCGAACCAACTTACAATTTTACCATTATCGATAATGAAAATGGAAGGATTAGACTTTGCGTCTTCAAACAACTAACATTTCGTTGATGACACGTTCCCGAAACAAAGGATCCGGCGGCAAACACCGCCCCCGTCGCCCGCAAGACGGCCGTAGTAAGGAACGTAAAGGTAAACGCTTTTTTGCAGGTGAAAGTTCCGTGCGAACGGCACCAAAACCTCAATCGCCCCAACAGCTGCGAGCCGTCGAGCGCTTGCTAGCGGGTATCGGCGTTCCAATCGCCAGACCATTCAAGCCCGACGACTTTCAATTGGAGGCTCTGGCGGCCATCGAGAACGAGGACGTGCTGGTCACGGCGCCGACGGGCAGCGGAAAAACGTGGATCGCCCGAGAAGAGATCCGTCGTCTGCTTGCCTCTGGAAAGCGGGCTTGGTACACGACTCCGCTCAAGGCTCTAACCAACTCAAAGTACGCCGAATTCAGTGATGAGTTTGGATCAGAGAGCGTCGGAATTCTCACCGGCGACCGCAAGGAAAACTCCTCAGCACCACTCATCGTTGGAACTACAGAGATCTATCGAAATCTGTTATTTGATTCGATGCGTAATGGAGACAATGTCGAGGCCGACTTTGTGATCCTTGACGAAGCGCATTACCTCGCCGATCAAGAACGCGGCCATGTTTGGGAAGAGGCGATCATACTTTCGCCAAAACGGATAAGGCTCTTACTGCTGTCAGCGACGGTAGGCCGGGCAGAGGAGTTTGCAGCCTGGATCGAAGAGGTGCGTGGCACCACAGTTCGGGTTATCAAGGCCGGTCCGCGGCCGGTAGAACTCAGGGCCGCATATCTCTCGCCGGATCTTCAGTTGTTTCCGCTTCTTAGCGAAGACGGCAAATTTAACCGCGATCTGGAGCAGTTTGCTCCCGGCCGGCCGCCGCATTTTGGCCGCCGCCGGAGATAGACACCAAGCAAAGGAAAAATGGCCCCGTATCTCAATCAGATCACGGGGCCGTTCAGTGTTAGAAATCCGCCGGGTTACTTGACCGCGCCAACGATCACGTCAATATCGGGTTGAGCAATAAGCAGATCCAGTGAGACGTTGTTCGCAGAGTTTCGGATCTTTGCTGATCCGATCATTCGGGCATATACCTTTTGATCGGCACGTTTTGAATTTCCGAGAAACGACTTACCAAGCATCTGGAGCCCTTCGAGCATTTCGGAGATCGACTTTGCCTGTTCGGGTTTGACCGTTTGGGCCGAAACCGCGAGCGATGTACCGGCCGCAACTACATCCATCGACCCGGAAACGAATTTGATCGAGTCAATGTTTGCACCGAGCTCGTCGTTGTCGAGAGGTATCATTTTTGACATTCCGGCCGGAGCAGACATTGCAAACGACATTACCGAGTTCTCTTTACCCGCCAACAATGTCGTGATCTCAGGCGAAACCTTAGTGGCCCCCTCAAGCGTCGCACGAACGCGCGCCAGAGACCCGATGGCGAGCGTATTGCCGTCGATCGCGGAGATCGCCATTTCCTTTGTAAATCCGTCTATCGTGCGTCCGATCAGGTCATCAACCGCCGGGCCCGTCTTTCCGGCCGTTTGGCTGATCGCTACTTTTGCCGAATCGGCGGCAAACACGTAAATAGTTCGCTCGCCGACCTTCTCTTCGCGATACTTCCCATTTGCCGCCAACTTGGCGATAGCGATCAGAGCCCCGCTGTTAATGTCACCCCGTCCAATTGCTACCGGGTCAAAGTCGAATTCGTTATCTTTGACCCGCGTCACAGCCAGTCCGACGGCGAAGGAATCGAACTTACGAAGATCTATACCGGTTTTGTTGTTTATCTCGTCGAGCTGAATTGCGATCTTCGAGAGCATCGGCTTATTGGCCGACAAAATTTGCGGCATAGCCTCATTGAAGAAGCGTCTTGAGTCAAATCCCATGACCGCGTCCGATGCAGGAAGCAGGCCAATGAGTGCCGTCGATTGGCGCGACTTTGCCGAACTCGACGGAGTCTTGACCATGCCGAAACCAATGATCCCAACCATCAACATCGCCAGTGCGGCGAAAGTAAACTTCGAACTTTTCATTAACAATACCTCTGTGCGTAAAATCACACCGACTCTAACGATAACAGATGCGCAGAAGTTCGGGAATAGTTTGCCGGAAAAAACGAATTCCGAGGGAGGGCGACCGGTAGCCGCGGCAATTGATCACGCGTCCTTATCGACGATCTGATCGTTCGGAACGTCCTTAATGACCTCGAACTCAAAGCGCAGTTCCTTTCCGCGGCAAACATTGCTCAAATAGTGTTCCCAAAATTTGCGCAAAAACCGCATCGAAGGGAGTTTCCGGTCAAGATTCACCAAGTATTGGATCCCGACCGCTTTCCAAAGCCCAAGCAAGGACGTGTGTCGGTCGACCAGCCTAAGCCGCACTTGCGTATAAAAGTCGAACACTTGCCGATCAGCCAGAAAAGTATTGAAAGTAAACGAGTTAATGTGGTTTCGGTGAGTCGGGTCATTGGCCCAGTCCGGGTTTGTGTAATGCGGCGTCAGCAGCTTGATCTTGCCGCCGTGCCGGGTGATCCGATGTAATTCGGTGATAAATGCCATGACGTCGGGCACGTGTTCGACAACGTGATTTGAAACGACCAGGTCAAATTCGTTGTCGGCGAACGGATAGGGAATATCGCCAAGATCGTGTATCACATCGGCCGCTGTTCGCGGATTGTTATCCAGGCCAATAGCACCTTCAGTCTTATTTGCTCCACATCCGACATCAAGGATCTTGGTCATTGGGTTAAAGCTATGTGAAAACGAACAAAAGTGCAAAAGTGAAACGAAAGTGACCAGCGGCGTCGATCTAACTTACTTTACCGTTCTACCTTGCTGCCTTTTCACTCAAATAAAAGTGCCACAGGAGGCGAGCCGCTACTGATCTATACGGCCGCCAGCGTTCGGCGATCTCGATGAATTCGTCCGAACCGGGTCGTTTTTCAGCGCTGGTTAGTTTTTGATAGGCCGCATGCAGAGCAATATCGCCGCGGGGCATTACGTCCGGCCGGAGCATTGCCATCAGCAGATACACGTCTGCTGTCCAAGCGCCGATGCCCTTTAGCTTGACGAGTTCCTCGCGTGCCTCATCGTCGGGCAACGTATGTATCGATCCCAGGTCGATGCGGTGTTCCATTATCGCGTCGGAAAGATAACGGGAATAAGTGATCTTTTGACGGCTAAAGCCGATCGCCTTCAGTTCGACATCACTTAAGGTAAGAAATCGCTCGGGGGTCACCTCGCCTAATAGGGCGGCGAGTTTGTCAAAACACGCCTTTGCGGATGCGAGCGAGACCTGCTGTTCGAGAATGATCTGCAGCAGCGTGGCAAAACCGGCCGGCCGGGCCCAAAGCGGTGGAGTTCCATAAATCGCATGAATATGGCACAGACGCTCGTCGGTTGCGGCAAGTTCGCGGCAGATCACCGAAATATTCGCTTCGCTTATAGCTTTTGTTTTTTCCATATTGCGAATACAATTGCGGCCAAGCAGATTATGAGCATTATCCCGAAACTTGCGACCTCGCTCAATCGCCGCGACGAAGTTCCCAATCAGGAACTCGCGGCCGAGATAGTTGCCTCTAATGATGATGGCGCCGTGAAGGAACTCGTCGAGAATCTTTCGAGCAAACACAAAGGTATCCGAAGCGATTGTATCAAGGTGCTTTATGAGATCGGCAATGTCGAACCGAAACTGATTGCGGATCACGCAGCGGTATTTCTAACGCTGTTATCCAGCAAAGACAACCGCCTCCAGTGGGGAGCGATGACAGCACTTGGGTGCATCGCAAAGGTCAAGCCATACGAGATATTCGCCGATTTGCCTAGGATCATTGATGCCTCTGACAAAGGCTCGGTCATAACGCGCGACCATTGTGTAAATATTTTGATATCACTCGCATCCGATCACAGATACGTTGACGACGCATTTGCACAACTTGCGAAACAACTGTCGACGTGTCCGACAAATCAACTGGCAATGTATGCGGAACGAGCAATGCCGATTGTTCAGGCCGCAAATCGCGATATTTTTGTTCAGATATTATCGTCGCGGCTGGATGAGATCGAGAAAGAAACCGGTAGGAAGAGGGTTGAGAAGGTCATCAAGAAGGTCGTCGGATTCTAACGGACGGTATTACATGAAGGTTCGGTATGCAGCTGCGATCTATTTCGCCCTCCAAGGTGCAGCTGTAATTGCATGGTGGGCGGTCCTCTTTTTCTTTCCGTATTCGCGGCAGTACTTTTTGCTCGAGAAGTCATCGGATATCTCGCTGATGTCCTATTGGCTCGCGGACCTCTCGTTCCTGGGAATGGGTTCGCTGACAGCGGCTTGGCTTTGCTTCTACGATAACGAACACTCGCGAATTGCTGTTTGGTTTGTTACAGGTGCGGTTAGCTACGCTTCAATAAATTGTCTTGAATTCACCTTAATGACGGACATTGGCTGGCTTGGCGTGACCTTGATGTTTTCGGCGATGATCTGGAGTGGGGTTTTTGCCGTCGGGCTTGCGTTTGAAAAGACAATGTTTCGCGAGGCGGCCGAAACGTCCACCAATTGGATATTGCTCAAAACAATGACCCAGATCGTTGTGATTTGGTTGATCATCCTTGTTGTCTTTCCCTATTTGATAGCGATCCTAGAAGAGAAGTTGGGTGTCGTGAGATTGCAATTCGCATTTCAAAGGTTATTGGCCGCGGTGCTATTCGTCGCGATCAGTTCATTGGGTGTCTGGGGCTCGATCGTTATGTCGAGAATTGGGAAAGGGACTCCGCTTCCGCTCGACCATGCAAAATACCTGGTCATTCGGGGGCCGTATGCGTTTGTTCGTAATCCAATGGCGGTCTCAGGGATCGGGCAAGGACTGGCGGTCGCCCTTTTCCTCGGTTCCCCGCTAGTCGCAATTTACGCGTTGATGGGTTCGTTCATATGGCAGCTGATATTTAGGCCGCTTGAGGAAGAGGATCTTGCTCGGCGGTTCGGCGAACCCTACCTGAAATATTAGCGCTCCGTAATGTGCTGGATCCCGCGTTTTCCGGGTTACTCACCTTCCTCAGAAGGCGGCCAGGACAGTTAAACAGTCGAGGTTTGAATGCAGGAGAAACATTATCGCAATTGCAATCTATGCGAAGCCATTTGCGGCATCGAGATCACTCACGAAGACAATAAGATAATCTCGATCACGGGTGACAAACTCGACCCGTTTTCTCGCGGACACATTTGTCCAAAGGCGGTCGCCCTACGAGATATTTACGAAGACCCGAATCGTCTAAAAGCACCGGTCAAACAAATCGACAATGGCTGGCAAGAGATCAGTTGGGAAGAGGCGTTCGATGAAACTGCGAGGCGGCTATCAGAGATACAAGCCAGGTATGGTCGCGACGCGGTTGGCGTTTATCAAGGAAATCCAACCGTTCATAATCTCGGCACGATGCTCAACAGCCGCGATCTGTTAAAGGCTTTGGGGACGAAGAACAATTTTTCGGCAACGTCCGTCGACCAATTGCCGCACCATTTTGCAAGTTGGACGATGTTCGGCCACCCGTTTCTGATACCGATACCTGACGTCGACCGGACTAAGTATTTTCTGATTTTGGGAGCGAACCCGATCGCATCGAACGGGAGCCTGATGACCTCGCCGGACATCATTAACCGCTTGACAAGTATCCGAAAGCGCGGCGGCAGGGTTGTGCTGGTCGATCCACGACGAACCGAAACTGCTCGCATTGCGGCTGAGCATCATTTCATAAGGCCGTCGTCCGATGCTTTTCTGCTGCTGGCGATAATTCACACTCTTTTTCGAGAGGGATTAGTAGATCTCGGCCGATCGTCCGGCTTTACCGACGGCATCGAAACTCTGAGAGCGATTTCGCAAGACGTTTCTCCGGACAATGCCGAAACGATAACGGGTATCCCGGCGGCGGAGATCGTCAGGATGACGCGAGAATTTGCATCGGCCGAAAGCGCTGTCTGTTATGGTCGAATTGGCCTGTCGACGCAGATGTTCGGCGGGCTCTGTCAGTGGTTGATCAACGCGGTAAATATCCTAACCGGTAATTTCGACCGGGCCGGCGGAGCAATGTTCACGGCCCCTGCATTCGACCTGTTACAGGGCGCGAAGTGGGGCAATATTCATAACCGCTGGCAAAGTCGGATTCGAAAGCTACCAGAATTTATGGGCGAATTACCGGTCGCGGCGCTTGCCGAAGAGATCCTCACCGATGGCGATTGCCGGATCCGGGCAGTGGTGACGAGTTGCGGAAACCCTGTGCTGTCGACCCCGAATGGCCGACAACTTGACCGCGCGCTGGGCGGGCTGGATTTTATGGTTTCGATCGACTTTTACATCAACGAAACTACTCGCCATGCCGACATTATCCTGCCTCCGGCCACCAATCTTGAGAGTTCGCATTATGACGTAATATTTAATACTTTCGCGGTCAGAAATACCGCCAAATATTCGAGTCCGCTTTTCGAAAAGCCGCAAAATTCTCGATACGACTGGGAGATCTTTCAGGAATTGACCGCACGGTTGACGGACGTTGAGCAAACTACTCGATCTGAGCCACCGGAACTCAAGTTGGGCCTCGGACTACAGTTCGGGAAGTATCAAATGTCTCTCGACACGCTAAAACAATCGCTTCACGGGATGGATCTGGGTGAATTGAAGCCTTGTCTTCCTGATCGATTATTGACGCCCAATAAGCGCATCGACATCGCACCTGAGCTTCTGGTAAGAGACGTTGATCGATTGAAAAGTAGTGCCGGATCTTATGGGGATAAGGATATGCCCTTTACACTGATCGGCCGCAGGCACTTACGAGACTGTAATTCGTGGCTGCACAACAGCAACACGCTGATCAAGGGAAAGAACCGATGCACGCTGATGATGAACAGCCATGACGCTGATCGGATGTCGATCGCTAACGGACAATTGGTGCGAGTAGTTTCCCGTGTGGGTTCGGTTGAGTTGCCGGTCGAACTGACGGACAGCATCATGATCGGAGTGGTCTCGATGCCGCACGGATACGGCCACGGACGAGATGGCGTAATCCTGGACGTCGCTGCCGAAAACGCCGGGGTTTCGATCAATGACCTGACAGACGAAACGGTTATAGACGAATTGACGGGAAACACAGCGTTCAGCAGTGTAATGGTCAGAATAATGGCCTGATTCCTACCAGATCGATGGGAAGGCAGCTTCATCAAATTCTGCAGTCTCGCCATCCGGTAAAATATGGATGATTCGATCGACACCTTTAGCTCGCAGCAGCGGAGCAAGCTTGCCAACGCGATGGCAGTTGGCACGCGGTTGTTTGTGGTCGGTAAGCGGTTTCGATTCAGAGCACATCATCGCCGTTCGCATCTCTGAGGCTGTCTCGATCAGCCGGTTGACACCCCATTCGACGTCGGCAGGGTCAGGATTGTTCTTGCCGCCGGTCTCGGGCAAATGTTCGTATCCTATGCCGTGATCAGCGAGCAACTCCGCCAAGACATGCCCATTAAAATGGGGCCATCGCGAACGGGCAAATGCCCGTACATCACAAACGAACTCGATCTTGTATTTTTTAAGCAGCCTGAGAAAATATTCGAACGGATGCCTGCCGTGGCCGATCGAGTAGATGGTCGTACTCATACTATTCTCACTCTTAAGAATTTTTCCACGTTCAGGAAGAATTCAGTTCTGTCCCAATCAGATAATAAGCTTAAAGCATAGCGAAAGTTCTTTGTACGGGATCTAGAGAATTCCGCGATCAGCCACTTGGCGGCCTCCAATTTGCCGTCGGGTTCGCGGCCAGACCTCTTTTCAGTGAGGATCAATTTGCAGAGATCGCCCAGCCAAACATCACGGTCGTGCGCATCACCGAGATAGCCCTGTAATCTTGCAATTTCCTTTGAGAACGACGCTGCAGCAATTCCTAAGTGTTCGGAAAACATGTCGATCGAGTAACGGAGCCGCTTGGCGGCAATTCGGGCATTATGCAGTGTTTTACGATCAAAAGGGTCATAAAGCCGGACCAAAAGCGGTCTAAGTTCGTCAAGACGTGACCTGGCGATGTAGCTGCCAAATCTTCGGACGTCGACGAACCGAGATCGACCGATTTCGATCAAAACCAATTCGAGAGACGTCTCGAAGCGGTGACGCAGTTCCTGTTGAAAATTGACCGAAAGCATGCGGCAAAGGTCGTTGAACGCTGCTTCGCGGCGAACGCGGCGATTTCTGATAAGAGAGTCGATGCCGCTTCGGACGTGTTCCGCGCCGGGCTCGGTCAACAAACGATCCATCTCCTCGATCGCGACGTCCTCGTCACGTACCGAGCCAAGGGCGTGAGCCAAGGTATTAAGCCCAGCTAACGCATGCTTTGCCGGACGTTTGCCAACCGCGAGCTCGATGTCGCGTAGAGCACTGCGGAGCCGCCGCGTGGCGACACGCATGTCATGTATGCCTTCGATTAGAGCCGGGTCCAAGGCGTTTGGGAGTTGGAGAAAGGCAGCGTCGAAAAGCGAGCGCAAACTACGTTCGAACCAGTCGGCCGGATCGTTCGAATTTAGAACCGTTGCGGCTCCAACTTTGTAGTTCATCCACCGTAATTGTATCAAAAATCTTAGAGTTCGGGATTAGAACTCCGAATCGCTACGACAGTTTCGGGATGTTCGAGAGCCGAAAGATCTCCGGGGTCTTCGCCAAGATATGCCGAACGAATAACGCGGCGCATTACCTTGGCATTACGTGTTTTTGGCAATGCGGTGACGAAGTGGATCCGCGATGGGGCGAGCGGTTTGCCCATATCTTTGGCAACGAGCGTTTTCAACTCTTGTTCCAGTGATGAGTGATAAGTGATGAGTGATGAGTCAGAAGAAACCTCTTCACTCGCCCCTTGTCCCTTGTCGCTCGTCACTACGAAAGCGACCATTGCCGTGCCTTTTACTTCGTCGGGCACACCAATGACAGCGGCCTCGGTAACTTGTGGGTGAGCGACTAATAAACTCTCGACCTCTGCTGGGCCGACGCGTTTGCCGGCGACTTTGAGCGTGTCATCTGAGCGGCCGAGGATGAACCAATGGCCGTCTTTGTCTCGCATCGCGAAATCGCCGTGAACCCAGATATCTTTGAACCGCCGCCAATACGTGTCGAGATAACGTTCTTTTTCCTGCCAAAATCCGCGAGCCATTCCGATCCATGGCTGTTTTATGACAAGTTCGCCGACCTTGCCTGCGTCAACAGGTTGACCGTCTTCGTCCAAAATGTCGACATCCATTCCGGGGCATGGAGCAGGGAACGAACACGGCTTGATCGGCAGCAGCGGATTGCCCATCAAAATACCGCCCGCGATCTCGGTGCCGCCGCTGTAATTTATGATTGGCAACTTTGAGTTGCCAACCTTCTCGAAAAGCCACCACCACGGAGCCGGATTCCAGGGCTCACCGGTAGAGGCGAAGGCTCGAAGAGATGAAAGGTCGTGCTTCTTAGGAAGATCGTCACCGTGTGTCGCCAGCGACCTCACTAGCGTCGGCGAAATACCGAGCACCTCAACCTTATGCTTTGCGCAGAATTCCCACATTCTGTCAGGCTGTGGATAATCAGGTGCTCCGTCATAAATGCAGATCGTCGCACCGTTTATCAAAGCCCCGTAGATCAGCCACGGCCCCATCATCCAGCCGATGTCCGTGTACCACGATATCCGCGTACCTTTTCCGACATCCGTCCCGAACGCCATATCCTGAGCGGCCTTGATCGGAAAACTCGCGTGCGTATGAGCGATGCCCTTCGGCTTGCCGGTCGTGCCGGAGGTGTAGAGGATAATGAGCGGATCTTCGGCGGCGGTTTGTTCGACAGAAGACTCAGCAGTAGCTGCTTCTGCCGTATCAAAAAGTTGTTGCCAGTGATTAATCCTATATTGACGCTCTATCGGCCCTTTGTGAACGTCATAGATCCCGAATGAAATTGACCCTATGCCGCTTGGGCGAGTTTCCATTTGTTGTCGTATCTCGTCGATCTTGGTTTCTGAGGTTCCTAATTCCTTGAGTTGAACAAAGAATTCTTCGCGTTGACGCTCGCTTTCAGCTTTCTGAGTTCGCTGATATTCGACCTTCTCTTCGTCGGACATCGCCTTGTAAGCTTCAATCAACTTTCTCGCTTCTTCGGGCAGTTCGCCCGGTTTTAGCGGTCTAGGCGGTGGTTTCATCGGAGCGGGAACAAGGAAGACATAGTTTATTGTGGGGCACTTTCCTGCTGCTTCGAGACCAACTGGAGTCAACATAGCTTGTTTACCCCTACGCACAAAATTGGGACACGTGAGTAAAGCTTTTGCACCAACCGCGTTCATGCGGCTAACAATGGCTTCAACGCCATAACCACTAAAAACAGGAACAGCGATACCTCCGATGCGGTTGATCGCCAACAATGCAATTACCGTTTCCGGGATCATCGGCATATGTATTCCAACCGCATCGCCTTTGCCGAGACCTCTTGCTCGCAGACCCTCGGAGCATTTTGATACCTCGCTCAGAAGTTGTGCATAGGAAATTGTGGCTTCTGCTCCGTCCTCGCCTTCCCAAATTACCGCCGGCTGGTCGTTCATCTCATCCGTCTGCCAGCGGTCGAGGCACATTTCGGTGACGTTGAGGCCGGCGCCGGCGAGCCATGTCGGCATTTCGACACCGTTCGACGTATCGAGCAGCTTTTCGTATGGCGGGTCAAATTTTATGTCGAGGAACTTAATGACCTCCTCGGTAAATTTCTCGACATCGTTTATCGAATAGGCGTAGAGATCATCCCATGTCGAAACACCGACCTGCTGCATGAATTTTGTAAGCCGTGAGCATTCGATAACGTCAGGCGTCGGCGTCCAGGCGATGGGCTGATCTTCGAGGAGGTTTTGGTCGTTCATAAGGTAATTGAAACCACAGATTAACACAAAAGAAATTAGCCACGAATGTCACGAATAGCATGAATAATGGGTCATTCGAATTCGTGTCATTCGTGCAATTCGTGGCAAAATATCCAAAATGACTGAGCAGGGAACAAGTATAGGATTGCCTGGAAGTCTGTTTGCGGGCAAAACAGCGATCATCACAGGTGCTTCGCGAGGCGTTGGCCGAGCGACGGCATTGCGGCTGGCCGAGGGCGGGGCGAACGTGGTGGTCAACTATTTGAGCAATCACGCCGAGGCTGATGAGACGGTGCGCCTTTGCATGGAAAAGGGTGTTGAAGCGATCGCCGTATCTGCCGATGTGTCCGAGTTTGAAGGTGCGCATAAGATCGCAAAGCAGACAGTTGAGAGGTTTGGCCGCATCGATCTCTTAGTGTGCAATGCCGGTATTTGGGACGGGGCCCCGATCGAACTCATGAGCGAAGAACTCTGGAACAAGGTCATTAACACCAATCTTAAGTCAGCATGGGCGATGACCAAGGCCTGTGTGCCCGCGATGAAGAAGTGTGATTCGGCGGCGATCGTGCTTGTTTCGTCGACGGCCGGACAACGCGGCGAATCGGGATATTCGAACTACGCCGCCTCAAAGGGCGGACAAATATCGTTTACCAAAGCTCTCGCCAGCGAACTTTGCCCAAGGATACGCGTCAACGCCGTCGCTCCCGGCTGGATAGAAACGGCGATGGTCAGGCCGGTTTTTGAGGACAAAGCGTATGAGCAAAGCGTGATCGATTCGATACCGCTCAAACGTATCGCGACGACTGACGACATTGCGTTGTCAATCTGCTTTCTGCTGTCTGACTGGTCGCGGCACATCACCGGCGAGATACTCAATATTAACGGTGGAGCCGTCCTTTGCGGCTAATGGGTCTGTTTTGTGACATGCCTCACATAAAAACTGTCGTCTTCGTGATATCGCTTTAGCATAGCGCCTCCATTGGGGGCAGAGAGTGAGGATATCCACGTATGAACATGAGCAGACTTGACGAGTTTCAAAATCATTTCGCCGCCGTGCCGGTAAACACAAGCTATGTAGAAAACTTGATCGGCAACACACCGTTGCTGGCTCTTCACTTTCATTACTTCGGCAAGCGACGGACGATCTTTGCGAAGGCAGAGCACCTCAACCTGTCCGGCAGTATCAAGGACCGGATGGCTCTCCACATAATTAGCACTGCATATCGAGACGGCGAGATCAAGAAAGGCGATACGATCGTCGAGGCCACAAGCGGCAATACCGGCATCGCGTTTGCCGCGATCGGCCATGCGTTCGGCAATCCGGTCCACATTTTTATGCCGGATTGGATGAGTAAGGAGCGGATCTCGCTGATAAAGAGCTACGGTGCCGAGGTCACGCTGGTGAGCCATGAGCAGGGTGGATTTCTCGGGTCGATCGAGATGTGCGAGGAGTTCAAACGGGAGCACGAGCATGTATTCCTGCCGCATCAGTTTTCAAATGAGGCTAACCCGGAGGCTCATTACCTCACAACTGCGCCTGAGATTTGGGAGCAGCTGGATCATGTCGGATTTGAACCGGACGCATTTGTTGCCGGCGTCGGGACCGGCGGAACGATCATGGGCGTGGCGAGGTATTTTGCCCAAATGAGTAAGGACATCAAGCTGTATCCGCTGGAACCGCTCGAATCACCGACAATGTCCACCGGCCATAAGGTGGGAAGTCATCGGATACAGGGCATTTCGGACGAATTTGTTCCGGCGATCTGTGAACTCGACCACCTCGATGAGGTCATTGGCGTGTCGGACGGTGATTCGATCCTGATGGCACAAAAGCTCGCCAGCCAGTTGGGCCTTGCGGTCGGTATCTCGTCGGGGGCAAATTTCCTCGGGGCGCTGATCGCCCAGGAAAAACTAGGTGCTGACGCGATCGTAACAACCGTATTTTGCGATGACAACAAAAAATATCTAAGCACGGATCTCGTGCGTGACGAGCCCGTAAAGGACGGATATCTATCGCCGAATATCGAGCTATTCGGATATCAGACGATCGGGCGGCTCGGCCAGACGCATTCGTCAACCATGACGAGCTAATACGAACGGTGGCGATCTCACGTCCGCGATGGCCTTCAGACCGGTACGCAATTGCCGCCGGAACTCACCGATTTGAAGCAAACGCTTTGCTAACCCGGCCGATTTACCTTAAATTTACTTAGTAGCTGTGAATCAATCCCAAACTCCAACGGTGATGAAGTTTGGCGGTACGTCGGTAGGCGACGTGGCCGCATTCGAACGCGTATTTCAGATTGTCTCGTCACAACTTCAGAAGCAGCCGGTCGTCGTGGTTTCGGCGATGACCAAGGTCACGGATGCTCTGCTTTCGGCATTTGAGATCGCCAAAAAGGGTGATTTCGCCGAGGCATTTCTTTCGCTCGAACCGCATTTTGAACGTCACGCAGACGTATCCCGGCACTTTATCACGGACGGCCGCCCAAATGCATTTGGAGGTGAACTTGAACTTGCCCGAGGAGAACTTTCTGATCTATTAATGCGTGTCTCGCGACGGAGCCTGCCGCTATCGATGCTCAAGGACGCGATCGTATCTTACGGTGAACAACTCTCATCGCGTTTGCTTGCGGAGGTCCTCAAAGCAAAGGGAATCAGGGCCCGACAGGTCGACTCACGTCGGCTAATAGTTACAGACGACGAATACGGGGCGGCACAGCCGATTTGGAACGAGACCGAGGAACTTATTAGGCTCGAACTCGGCCCGATCATCGCCGATTTGGAAGTTCCTGTGATGGGTGGCTTTATCGCGGCCAATCGCGGAGGCGAAACGACGACGCTCGGGCGAGGTGGTTCCGATTATTCGGCCGCAATGGTCGCGGCGGCATTGCAAGGTGGAGAGCTGCAAATCTGGACCGATGTTACAGGGGTGATGACCTGCGACCCGCGTATATGTGCCGAAGCACGAACGATCCCGGTTCTAAGCTATGAAGAAGCGGCCGAACTTGCGTATTTTGGTGCAAAGGTCCTCCACCCGAAAACAATTAAGCCTGCTGTCGATCATGCCATCCCGGTCAGAGTTTGCAACACATTTGAACCTGATGCGGTCGGTACTATGGTTCTCGCAGATTCCGCCGAGGCGCCGAACAAGATCAAATCGATCGCCCACAAGAAGAACATTACGATCCTCCGGATCACCTCGGCCCGGATGCTGGGCAGCTACGGGTTTATGAGCGCGCTCTTTCAGGTTTTTGAACGCTACCGGACTGTGATCGACGTTATCTCGACATCAGAGGTTTCGGTCGCCTTGACGCTCGATAACACCGCCGAACTCGAAAAGATCGTCACCGAACTCGAACGCCTCGGCGATGTCGAGGTCGAATCTGGCTATGCCGTTATTTGCGTTGTCGGCGAGGGCCTGAGAGCCTCGACCGGTCTGGCCGCAAAGGTCTTTTCTACCATTGACGACGTAAATGTTGCTCTCGTTTCACACGGGGCGTCGAGCGTAAATCTGACGTTTGTTGTCAAAGAAGATGTGGCCTCTGCAGTAATACAGAAACTGCATAAGCAGTTCTTTTGATTCGGGTTGCCGCAGTATATTACTGCCAATTATTGAGGTACAGGAATTTACATCTGCCATTGCGCAGATTGATTTAACGGACTTTCCGCAATGGGTCTTTTCGAATTAACTAAGTCATTGATGTCGATACCGTCAGTTTCCGGCGATGAGAAGGCGGTCGGGCTCTATCTGCGTGACCATCTCGAATCGCTCGGTTGGACGGTCGAACTGCAGGCGGTATCGGAGAACCAAAACAACGTCATCGCGTATCTGAACGACAGCCCGCGCGTTTGGCTGTCGACGCACATGGACACGGTGCCGCCGTTCATCCCACCGACGGAGGACGAGGACAAGATATACGGCCGCGGGGCGTGCGATGCAAAGGGCATAATCGCGGCTCAGATAACTGCGGCGGAGCAACTGCGTGCAGTCGGAATTGAAGACATCGGTTTGCTTTTCACCGTTGAGGAGGAGCGTGCTTCGACCGGGGCAAAGGTGGCGAATGTTCATCCGATGGCGACAAGATGTCAATTCCTGATCAACGGCGAGCCAACCGACAACGATCTGGCGATCGGGTCAAAGGGAACGTTTCGGCTTAACATAAGGACCGCGGGTAAGGCGGCACACTCGGCTTACCCGGAAGAGGGCGAATCCGCGATCGAAAAGCTGCTCGATATACTCGACGATATTCGCCACACGCGATTTCCGAATGACGATTTCTTTGGCGAAACCACGGTCAACATCGGCACGATCGAAGGCGGCGTGGCCCTCAACGTGATCCCTCCAGTCGCTGAGGCGGGCCTGGCGATACGCCTGACGACAAAACGAGAGCCGATCGAAGAAGCGGTCCGCAACGTTGTTCGCGACCGCGGCGAGATCGAGATATTGTCGGCGAGTGAACCCGTTCGGATGCATGAGGTCGAGGGTTTTCGCCAGAAGGTCGTGCGATTTACCACCGACATTCCGCATTTGCCAAATTGGGGCCAGCCGTTGCTGCTCGGGCCCGGTTCGATCTTGGTCGCTCACACAAAAGACGAGTTCGTTCTAAAAGAGGACTTGGGAACCGCTGTGGACTTGTACGTCGCCTTGGTGAATAGACTTTTACCACATCGGAACAACGAAACATAGGTCGAAAATATTTTGATACGGCACAATAATTATCTGAAAACAGATCGATGTGTCCCGTGATTCAATGTGGTTAGAAATTTATGAAGATTGCACTAATAGGTTATGGGGCAATGGGAAGATTGGTCGGGTCCGTTGCAATCGAACGCGGCCACGAGATCGCTGTCGTTGTCGACGACGCGGATTCTGCGTTATCTTCCGCTGAACTGGCTCTGAAGCTGAAAGGCGCTAACGCTGCAATAGATTTCACAATAGCGTCGGCAGTGCGGCGTAATGTGGAAGCCTGTGTCATGGCGGGCGTACCATTGGTCGAGGGCACGACCGGCTGGAACGATCATAGAAGCGAGATCGAGAATGTCGTCAGTTCCGGGAACGGCGGCTTCGTTTTCGGAGCCAATTTTTCCATCGGTGTGAACCTCTTTTACAAGGTGGCCGAATATGCGGCTGAGATATTCGCCAAATTTCCCGAATACGATGCCTTCGTTGAGGAGCAGCATCACTCTCGCAAAAAAGACGCTCCGTCCGGTACGGCATTGAAACTCAAAAATGTTATCTCGAAGCACGTCGAGGTCGGCGATATTTCCGCAACCAGAGCCGGCAACATTCCCGGAACTCACCGCGTCGGATTTGACGGGCCGGCCGATCAGATCTTGCTTGAGCATACGGCACGGTCGCGAGACGGCTTTGCGCTCGGTGCAATTCTGGCAGCCGAATGGATCGAAGGCAGGAAGGGCTTCCACGAATTCACCGATGTCATCGGCGAGATCGTAGGTGTATGATGCCGCGATCATCTGCCGATGTGCTCCGATGGGAGTTCGGTGAAAGAGCGATTCACGAATATTGATGCCGAGGATCAAGATCTGTTGTATTTCCAGCGAAGGAGAGGCCGCAATGGCAATAAATGCCGGTGCCGACGCTGTTGGTCTGGTTGGCAGGATGCCTTCCGGGCCTGGGCCGATATCAGACGAATTGATCTATTCGATAACACGGAGAGTGCCGCCGCCGATCGCGACTTTCTTGCTGACCTCCGAACAAACGCCACAAGGCATAATCGAACACCATCATCGTACCAAGACAAACACGATCCAGATCGTCGACGAACTGATCGGCCGCGAATACGACTCGATCCGCAACGCATTGCCGCATGTGAAATTAGTGCAGGTCGTACATGTAACCGGCGAACGGTCAGTCGACGAAGCGGTGGAATTAGCGGAATTTGTCGACGCGATACTGCTCGACAGCGGCAACCCAACGCTGGAGGTCAAGGAACTTGGCGGGACGGGCCGAAGGCATGATTGGAGACTGTCGAGACGGATCGTGTTGGCCTGCAAAAAGCCGATTTTCCTAGCCGGAGGATTGAATGCCGACAATGTCCGCGAAGCGATCTACTCGGTACAGCCGTTTGGTCTCGATATTTGTTCAGGCGTGCGAACAGACGGAAAACTCGATATTCGTAAACTGGATCGATTTTTCTCTGCGATCGAAGCGGTTTGATACTGGATCAAATGGCTATGGAAACAGACCGCAGTTACTCACTGTTTCATTACAAAGATCCTAAATAGACCTGATTAGGTTCTCTTATCATCTGTGTTAATCTGTGGTCGTCCTTGGTTCCATTTTTGAATTATGACAATGAAAACTGATTGGATGCGTGGATGCGCGACTGCTCTGGTAACACCATTTCATAAAGACGGGTCGATCGACGAAGATTGCTATCTGAAACTGGTCGAGCGGCAAATAAAAGGCGGCGTGAAGCTGCTCGTCCCATGCGGCACGACCGGTGAAAGTGTGACGATGAACGAAGCCGAGCGATTGCACGTGATATCGCTGACGGTCGGCGTGGCGAAATGTCTTGGGGCTCACGTTATCGCCGGAACGGGTAGTAACAGCACGTCGGCGACGATAGATTTTACGCGAAAAGCCCGCGAGGCCGGTGCCGACGCGGCGTTGATCGTGGCACCGTATTACAACAAACCGACGCAGGAAGGACTGTTCGCCCACTTTTCGGAGATCGCCAAGAGCGTCAAGGACCTTCCGATCATGTTGTATAACGTGCCGTCGCGGACCGCGGCGAATATTACCGCCGCAACAACACTGCGTCTTGCCGAAACGCACAGCAATATTGTTGCGACCAAGGAAGCTTCCGGAGACCTTTCCCAGGTGATGCACATCCTCGCGGACCGGCCGAGAGAATTCAAGGTATTTTCGGGCGATGACGCATCGACGCTGCCGCTCGCCGTTCTCGGTGCCGACGGCCTTGTGTCAGTATGTGCCAATGAAATGCCGAGGGAGACCGCTCGAATGGTCGTGCATTCGCTGAACGGGTCGTTTCATTTTGCCCGTAAACTCCACTACAGGCTTTTACCGTTGATGGAGGCAAATTTCGCCGAATCATCGCCGGCTCCGTGTAAATTTGTAATGAAGGAAATGGGCCTTTTGGAGGAGAATCTGCGGTTACCGCTAGTTCCCGTGTCGGGCGAGACTCGCGCGAGACTGAAAGCGGTAATGAAAGGAGTAATCGGCAAATGACGTTTTTCTACCGATACGCCGGCGTAATTCTAGCGATCGCATTGTCCGCATTCTCGTTGCTAGGACAATCTACTAAAATGTCACGCGACGAGACCGATCTGCGGTCTGCACTCGGGAAATGGGCGGAGGCGGTTAAGGATCGTGACACTGCCGCACTTGACGCACTGTTTGCCGATGACCTCTTTATAACTGACTTTGGCGGCGGAACCCGGGGAAAGAAGGAAGAACTCGACCTATTAAGACCGTCGGACACGGTAAAGACCGTTTCGGTTTCGAACGAAGATATCAGAGTTCGTATATACGACGGATCCAAGACCGCCGTTATTACAGCGGTTGTAAGGATGGTCTTCGAGGTCGGAGGCAAGCGATCGCCTATGGCGATGCGTTATACAAGCGTTTGGGAAAAGCGAAAAGGGCGATGGCAGATCGTGGTGCTGCAAACCGCAAGGATAGCAGAACCAAAGTCCTGAAATATTGAATATGGAATTTGAAGATCTAAAAAGGCCCGGAGGAACGTCGGGTGGTTTGGCGGAGTTCGTGATCGGATTCATCATGACCATCGCTGGCGGTTATATGCTCATCAGTCGCGTGATCGTGACCAGCGGGTTTTGGAATTGGGGCGGTTACAACACTTTTGGCTTGTCGCTCGTGCCGCTGATCTTCGGCATCGCGTTCGTTTTCTTTAACGGCAAGTCGATCATCGGCTGGATCCTGATCGCGATCAGCATCGTCGTCATCGCTTCTGGCATTTTGATGAATCTGCAGATATATTTCCAGCCGACGAGTTTGTTCAATACCGTGATCATGCTCATATTGTTCGCGGGCGGCATCGGATTGATCGGGCGGGCCGTGTTTGCAGATCGCGACTAGATATAAGGCGGAGATTTATTTGTGAATTTAAAGACTGAAATAGAGAAACTGTTTGAAAAGCCGGAGTTTTCCCACGACGACCGCGAAATATACGAAACATTTAAGTTGGCGCTTCGCCGCGGCGAGATACGTTCGGCAGAGAAAAGTGCGGATGGCGTTTGGCGGGCGAATTCTTGGGTGAAGCAGGGGATTTTGCTCGGGTTTCGGATGGGCAAGATGGTCGAGATGTCTAAGCCGACTGAGACCTTGCAATTTTTTGACAAAGACACATTTCCGCTGCGGCCGATGACTTTGGCGGATGGCGTGCGGATCGTGATGGGCGGTTCGGCGATCCGCGACGGTTCGTATGTGGCTCCAAGCGTTGTCGTCGTGCCGCCGGCTTATATTAATGTTGGGGCGTATGTTGATGAGGGGACGATGGTCGATTCGCACGCACTCGTCGGTTCGTGCGCGCAGATCGGGAAACGTGTTCACCTTTCAGCCGCGGCGCAGATCGGCGGTGTGCTTGAGCCTGTGAACGCAACACCTGTGATCATCGAGGATGACGTCCTTGTCGGCGGCAACACAGGCGTTTACGAGGGAACGATCATTCGCGAACGGGCCGTGCTCGCGAGCGGTGTGATCCTGACGCGTTCGACGCCAGTGTTTGATCTGCCGAACAATCGGATAATTAAAGCCGAAGACGGCAAATCGCTGGAGATTCCCGCAGGAGCCGTTGTCGTGCAGGGGTCACGTGCTGTCTCAAACGAATTCGGCAAGCGAAACGGCCTGTCGATCTACTGCCCGATAATCGTCAAATATCGTGACGAAAAGACCGATGCTTCAACGAAACTCGAAGACTATCTTCGTTAATGATCCGTTGACACGAAGTTTATGTCCGGATTGCTTTCGATAAAATTCACCAGCAGTTCGGTCGTCGAAAACGAATATTTTTTCGACTGTAGTCTTATCATGTAAGGTTTCCAGGTCTCTACATTCACAAACCTGTAGTATCCAAAATTGTTGGTCATTGCGTATCGAACGTTGCCAAGTCCGTCTGTCAGGCTGACGAGCACGCGGTCTGCGCCGAGGTTACGCGGCGTGCGGATCCTACCCTTCAGTGTCTCGAACGTTGCCGGCCCTTCGGCCAGCGTAAAGCTCACGAATGACGTGACGCCTTGAACCGTCGTTCGATTTGTGGCGATCACCGTAGTCGAAGGTAACAGCTGTGAATTGCCGCCCGCTATCCGGAAGGCTCGATAACGCCCTTCGGTCCCAACAACCTCAGAATCCTGGTAATTGAACGCGAGATCGGCTTGTGTCACGCCAGCCGCATTCGTGTTCCACCAACGCTGAAGGCGATTTGACGGCAGTCCGACTGCTGCTCCAGAATATGCTCCGTTCTTCGGTTCTACCGTGAATGTACCGCCGCCGACCGCGTTCGATAGTTCGACGGGGACGTAGAGTCCGTTAGAACCAACCGGGAACCGGTAAACGCCGGAACGGTCGATGCATCGTCGGAACGGTGCATTAATGAAGGTACTCGTTCCGCCGCCGGAAAGCGCAGTTGTTCGGCAGTCCGTCAGGTTGACAAGGCCAACACCGCCGATGCCGCTGCCCGCAAGCACCAAACTGCCATTGACGGTAAGGGCCGCAAGCCCGACAATGTTTCCCTCTGTGAGGTTCAAGCCGCCATTGACGATGACGGAGCCCGGGCCGGCAAGCGTGCCGTTCGTCAGATCGAGCCGTCCGTTCACGGTCAGAGTTCGCCCGGAAGCGATCGTCAGCGTCCTGCCACCTGTCACGACCAGATCGTTCAACGTGACATCGGCCGACGAGATCACCGCATCGCCGGAAACGATTGTGGCGGTGCCATTGGCTGGCGGGATCGATCCATTAGACCAGTTGCCAATCGTGTGCCAATCGGAATTTGACGCAGCGGTCCAGACCGTATTTCGAAATCGGGCGAAATACGGCGATGCATTACAACCCGCAGTCATGAAACCGCCGCCGACCAGGATGTCACCGCCGGCCGATACGACCGCAGAGCCGTCGCCATTCAATCCCGTGCCGAGCGGCGACCACGCGGTGCCGTTCCATCTGGCGATCCTGTCGGCAGGACCGCCGCCGGCGACCGTGAAATCGCCGATCGCGATCAGTTCGTTCCCTGCCGTCGCGAGCTTGACGCCTGAAAGTTGTCCGGTCGGGCTCGGCAATCCTCCGCCGAGTGCGGACCATGTCGACCCGTTCCATTTAGCAACGCGATTGACCGTTGTTCCGTTGATCGAGGCAAATCCACCGGCAACGTAAACATCGGACCCCAAAACGGCAACCGAACTCACACCTCGATCACCAAGATCTGCCCCAAGTTGTGTCCACGTTGTGCCGTCATATTTCGAAAAATATGCGGGATTGGCGACCGTTGTCGTCGGGATCCCAACATAAAGATCATTTCCCATAAACGACATGCTGACCACAGTATTTGGCAAAACAGCCGAATCCAGGCCGCTCCATGAGTTCCCGTTCCATTTGGCGACACGATTTGCGGCAACGCCGCCCGCCGTCGTGAAACTTCCGCCGACATAAACATCCTCGCCGCGAACGATAATTGCCGTTACCGGAGCATTCAAACCGGCGCCGAGAGCAGACCACGCCGTGCCGTTCCAAACTGCGATGTTATTAGCTCCTACGCCGCCGATAGTCGTGAAATTCCCGCCCGCAAAGACCTTGTCACCTGCGACCGCGATCGCGTTGATAGAGGTATTGGCTGTAGCAACGCCGGTTCCAAGAGCGGTCCACCCATTCGTGAGGCTATTCCATTTGGCGATCTTATTGGCCGTAACGGAACCGGCGGAAGTGAAAGTGCCGCCGACGTAAATATCGGTTCCCGACACGGCGATCGCATTAGCGGAACTGTCCAAACCCGTTCCGGCAAACGACGACCATGTGCCGGAAGCATATTTGGCCATATTCCGAGCGCCCATACCGTTGGCCGAGGTGAAATTGCCGCCAACATAGAGCGTTCCATTAATGCTCGCGAGCGACATCACCGTTTCGCTGACACTGGTGCCGCCTGAAACTCCGGTACCGACGCCGGTCCAGGTGGACCCATTCCATTTTGCGAGGTGGTTGAACGTGTTCGGTGGGTCAGGCAAGTAACCGCCGACATATAATTCACCGTTGAAAAAAGAAACTGCGTTTACTATACCGTTTGAGAAAAACCCCAATCTTGTCCATGCGGTTCCGTCAAACTTTGCAACGTGAGAATTTTGCTGGCCGGTAAGGATGATCGAGCCGCCGACGTAGATATCGGTTCCAGATACCGCGATCGTCGTGACCGTCGTGTTGGCGGCCGTTCCAAGCGAAGACCAGGCCGAGCCATCCCATTTGACGATGCCCACACTCGGCCCGGGAGCGAGCGCCACGTTGCCGCCCGCGTACAATGCTCCCCCGGAGACAACGAGCGACCTGATCTCCCCGGACGCGAGTGACAGAGCTGAGTAAGCCGAGCCGTCCCATCGAACAATTCCGTTTGCCGGTGAGCCGTCGCTGACCGAAAAGCTTCCCCCAATAAAAACGTCGCTGCCGTAAACCGCGATCGAACGAACAATATGCGTGCCACCGCCAAGCCCATTGCCAAGGCGGGTCCACGAAGTTCCATCCCATTTTGCAACGTTCCGAGCCATGCCGTCCGAAACCGCGACGTTAAAACTGCCGCCGACATAAACGTCGTTTCCGGAGACCGCAATGGCGAAAATATCACCGTTAATGCCGTTTCCCAATGCAGACCATGAAGAGCCATTCCATTTAGCGATCCCGTTTGCTGGCATGCCCTGGATCGAATTGAATTCACCGGCAAAATATATGTTTCCGTTGCCGTCTGCAGCTATCGCGTTTACCTGGTCGTCAGCGCCGTTTGTGGTAAACGTCGTATCCCAACCGTCGTTGCATCCGGCCGTTTGCAGTGCCCCAACGGCCGTCAAATCGCTGGCCAGGCTGTACCGCTGACCGAGGACGTTCGAGGCCGTCACAATAATCACCGACGACAAAATGACGAGTGAAACGCAATACTTGTAAGACTTCATTTCCTTGTGCTCCAGATCCGGGCGGCCAGGCATTTTTTTTGGGACCGATAGGCCTAACTATATCGTCCGAACCTGCGGCTAGTCAACGAATTGTACGAATGAGGTAGTTCGGCCGAGCAGTGTGCGCTAATCTCTTGGTAAAATGATGGGCTTTTGTTGGATTACCGATAGTAAGTCATTTTCGAGGAGTCTTATTGATGATGAAAGATCAGAATTCGGACAATTGGTTAACCCTGCGTGCCCACGATGCAATGCTGGAAAATGGATTTGAACCGGAATTCTCGCCCGCGGTCATCGAACAGGTCGACAACATCCGGGCAAAAGCCCGCACAGTGTCCGAGCCGTCGATCCGCGATATGCGTTCGACTTTGTGGTCCTCGATCGACAACGCAACGTCACGTGACCTCGACCAGATAGAATGGGCAGAAATGCTGCCAAACGGTGATCTGCGAGTTCTGGTCGGAATTGCAGATGTCGACGCTGCTATTCAGAAAGGCTCGCCGATCGATCGTCATGCCGCACAAAATACTGTCACTGTTTATACTGAGAGCAAAATTTTCCCGATGTTGCCGGAGGAACTCTCGACCGACCTCACGTCACTTAACAAGGGTGAGGACCGCCTGGCCGTGGTCGCGGAAATGATCGTAAAGGAGAGCGGCGATGTCCCGCAAAGCTCGTTTTTCCGGGCACTTGTTCGCAACTACGCTAAGCTTTCGTATGAGGAGATCGGCCCATGGCTCGACGGCGAGAATAGTGTGCCCGATAGGGTTTCCGGAGTTCAGGGTTTGAGCGAACAGCTGGAGGTGCAGCAACAAGCCGCTCTCAGGCTGCAAAAGTACAGGACGGCGAAGGGAGCTCTGGCATTCGAGTCGATCGAGTCCGCCGCAGTGGTCGAAGACGGGCAGATAAAAGGGATCCGGTCGGTAGAGCCGAATTCGGCTCGTAAGCTCATCGAGAACTTTATGGTCGCGACCAATGTCGAAATGGCCGAGTTCTTGGAGAATAGCGGGGCGTTATCAATTAGGCGCGTTGTCAAGACGCCCGAGCGTTGGGATGGCATCCGGCGCATCGCGGCCGAATACGGCGAGGAACTGCCCGAACAGCCCGATCAGCCGTCACTTGCGGCGTTTCTTGAAAAGCGACGAAGTGCCGACCCCGAGCATTTCCCCGACCTTTCGCTATCGATCATTAAGTTGATTGGAAGCGGCGAGTACGTTGTCCAGCGTGTCGGCGAGGATGCCGGCGGGCATTTTGGGCTGGCGGTCAATGATTATGCCCATTCGACGGCACCGAATCGCCGATTTACTGACATTGTCGTCCAACGGCTGGTTAAGGCTGTCATTCAAAATGAGCCGTCGCCGTACACGGCCGAAGAACTCGATTCGATCGCTGAGCATGCAAATATGCAGGAGCGTGCGTCGCGCAAAGTCGAGCGCAAAATGCGAAAGATCGTCGCCGCGACTGTAATGCAACGACATATCGGCGAGACATTTCAGGCGATCGTGACCGGTGATACGACGGCCGGTGTCTTTGCCAGGATCTTGCGACCGCCCGTCGATGGCCGCATCGTACGCGGCGAGCAGGGGCTCGATGTCGGTGACAAGGTCACCGTTCGGCTGCTGTCTGCCAACCCGAATAACGGCTTTATCGACTTTGCCGTGATCTGATGCACAAGGCGGCGGGTTTCAACTCGCGGTCAAATTGGCTAAGATGGTCTGAGAGGTAAGATTATGTCCACCGAAAAAGAAAACAGGCCCGGGCTGAAAGACAGCATCACCGGTCTAGGGCAAAAAATAATCGGCGAGATCGAAACGATCGGCGGTGTGTTGACCGGTGACCCCAACACCCAGGCCGAGGGCGAGTTTAATGTCGAGGTCGGCGATATTCGCGAAGATCTGGAAGAAACAGGTGTCGCAGCTGACGAAGAATGATACCCGCAAAAGAGATGAGAGAGTTTGTGCTTCCACGGAGAATGCGGGGGCTGCAGCCGACGCTGATCCGTCAGTTTTTCGAGCGTGCACTGCCTGATTCGATCAATTTCGGACTTGGCGAGCCCGATCTGCCGACGCCGCAATTTCTGCGTGACGAGGCCGCCCGGATCTCGGCCGACGAGCAAAACGGCTATACGTCGCATCCGGGTTTGCCGGCACTTCGTGACAAGATCGCCGAACAATATCCGCATCTAAATTTACCGCGGACAGGCGTCGTAGTGACCTGTGGTTCGCAGGAGGCAATGACCGACGCATTCATGTGCGTTGTCGACGAAGGCGACGAGGTGCTGCTGCCAGACCCGAGCTTTCCGGCGTATGATGCTTGCACGCGCATTGCCCAGGGAGTTCCGGTTTATTACAAGATGCCCGCGGACGGCGATTTCGCGTTTGATATCTCAAACTTCAGATCTCAAATTACTGATCGAACCAAGGCTGCGGTCGTCATCTCACCGTCGAATCCGACGGGCAAGATAATGACCGAGCAGAATCTTCGAGATATTGCCGCCGCACTCGACGGCACCGGCATTTGGCTCATTTCGGACGAGATCTACAGCGACCTTTATTTTGGCGAACGGCCGCACTCGGCCAGCGAATTCTACGAAAAGACCATCATCGTCAGCGGCCTTTCCAAATCACTCTCGATGACCGGCTGGCGGCTTGGTTGGGCAGCCTGTAAGGACGCCGAGGTGATAAATGCCATTCAGGTGCTTCACGGATTTAACACTGTCTGTACATCGACCATCACCCAGAAAGCGTCTTTGATCGCCTGGAGCGATGAGGCCGAGGCCGCAAAAGAGCACTCCCGTCAGATCTATAAGGCACGAGGCCAATTCCTCGTTGACCTTTTTGAAAAGGAAATGGGCCTGCATGCGACGTCGCCTGAGGGTGCTTTTTACACAATGCTCGATGTCCGTTCGCTTGGCGACGATATCGAAGTAGCTGAACGGTGCCTGCAGAATCGCGTTGTAACAGTTCCGGGCGTCGCATTTGGCCAAGAGGCAGAAGGCTTCTTACGTATATCTTTCTGCAATACCGAAGAGAAGATGGCGGAAGGCGTGCAGCGAATGAAGGTCGCATTGCAACTGTGAAAAAAAATTCCGGCCGCATCATTTTTCTCTCCCGCGTCAGCAAAAATCATCTGGTGAACTCGTCCTAAATAACATTAGGGAGGAATTTCATCGTTAATGGTCAGATATCCGCTTGAATACAACCAAATACTAAACCGCACCAAATACAATACATTTGGACCGGTTCGAAAAAACAAAGACGGTTCCGTCCGGTTCCATAAAGGGTGGGATTTTGTTGCACCGATGTGGACGCCGGTCTTTCCTGTGGCAACCGGCAAGATCGTCGGTGTCACACGGTTTGACAAAGAGGGAAGCAAATATGGAATCACGGTCACGCTGAAGTTCAAAGAACAAGGCAGCACCTATTGGGCATTCTATGCTCATCTTGCGAGCGTAGCGGTAAATGTCGGCGATGAGATCACCAGCACAGGCACGATTCTCGGGTACGTCGGCGATTCCGGCAACTCAAAGGGCATAAAGGCAAGCTGTGTACACCTGCATTTTGAGTTTCGCAATCGCGAACTCGGCGGAAACGGCACGACCGATCGCATCGATCCGGTCCAGTTTTACGGTGACCCGCCATATGACGGTTTGTATTACATTGACGACGAGTAGTTCATCTCTTCGCTGTCGACAATAGCTCAGATCAGTTTTCGATTCGCCGACGGTATCAACCCTATGATCTCGTCGGCGTTTTGCGCCCCCCGTCAATTGGTGAGAAAATACCGGTTGCCGACTCTTTGTTATGAGCAGAAAATACCGTGTAGGAATTCTCGGAGCGACCGGGACCGTTGGACAGCGTTTCGCGCAGCTGTTGGAGCATCATCCGCAGTTTGAGATAACGGCAATGGCGGCGTCGGACCGTTCGGTCGGGAAGCCGTATTCCGAAGCATGTGCGTGGAAATTGCCGGGGAATATTCCTGCCAATGTCCGCGATATCGTCGTCCAGCCGATCGAGCCGCCGCTTGATTGCGACATCGTTTTCTCGAGTCTGCCTGGCAGCGTCGCACGTGAGACCGAAGAGGCTTTCGCTCGTGCCGGATACCCGGTCATCTCGAATTCGTCCGTCTATCGCATGGACGAAGACGTTCCGCTGCTGATCGCTGAGGTCAATCACGACCATGTCGGCCTGATCGAAAACCAACGGACGCGTCGCGGTTTTGGCAAAGGCTTTATCGTCACCAATCCGAACTGTGCGGTCGTATCGTTCGCTCCGCCGCTCGCGGCATTGCACCGCAAATTCGGCATCGAATCTTGCGTCGTTACGACTTTGCAAGCTATTTCGGGTGCAGGTTATCCGGGGGTTGCGTCGCTCGACATCACCGACAACGTCTTTCCGTATATCGCCGGCGAAGAGCCAAAGGTCGAGATCGAAGCTCAAAAGATCCTCGGTGCATATGTCGCGGGCGGCGTTCAAACTGCGGATTTCGCCGTCTCGGCGCAGTGTTTCCGCGTGAATGTGGTCGATGGCCACATGGTCTCGGTCCGCGTCGATCTCAAACAGACCGCGACGCTCGAAGAAGTAGTTGCCGCCATGCGTGAATTCCCGTCGCTCGATCTGCATTCGTCGCCAAAGCAATTTATCGAGGTCACGGACGAGCCTTCGCGGCCGCAAACACGCCTCGACCGCGATAACGGCAACGGCATGACCGTCACCGTCGGCCGCGTCTTCCCCGACACCGTTTTCGACTACAAGTTCGTATCGCTAAGCCACAACACGGTTCGTGGTGCTGCGGGTTCGGCCGTGCTGAATGCGGAGCTGCTGATATCGAAGGGAATTATCTAGCGTCACGTCAGTGAAGTCACGCGTCATGCTAGTGCGCACGAATGTCATGCGAGTGCGCAGAAATGTCAAAGCGTTGTGACGGAACGAGAAACCTGTGCAAAATAGCGAGAATCTGCTGAAACAAAAGGTCTTTCTCTTTCAAGAAAACAGAACAGTAATGCAATAAAAAGTCGCGGCTGTGAGAAACCGCGACACGCTAAAGTTCAATTACGACAAGGTTTAGAGGCCGCGTGGCTTGGTGAATTTGAGGCCGCTGATCTGATTGAACTGCGGCGAACCTTGGCCGTAGAGCGACTTGACGTAAAGTTTAACAAGCCGAGCGAGTTCGAAAATGCTTGTCGCGTCGGTGTAGAGGACGTCGTCGCGAGAGATGCGATTGTTGCTGAGTGTGGTGACGCTGTTTGTGACGTTGGTGTTTGCGACCTTCATCGCGGCAGATTTCGCCTGCATAGATGCGACCTGCAGGTCAGCTTCGTTCGGGGTAAACTGCGGCGTGTTCATGCAAAGCTCTATGGCGGCGTCAAAATGCTCGACGACTTGCGTATAGCTGCGTTGGGAAACAGAGTTGTGAGCGGCCTCGTTCTCGGGCGTGTTCGGATCGTCGATCTCGATCTTGCCTTTTCTGGCTCCGGCAACCTTTCGTGCAAAGCCTTTCATATCTTCGACAGCATTTGGCGGAGCACCGCACGACGCGAACGAAGCGTTCAATCGCGTCATGAATTTGCCGATTCCAGCAAACTCCGATTCGCGGTCATTCACCTTAACTTTCCAACCAATAAGTCCGGTCGTAACACCATCGATCATTGCCTGAGCCGACGCCAGAGCAGCATTCAAATTCGCCAAATTGATCGCCGCATTCGCAGGCTTATAATCGCCACCATACGCCGTCACAAACGATATCATCGTCTCAAAATTAGCAACATTCTTAGCATGTCCGGTCTCAGCCATTAAGTTAGTCCTCCAACAAAATGTAAATATTTTTCAATTGTCCCTCAATAGAAAAC
>JAIBCA010000008.1 GCA_019694345.1 Pyrinomonadaceae bacterium | reverse complement strand
GTGGACTGATCGTAGCGGCATTCAGCTTTGTTGCGTAAAAGGTCAAAACGCGAAACGAAAAGTCTATCACGCTGCAATCACGGCAGCAATGGCGCAGATGTGCCGGAAAACCGTAAACGCCCGGCAAGGGCGGCGACCGGCTTCGGCCGTGCTATTCTGTTCGGTTTTTCCTGCGCCGGCGTCGCCAGACAAGTGGGAAGGATATGAACTCAAGAGCGATCCAGGGCATGCGGCGAAGGTCACGCCAGATCGACTGCTGACTTTCGTCTTTGACCAGCAGTGCCCCGCGGCGCATCGCAAAAAGGTTAAAGACCGCCGAGATCGCCGACACAAGGACCGAGATCGAGATCGCCTTGCCTTTGCCGTTGACGCCGGTCTGATGGTCGTATGCGGTCTGGACAAAAAACTCGACGACATGGCTGAATGCGGCCAGAACCAGCGGGACGGTCAGAACCGCATGCCAGGGCGGCTCGACACGGCTGAATGACTGGATGATCGCTCCGTTGATGCCGCCAAAAATGAGTCGGAAAACGGATTGGGTGATCGCTGCTCCGATCGCGAGCCGAAGGCCGTCCTTCTTAAAAACATACGTGAAGAAGAAGATCGGGGCCCGCAATGCTGCACTCAAAACGGCCGATTTCCAATTCCAACGCAATACCAGCGAACGGATCGGGTGTCGAAGCAGGCTCAGCAATACCCTCGGAACAGTGGTCTCAAAGGTTGGTGCGGTGGCGGCTGGTGCGGGTTCAGGCATTAGCCTCCGGTTTTGCGGAGTCTTTGTGCAGGCGGATCGCCTCACGGTAGCCGTCGTAAACGCCCTCGAATATTGAGTCCCATGAGTTCGACATTGCACTCTCACGTGACAAACGCTTCATCTCCGCCAGTTTGTCGGGATTATCGTAAAGCATCGATGCGTATGTGATGTAATCTTCCAGTGTCTTGGCGACAAAACCGGTCTCACCTTCGCGGACGATGAATTTCGGGCCGCCTTTGTCCGATACGATCGCCGGCACACCCGAAGCATGCGCCTCTTGGGTCACGTTGCCGAAGGCGTCGGTTTCCGAAGGGAATAGAAATATGTCCATGTTCGCGTACGCCTCAGCCAATGCATCGCCCGAAATAAAGCCGGTAAATTCGGCGTTCTTGAGATTCTGCTCAAGATACTCGCGTTCGTTGCCTTCCCCAACAATGAGCATCTTGATGTTAGTTCGGCCGGATTCGAGCAGGGCCTTTTCGATCTCGATCAACGACCGTACGTTCTTTTCGGCTCTGAGGCGTCCGACGAAACCGAGGCGTATCACACCGTCATTAACGGTTCGTTTGGCCGGGCTGAAAACCTCGGTATCAACACCGCGTCCCATCAGACGCGATACCCGCTTTGTCCGGCGTCCGAGTTCGTCCACCAACTCCTGGTTGGGTGACAGAATCACCTTCGGCATCTTGTAATACAGTATCGAGCCCTGCATTATCTTTCGCTCGGCGAAACCGGCCAGAGAATTTACGAATCCGCTCGGCAAAAAACGCAGCGTGCGAACGATACGGCTCGCCGCAAACTCATGAATATTCGTATGCCACGAGCCGAGGATCGGAAGGTCGAGTTTCCAAGCCAGATACGAGCCGATGATACTTACATCATTCAGTCCGGTGATGTGGATGACGTCCGGTTTGAATTCGACGAGTTGCCGCAGGACCCTGTTGGCGTGCCGCTGGAACAACGGGTCATAAGCAAGCTCTTCGTCAAGTTTGAACGAGATGGGCGATCTTTTTAGTTGGAGATGGCTGACGCTGCCATCGATCGTTACGCCCGGATCCGGGCCGGCGTGGACACACAGATACGGAAACCCATTGCGGCGGGCATATTCGACCAACCTTCGGCATGTCATGGCAGCACCGTTCACTTCCAGATACGAATCCGGAAAGAAGGCAACGCGCGGAATTTCGCTCACAAATATCCCTGATAATAATAAACGGCGGGAACGCCCGCCGCTATAATAAAAAATAAACCCGCTTTAGGCAGTCTCGGATGACAGCCCACCTGAAATTTCCTTTTGATCCGGGATCTCAAAGCTGGTGGCTGCCGGATCTGACGGAACGCGGTCTTTTTTCTTTCGGGCAACCCGGAAAACTGGACGCATCGTCGGGCTCCCCAAAAATGCGAGCGTTTTGATCGCCAAGCGAAGCCACGAGGGCCCGCCGCGGTCCCAACCATGAGCCGAGAGTGAAACCAATCCCTTACCGTCGTCGCGATCGAAGAAAACACGGTCGAACCAGCGCCGACGATGTTCGACAAAATCAGGATAATGGCTCAGGATCTCAGAAAATGACTGGAGTTGCCGCGAATGCAGCGGATGCTCGTATTCGGGCATCAACGCAACCTCGCTGCGTCTATCTTTCCGGATCTCTTCGACAAACTCCTCGAATGTTTCGGCCTGCGTCAAGTTGATGACAGTGTTCGGCTTGCAGCCGTGTCGGTCGCCGCCGGTCGCAACCGGCAGTCCGAATGCTTCGGCCAACTCGATCACAGCCTTATTTTCAGACCAGCTGCGGAAACCGTTGATCTCAAGAGCATGTATCCAGCGGCCGTGAACTCGAAGAAAATCTTTCAATAGCTGGCCGTGACGCTCGGCTCCGGCCAACTCAATGTCCCAGATCGGATGATTCAGGATGACGAGAACGTGCGGCAGCTCGTGAAGCATCGAAAACAGCTCGTTCAGCCGATCGTTATTCTGCGATTCCTCGTTAAAGGTGTAGTCAAGCAACAGCTTGGTGATGTCGGCCGCCGAACTTTTCGGCAAATTGTGCACGCCGACATGAAAATACCCAAACTCATAGGGAACTGTCCATTCCATGGAGATCGGGATCAGCTTACTTTCATCGCTGTCCGTAACCGAATAATTACCGTCGATATGATCATGGTCAGTCAACGAAACGAAGGACGCCAGATTGGCTTCAGCGATCTGTTCGGTCTCGATGTCATAGACCATTTGCGGCGTCAGAGGCGGTGACCAGTATGCCGTCGAAAAGTCGATGCCTTTCCCTTCACGTTCAAGATAGCTGTCCCGCTCCTTGCGCCAATAATGGGCAATTATCGGCAACTTCTCTGCGTAATGCGGGATGAAATCCAGCATTTCCTTGGAGTATTCGGTGTGGCAATGAAGCGAAACGCCGGTCTTCGCACGATCCGACAGGTCCTGCTTCTTCCGGAGAATATTCAATTTTGTTCGCTTCAGATCCATAGCCGACCGACGGGTCTATTGCCCCTTAAACATATAACGCTAGCAAATAACAAGTACAAAGTAAATTGTTAATGGCATCGCCCACGGTGTTT
>JAIBCA010000053.1 GCA_019694345.1 Pyrinomonadaceae bacterium | reverse complement strand
AGTTCGCCGGGGTCGCTGCCCGCCGAGCCGGCCGTCGAAAATCGCAGCCACGGCTTCTCGTCCTGTGCAAGAGCCCATTGGTCGAGCGTGGCTTTTTCAGCGTCCGGAGTTTTGGCTCCGGGGATCGGCTTATAGCCCCACATCGTCGCCCATTCGTCGTACGGCCCGATGCCGGGGACGAGGTCCTCGACGCGGATGTTGTCCTCGGGCTGAGCGACGTAATTAAAGCGTGAATAGTCCATCAGCGTCGGCGTATGGCCCATTTTGTGTACCCACTCGCGGTCGCGGACCTTGTCCTGCGGATAGGTCGAGCTGGCCTTCATATTGTGCTGAAAACCGAGCGTGTGTCCGACCTCGTGAGCGACCACATACTCGAGCAGCGTTCCCATCAGGTCGTCCGGCATCGGCAGCCGCTGGGCACGTTTGTCGAGCGGACCGGCCTGCAGAAAATACCACGAACGCTGAAGGTTCATGATGTTGTGATAGAACTGAATGTCCGATTCGAGTATCTCGCCGGTACGCGGGTCGGCGATGTGCGGGCCCGAGGCGTTCTCGATCGTGGACGGCAGCCAGCGGATGACCGAGTAACGTGCGTCCTCAGCGGCAAAATCAGGATCCTCTTTCTTGGTCGGGGCACGTTTGGCGATGATCGCGTTTTTAAAGCCCGCGGCCTCAAACGCTTTCTGCCATTTCTCGACGCCCTTGATCATGAACGGGATCCATTTGGTCGGTGTTGCCGAGTCGATGTAATAGACGATCGGTTTGACCGGCTCCGATAGTTCGGCGTTCGGGTCTTTCTTTTCCAGCCGCCAGCGGCGGATATAGGTCGTTTCCGGAGCCTTGTGCTCGTCGCGGCCGTAGTCGATCTGCGTCTGCGAAAAATAACCGACGCGCTCGTCGAACAGACGCGGCATCATCGGGTTTTCGGGCAGCTTGACCATGCTGTGATGGAGCACGACGGTCGCACTGCCGGGGTTCATGCCGGTCTGCTGCGTATTGCCGCCGCCGCCCGGGGCACCCGCCGGTGTCGCCGCACGCGTGTAGGTCATCGACGATTCGGCCTCGATGTTGGTCGGGTACGGCGAAATGCGTTCGATAAATGACCGGGCCGTATCGAGCGCGGTCGCGTTCAGACGCTGACGCGCACTGAACTCAAATACATCCGTGTTGAAAAGTCGTGTTACCTCGATCACCGCTGTATCGTTGTTCGGGCCCCAAGCCGCGACGTTGAACGTCATCAGGATCGAGTCGTTGTTGGCCGCCTGTACCGCCTCGGAGATCGGGGTTTTGGGGTCGGCGATGACGCTGTAGTTGCGGTTTCGCAGATGGACCTTGTTGTCGATCAGTTCCCAACGCACGACGCGGTTGCCGAGAGCCTGGCCGCCGTAGCCGACACCGACGGTCGTCTTGGCGATCTGAGCGACCCAGAGATATTCCTTGCCGAATTCGCTCTTCGGTATCTCGTAATAAAATTTGTCCTTGACCTGATGGACTGTGAAAATGCCCTTTTTGGTCTTGGCGTCCTTGGTGATCACCTTGTCATAGGGTTGCGGATCGGTCGAGGGCGGACCGCCCGGCCGTACGCCGCCCGGCGTCGGCGTTTCCGGCGGCGGATCCTGGGCGTTGACGAGCACCGCCGTCACCGAAAGGCAGACTAAAAGCATCAGTAAACTTAACTTGGTCATTCTCATTACAATGATTCTCCTCAGGTTGGTTCTCGGGCAAAGGTCTGTCGGCGCATTTCCACGCGGTGCGTTATGAAACACAGCGGAAAAGACCTCTTGAAGCGCTTTTACTAATATGGCGTTCCTGTTTAATAAATTGTTGACCGGAGTACTACGTTTCAAATAATAACTTTGTTTCGGCGGGTGTTCAATGAACACATCATTTGATCCCGGCGATCGAGAGTACGGCCGCCAAGACGCGCTGTGAGCCGCGGTAACTGTCTGTCATGTCAAAACTCTCCGTCACCGAGTGCGACCCGAGCCATCGTCCGCCGCTGCCGATCGTCACGGCCGGTATCCCGAGTTTGTTCGGCATACCCGAATCGGTGCTGCTCGCCGTCAAGTTTGACTTGATACCCAGTGCCCGATCAGAAGCGAGGACGGTCCGGATGATGGGCGCGTCCGGAGACTGTCGGCCCACCGGGCGTTCGCCGATCAGCTTGATATCCACCGATAAACTAGAGCCGCTGCGGCCCGCGTTCTCCTCGTTCAGAGCGTCGGCGACCGCACGTCTGAAGTCGCCGTCGATCTTGGCGAGTTCGTCTCCGCTGACCGAACGCAGATCGACCTCCATTGAGGCTGTCTGTGCGATCGAGTTGACGGTCGTTCCGCCTTCAATTCGGCCGACGTTAAATGTCGTTTTGGGTGATGCCGGCGGCCGCAGCAGCGATATCTTTTCGATCGCACGGCCAAGGGCGTGTATCGCGCTCGGCCGGCCAAAATCGATAAAGCTGTGTCCGCCCGGGCCGCTGAATGTGACCCGATAGCGGTTGCTGCCGATCTCGCGTTCGACGACATCGAAACCCTGTGCGTCGATGCCTAAAAGATCTGTTATTCGGCCTGGCATCTCTTCGGTCAATAGGTGACGCGTGCCGCGCAGGTTGCCGAGGCCCTCTTCGCCGACGTTGGCTACGAAAACAACGGTGGCTTTGGTTTCGATCCGTGCCTCATCCAGCGCTCGTGCTACGGACAGTATCACTGCCAGGCCGCGGCAGTTGTCGCCGATGCCCGGCCCTATCAGTATCGGGCCTTCACGCCGGACCCGAACGTCGGTTCCCTCGGGAAACACCGTGTCGAGATGGGCGACGATCGCCAGTGTGCGCCCGCTCTCAGTGCCGGGCCGTTCGCCGATGACGCTGCCCTCGCGGTCGATGCGGACGTTCTTGAGCCCGAATTCGGTGAACCGCTGCTTGTAATATGCCGCCCGCTGCTGTTCCTTGAACGGCGGAGCAGGTATCTCGCAGGTTTTGATCTGTTCAGCGATCGTCTCAGCCTCGACCGAGCGGATGAAGTCGAGGGCGCGTTTCGCCTTTTCACCATTCAGCAACGCTTCGGGCGTCTGTGCCGCGGCGGCGGAAAGGCAAAAGAGAAGCGCGGCCGCGATCGTGAACAGATGTCTTGTCATATTGTGTTGCGGGTCAAAGTGCGTTTGATCGGCCGTCAAAATCTGCAAAATAAAAAGGCTATATTTTGCCGGATCAGATCGCGAAATCCGCCACCACGGGCGTATGGTCGGACGGGCGTTCTTGTCCTCGCGGGCCTTTGTCGATCCAACAGCCGGTACATTTTTCGGCAAGCGGCGGCGAGACCCAGATGTGATCGATCCTCAGCCCCTGGTTTCGCTGCCACGAACCCTCGCGGTAGTTCCACCACGAAAACTCCTGCGCGTCGCCGTTCTTGTGACGAAAGGCATCGACAAATCCCCACTTCTTTACGTGGTGCATCGCGGCACGCTCAGGTTTGGAAAAATGCAGCTTGCCCTGCCACTGCGGCACGCTCCAGACGTCGAGTTCGTCCGGTGCGACATTAAAATCGCCGCATAGCAGTACGTTTGAATCGAGGCTGCAGTCCTCGTCGAACATTCGCCTGAGCCGGTGCAGCCAATCTAGCTTGAACGTAAATTTCTCGGTCCATAGCTCGGTCCCGTTAGGGATGTAAGTGTTGACGATCCTCACGCCGTTTATTGTAGCGGCGATCAGCCGTTTAGGAGCCTCCGGGGCGTCCTCAGGAAAGCCCTTCTGGACATCGCTGATCTCGTGTTTAGATATGATCGCAACGCCGTTGTAAGATTTTTCGCCGAAAAATGCCGTGTGATAGCCCGCGTCGGCGATCTCGCTGACCGGAAAATCCTCGTCCACCACCTTCGTTTCCTGCAGACAGACCACGTCCGTCCCGGTCGCGGCCGTCCACGCCAAAACCTGCTCGAGCCTCAGCCTTATCGAATTAACATTCCACGTTGCGACTTTCATAAAAACATTCTGCCACAGAGTACAGCGAGATCGCAGGAACGACCCTCACCGATGCTAGCGCTCACGGGGCGGCGCTGTATTGCGGTCCCAGAATACGCCGTCGGCGAACCCCTGGATCGACGGGTCGGCATCGGCCATTTCGAGGCGCTTTTGCGCGAGAAGGCAATATTTTTCGTCCGACTCGATCGCGATGAAGCGGCGGCCGAGCTTTTTGGCGGTAACGGCGGTCGTGCCGCTGCCGGCGAAAGGGTCGAGCACGAGATCGCCGGTTCTCGTGCACGCCAGAATGATCTTTGCCAGCAGCTTTTCGGGCTTTTGGGTCGGGTGATCGGTATTCTCCGGCATCGACCAGAACGGCACGCTGATGTCGGTCCAAATATTCGACGGATGAGTATCGCGAAAGTTGCCCTCGGCAGTTTCCTGCCAGTCTTTGGGTTTGCCGTTCTCGCGGTACGGTGCGATGACCCGTCGCCGCTGTTTTACGGCGTCGAGGTCGAATGTGTAGTCGTCCGAGACCGTAAAGTACCAGATGTCTTCGGCCGAGTTCTTCCAGTTCGCCTTGGCTCCGCGGCCCTTTTCGCGCTCCCAGGTGATGCGGTTACGCAGCCTGAAATGCCTCGATCCGGCCCGCTGGATCGCCGCCGCCGAACGCCAATCGCCGCAGATGTACACGGACGCGTGCGGTTTCAGCAGCCGAACGCAGTCCTTGAGCCAGCTTTCCAGCCACAACTCATATTCATCAAGCGACCGTTGCCGAAATTTCGCCGACCCGAAATCCTTGGTCAGATTATACGGCGGGTCGGCAAACAGCAGATCGACGCTTGCCGCCGGCAGGGACCTTAAAACCTCGAATGCATCGCCGCAGATGACTTTCCCGTCAAACTCATTAACCGCCGCCAGATCACGTTGATACAGCAGCGAGCTGCGATATTTCGCGGCATCGGACGCGTCGGTAATGATCGTCCGATTTTTCGGCGCACGGACCTTGTCCGGAATTTCCTTCGGCGATGTCATACGATCGGCCTCGTGAGGCATGTAGTGACGTTATCACACGGACGGCGACTGTGGGCAGTCTAGCGCCGCTTCTTCCGGCCTGTCGAGCGTGGCGATACCCGCAATTTTGGAATAGCGAGTATCAAGTAGCGGATGATGCCGCCGCCGCATTTGCCGTACGTTCTGACCGGGCAGGCATTTGGCGGGGGACGAGACCGGTTTTTGTGGCGGTGATGCTCCCTGCCCCGCGCCGTTTATGCCGTCCTTGACCCTCAAAATGGGCGCGTGATACTCTATATCTTTTGAGAATCGGGCGCTTTTTGCCTTTTTAATACAGTGTTATTGGTCAAATAAGTTTATGCATTTGTTGGCATTTGCCGAAAGTATCCAGCTCTTTCCTGACGGCACTATCTTCATTCATATCGCGTTGATCCTGATCATGATCTGGGTATTGAACCGTACCTTGTTCAAGCCGATCAATCGTGTGCTTGCGACCCGTGACAAATTCAAGGGTGTCGAGGGCGGCGAAGCCGGCCCGATACTTCGCGACGCGGCCGAAAAGGAATCGCGTTACACACGCGAATTGCTCGAGACCCGTTCGAAAGGCTATGAGCTGATCGAAAAGGAACAGAAAGAGGCCGCCGCTGACCGTGAAGAAAAGATCAACCGCGTCAAGGCCGAGGTCGCCGAGAAATTTGACGCCGGCAAGGCCGAGGTAGAAAAGCAGGCCGCCGAGACGCGAAAGACGCTTGCCGCAGATGCCGAAAAGATCGCCGATACGATCGCAGCCAATATCTTGAAGGCGTAGGATTTTATGCTCTTGTTCATAAGCAACATCATTTTATTTTTCTCGGGTGCGGCTGCGGGCAGTTCCGGCGGCTCGTGGGAAGCATTCAAGCATTTTTACAACGAGTGGTTCAATATTCCCGGTTTTGAGGCATGGAAATTCCTCAATCTCTTTATATTTGCCGCTATCGGCGTTTACCTTTTGAAAAAACCGCTTGGCGACGCCTTTAAGGCAAAACGCGAAGCGATCCGGGCCGAACTGATCAAGGCCGAGGAAGAGAAGAAGGACGCACTTGCCAAACTGACCGCCGCCGAAGCCAAGCTAGCGCAGCTCGAAACCGAGAAAGCGGACGTTATTGCCAAGGCAAAGTCTGAGGCCGAAGCCGAAAAGCAAAGGCTCGCTGAACATACCAAGGCCGAGATCGAACGGCTCCGCCAGCAGACCGAGGCCGAGATCGCACGTCTTGCGAACCAGTCGCGTGCCGAACTTCGCCGCTTTTCGGCCGAGGAGAGCATTCGCCTTGCTGAGCAAAAACTCCGGTCGCAGATCGACGGCCAGAGCGACGCCCGCCTCGTTAAGGCAAATATTCAGGAGATCGGAGGGCTAAACTAAAATGAGTACAGAAACAGTCGCCCGCCGCTATTCCGCCGCTCTGGCAGATGTCGTTCTGCAGACCGGCGACGTCGATACGGTCAAGGCCGAACTCGCCGGATGGCATCAGATCTTTGACGAAAACCCGGACCTGACCAATGTTTTCAGCAATCCGGCGATCTCGCACGTCAACAAGGAAAAGCTGCTCGAGGAGCTTTTGGCCAAATCACAGCCGTCCAAAACGACCGCGAATTTCCTGAGGATATTGCTCAGAAACGACCGCATCAATGAGATCGGCGAGATCCATAACCGGTTCGCCTCGGTTCTCGAGGAACGCAAGGGCGTCGTTTCGGCCGAGATCACCTCGGCCCGCGAACTGCCTGAAAGCGAACGAGCTGCATTTCAGGCCAATCTCGAAAAGCTGACGGGAAAGAAGGTCAATATTAAATTCGTAACCAACAGCGATATCATCGGCGGCGTTGTAACCCGCATCGGGTCAACGGTTTATGACGGTTCGGTCCGAACGAAATTAGATAGTCTTAAAGAACAACTTATTGGCGGATAGCGATAAACCGACTGGCGGCAGCCGAGCGGTATCGAACCCTAACTATTAATATGGAAGCAATTAAAGCAAACGAAATAAACGAGATCATTCGTGCTCAGATCGAGAATTTTGACGCAAGCATGACCGTTAACGAGGTCGGCACGGTCATCAAGGTCGGTGACGGTATCGCCGAGATCTACGGCCTTGAAAAGGTGATGGCCGGCGAGCTGCTCGAATTTCCGCACGGTGTCCGCGGCCTCGCACTCAACCTTGAAGAAGACAAGGTTGGCTGCGTGCTCTTCGGAGATTTCCAGAAGATCAAAGAAGGCGACGAAGCCAAGCGCACCAAACGCATCATGAGCGTGCCGGTGGGCGACGCGATGATCGGCCGCGTGGTTGACGCTCTTGGCAACCCGATCGATGAGGCCGGTGACATCGTTACCGACACATACTTTCCGATCGAACGTATCGCTCCGGGCATCATTGACCGTCAGCCCGTTAAGGAACCGCTCCAGACCGGTTTGAAAGCTATCGACTCGATGGTTCCGATCGGCCGCGGCCAGCGTGAGCTGATCATCGGCGACCGCCAGACCGGTAAGACGGCGGTTGCGATCGATACGATCATCAACCAGAAGGGCAAGGACGTGATCTGTATCTATGTCGCGATCGGCCAGAAACAGTCGACCGTCGCACAGGTCCGCCAGAAGCTCGAAGAGTACGGAGCGATGGACTACACGATCATCGTTTCGGCGACCGCGTCGGACCCGGCCGCCATGCAGTTCCTGGCACCGTATTCGGGTTGCGCGATGGGCGAATACTTCCGCGACAACGGCCGCCATGCCCTGACGATCTACGACGATCTGTCAAAGCAGGCCGCCGCGTACCGCGAAATTTCGCTTTTGCTCCGCCGTCCTCCGGGCCGCGAGGCATATCCGGGCGACGTTTTCTATTTGCACTCACGCCTTCTCGAACGTGCGGCCAAAATGTCGGATAAGCAGGGCGGCGGATCGCTGACCAGTTTGCCGATCATCGAAACCCAGGCCGGCGACATCTCGGCCTACATTCCGACCAACGTGATCTCGATCACCGACGGTCAGATCTTCCTTGAGTCTGATCTCTTTAACTCAGGCGTCCGTCCCGCGATCAACGTGGGTAACTCGGTTTCGCGTGTGGGCGGTTCGGCCCAGATCAAGGCGATGAAGCAGGTCGCAGGTACGCTGCGAATCGACCTTGCACAGTTCCGCGAGTTGGCGGCGTTCGCTCAGTTCGGCTCGGACCTCGACAAATCGACCCAGGCACAGCTCGAACGCGGCCGCCGTCTGACCGAGATCCTCAAGCAGCCGCAGTACCGCCCGATGGAGGTTGTCGAGCAGGTCCTTATCATCTGGGCCGTGACCAACGGTATGGCCGACGATGTAGAGGTCACCGACCTCAAGCGGTTTGAAGAAGAACTGACCAAGTTCGCCAAGGAAGCTCATCCCGCTGTCCTCAACACGATGCGTGAGAAACGGTCGATCGACGATGACCTAAAGGCGGCAATGAAGGAAGCGATCGAAGATTTCAAGGCGACACGTTGGGAATCGGCCGCTTCGGCAGCAGCGTAAAAGTATGAATTCAGAATGATGAATGATGGATCGCCCGGGCATTCATCGTTCATCATTCAGTTTTCATAAGTTATCAATATGGCAAGTCTTCTGGATATGCGCCGACGCATTAAGTCGGTCAAAAACACTCAACAGATCACCAAGGCGATGAAGATGGTCGCCGCGGCTAAGCTCAAACGTGCGCAGGATCGCGTCACATCGTCGCGTCCGTTTGCCGGCAAGATGTCCGAGGTGCTGGGCGGCCTCAGCGCCAAGGTCGCTGACGAATTTTCGCATCCGCTGCTCGATGCCCGCGGTGACGACAAATACCTGATCGTGCTGATCAGCGCCGACAAGGGCCTCGCGGGCGCATTCAACGCCAATGTCATCAAGGCCGCGCAGGCGTTTCTCAAGGAGCACAACGGCAAAACGACCGAGATGGTCGCCGTCGGCCGCAAGGGCCGTGACTTCTTTAAGCGCCGCGACGTCGTTTTCGCCGACGAGTACATCGGTTTGACGGGTTCCGGCCAGGTCAAACTGCAGGATGCGCTCGAGATCGCCGAGAAGATCATCAAAACATTCGTCGAGGACGAGTCGATCGATAAGGTGTTCATCGTCTTTACCGAGTTCAAGACCGTTCTGTCGCAAAAGCCGGTCATCGAGCAGCTTTTGCCGATCCCCAGAAACTCTTCGGAGGGTTCGGACGGTGCCGCTCAGGCCGAGTACATATATGAGCAGCCGATCTCAGAGATCTTCGGCAAACTGCTCCCCAAGCAGGTCGAGACCCAGATCTACCGCGGCATGATCGAATCGGTCGCGTCAGAGCAGGGTTCGCGAATGACGGCGATGGACTCGGCGTCCAAGAATGCGGGCGAGTTGATCGATTCGTTGACCCTAAATATGAACCGTATCCGGCAGGCCGCGATCACAAAGGAAATTATTGAAGTCGTTAGCGGAGCCGCCGCCGCCTAAGGGGCGATCGCCGGAAATTTAACTTAAGGGGCCGGGCGCGATTTCGTTGCCCGGCCTTTTTTTGCGCCGCATAGCAAGGTTGTTAATCGCAAAATACCGTTGTAGAATACTGCCGACCTTTACTTTCTCGGCATACGCTCTTTTATGCCGCTGTTTTCAAGAGCTTTACCATCAAAATTTGGAGGACAATATGGCGATACTTGGTCTTTTGGGATTACTACTGTTGGTAGTTGGTTGGGTCTGGTTAATGGTCGTTGCATTTAAGAGCGGCGGAGCACTTTGGGCGGTCTTGATCTTTTTCTTTTCATGGATCGCCGGATTGATATTTTGCTTTGTCAAAAAAGATGGCTGGATGCAGTTGGGGCTCATGATCCTCGGTATGATATTGATGATCGCGGGCGGCAGTTTTTCGGTCTCGACGTCATTTGGCAACTAACGGCCGACAATTGAGCAGTTTCAACGACAACACAAAGGGACGCAGCAGCACTATCGCTATTGCGTCTCTTGTGATTTGGATCGGCATCATATTCTATATGTCGAGCGGACAGGGCTCGATGGATGAAACTTCGAGGTTCATCCGGCCGCTGCTTGAGTTCCTGTTTCCGGCCGCATCCCCTGAGACGATCACGCTCTATCACGCATTTATTCGCAAATGCGCTCATTTTACGGAGTATGCGATTCTCACCTTGCTGGCCTACCGCGCGATCACAAACGAAAAGCTCCGGCTGATCGCGCCTCTGATACTTGTCGTCGCGGTCGCATCGCTCGACGAGTACAACCAGAGTTTCGAATCGACCAGAACGGGCAGCATCAACGATGTTTTGCTCGATATCGCCGGCGGTGCGACGATGGCCGCCGTCATTTGGGGCGTCGTCAAGATACGCCGGCAAAGCGTCGACTGACCGCGTTTCATTGAGCGCGGACGACACAAAAAACTTCCAATTCCGGCAACTTTGTGTCATATTTTATCGTTAAGAGTTCTGACAAGGAGATTTATTGATGAGCATTTTTGACAAGATCAAACAAGAGGCATTAAACCAGTTTATTGAAGTCATTGAGTGGCTTGACGAGTCACAATCGACGCTCGTTTATCGCTTTCCGGTCGCCGGACAGGAGATCAAGAACGGAGCACAACTTATCGTTCGCGAATCACAGGCAGCGGTCTTTGTTTTCGAGGGTCAGGTCGCCGACGTATTTACGCCCGGCCGCTACACGGTCGAGGGCGGCAACACCCCCATCCTTTCCAAGCTGGGAGCCTGGAAATACGGTTTCAATTCTCCGATCAAGTCCGAGGTATATTTCGTTAATACGAAACAATTTACGGATATGAAGTGGGGCACGTCCAACCCGATCATGCTCCGCGACGCCGATTTTGGCATCGTTCAGCTTCGCTCATTCGGAGCGTACAGCCTCCGCGTGGCGGATCCGGCTGTTTTTGTCAAAGAGATCACCGGCACCAACGCTCATTTCAGCACCGACGACATCGAAGGCCAGCTCAAACGTGCGATCGTCACTGAGTTTTCAGACGCTATCGGTGAGCTCAAGATCCCGGCACTCGACCTCGCCTCGCAGTACAAGGAGATCGGCGACAAGATCCGTGGCCACATCAACGTTGATTTTGCCAATTACGGCCTCGAGGTAACTAAATTCTACGTCGAGAATGTGAGCGTTCCGCAAGAGGTTCAGGACGCGATCAACAAGCGTGCCGCGATGGGCGCGATCGGCAATGTCGATCAGTATATGAAGTTTCAGGCGGCCGATGCCCTGCGTGACGCGGCCCAGAACGAAGGCGGCGGGGCCGGGCTCGGCGCGGGCCTGGGAGCCGGATTTGCGATGGGAAATCAGATGGCCAATGCTTTCGGCGGAGTTCAGCAGGGCGGTGGAGTTCAGGCTCCGGCCGCTGCTCCGACAGTTCCGTGTCCGAGCTGCGGCAAGCCGAACGCAGCCGGCGTCAAATTCTGTTCCGACTGCGGCGGAAAGATGGAGGTCGCCAAGGTCCCGTGCGTCAAGTGCGGTGCCGAGCTTCGCGAAGGCGCCAAGTTCTGTTCCGAGTGCGGTTCGTCTCAGGAAAAAGCAAAATGCACTAATTGCCAGTTCGAATTGGCACCGGGTGCAAAGTTCTGCCCTGAGTGCGGAACCAAGACCGACGCCGCTTGATCGGCCCAGTCGATGCTGAGTGATTCAGGACGGATCGATCAGACTGATCGGTCCGTCCTTTCTATTTGTGATTCAGTCGTATTAGAATGGGACGATATTGGAGAAAGATGATATGGCTGTCAGCCCCGAACTGTTAGAGATACTGCGCTGTCCAAAGTGCAAATCCGAACTTGAGATCAACGCCGAAGAAACTCGTTTGAAGTGTCTAAACCCTGAGTGTTCATTGGTTTATCCGATCCGCGACAACATCCCGGTGATGCTCGTCGATGAAGCTACCGTTGAAAAATGACAAGCCGGCCAACGCGTCGGCAGGCAACACTTTTCCTTCGCGGCCGTCGCCCGATCGAGGATTTCCGGGACCGTTTCAACCCTGAACAGTCCCGACTGATCGACGCTCACGTAACGCTTTGCCGTGAGGATGAGGTCGATGACTGGCCGCGGTTGTCCAAAAGACTGCGTGGTCGTCCTCCGGGCGGCATCGATCTCGAGTTTGGTGAGCCAGTTCGTCAGCGCGATTTGCTCTACCTTCCATGTTTGGGATCGACCGCCGCGTTTGACGAGGTCAGAGCATACTTGCTTGGTCGATCCGTCCGAAAACACGAACCGCATATTACTCTGATCCATCCTCGCAATGGCAAATGCACTGATGAGATCCTCGAAATGGCCAGGTCGCTCATCAAACCGTTTTCGCACACATTCGTCGAGATATCATTGATCGAGCAAACTGCAGGTGGCATTTGGAGGTCTCTCGAGAGATTTTCGCTCAACCATGAACATGAATATCGGGACGGTATCAGCCATTGAATAACGTTGCGGGAAAGATCGATTGGCCAAATGTCCGCCGCGTGCTCGTCGTTCGTCTGCGCTCGATCGGCGACACGGTCCTCGCGACGCCGTCGCTGATCGCATTGCGACGCTCGCTCCCGCACGCCGAAATTGACATTCTGCTTGAGGATTGGGTCGCTCCCGTACTCGACGGATTCGAGGGCGTCAATGTCGTTGCGGTGAGCACCGGAAATGCCGCTAAACTCACGGCGGCCAGATATTTACGCAGCCGGCGTTACGACGTTGCGATCAATTTGCATGGCGGCACGACCAGCTCGATCTTCGTCAGGGCGTCGGGCGCCAAACAGCGCGTCGGGCTGTCGCACTACCGCTATCCGCGGCTTTACGATCACCTCTTTTCGTCCGCGGCCGACTTTTGGGGGCGCTCCGAGATGCACTCGGCCGAACAGCAGTTGGCAGTGCTCGGTTTTGCCGGAATACCGGTCGCCGACAGGCCGAAGAGCCGCCTGGCTGTCACGGACGAAGCGTTACGGTCGCTTGAGGCAAAATTTGGTGCATTTGACGGTCTGCGCTTGAGCGACGCACCCTCGATCGGGCTTATCCACCCGGCAGCGGCATTTGCGTCAAAGCAGTGGGCAACCGGCCGTTTCGCCGAGATCGCCGGCCATTTGGCCGAACGCGGCCTCAAACCGGTTGCTGTCGCGGCAAAGTCTGAGGCCGGGATCCTGAAAAAACTTGCGGCAATTTCCGCAGTTCGGGTCATCACTTTCGACGACCTGACACTCCCTGAGATCACGGCTCTCTCGTCGAGGGCCGCTATATTTGTCGGCAACGACAGCGGCATCGCCCACATAGCATCGGCGGTCGGTACACCGAGTGTTGTGGTATTCGGGTCGTCTAACCGCAATCACTGGCATCCGTGGACCGATGCGGCCAATGAGATCGTCTTTGACCCGATGCCGTGCCAGCCGTGTGCGGGTTACGAGTGCAAGGTCTTCGGTGAACCGAAATGCATTCTCAACGTGACGGCTTCGGCCGTCATCGCGGCCATCGATCGAGTGCTTTAAGTGCCCGTATTTCTTGACACTTCCGCTTCAAACCCTTAGTATTTATAGTTTCGACTCTTGTGGCCGAAGTGTGTCTATATGTTCGAATCGCTGTCCGATAAACTTAAGCTGACGCTGCGAAATCTGCGTGGTCAGGGCAAATTGACGCCCGAGCACGTTGACGCGGCACTGCGCGAGATCCGGATGGCCCTGCTCGAGGCGGACGTTAACTACAAGGTCGCCAAGGATTTTGTCGAGTCGGTCCGCGTCAAGGCCGAGGGCGAAGAGGTCTGGAACGGACTAAAGCCTCACGAACAGGTCGTCAAGATCGTCTATGACGAGCTCAGCGAACTGATGGGCGGCACGTCGTCACGGCTGGTGTTTACCAAGGCGACGCCCAATGTCGTGATGATCGTCGGCCTGCAGGGTTCTGGTAAGACGACCTCGACCGGCAAGATCTCACGCTGGCTCGCCGACAATCAGGAGCGCAAGCCGCTGCTCGTTTCGGTGGACGTCTATCGGCCCGCCGCCCGCGAGCAGCTCAAGGTCGTGGCCAACGCCGTCGGCGTCGCCGTTTATGAGGCCGCCGAGACCAATGACCCGATGACCATCGTGCGCGGTGCGGTCAAACACGCGGTCGAATTCGGTTACGACACCTTGATGATCGACACGGCCGGCCGTCTGCACATCGATGACGAACTGATGGTCGAGCTCGAGCAGATCAAGGCCGAGACCAAGCCCGTCGAGGTGCTCTTTGTCGCCGACGCGATGACCGGTCAGGACGCGGTCCGCTCGGCCGAGGTGTTTCACGAGCGTGTCGGCATTACCGGCGTCGTTTTGACCAAGATGGATGGCGACGCCCGCGGCGGTGCCGCCCTCTCGATCAAACAGGTCATTGGCCAGCCGGTCAAGTTCGTCGGCGTCGGCGAAAAATACGACGCGATCGAGCCTTTTTATCCGGACCGTATCGCTCAGCGAATACTCGGTATGGGCGACGTTCTGAGCCTTATCGAAGAGGTTCAGGGCAAGATAAACGAAGAAGAGGCGCAGGAACAGCTGCGCAAGATGACGAGCAATCAGTTTACGCTCGAGGATTTTCGCAACCAGCTCGGCCAGTTCAAAAAGCTCGGTTCGATGTCCAAGCTGATGAAGATGCTGCCCGAACAGATGACCGGCGGGCTGCAGATCACCGACGAACAGTCGGCGGTCGTCGATCATCAGATGAAACGCACCGAGGCGATCATCGATTCGATGACGAGGTTCGAACGCAATAATCACAAAGTGATCGACGCGAGCCGCAAGACGCGCATTGCCGGCGGTTCGGGTTCGACCATAGCCGAGGTCAACCAGCTGCTCCGTCAGTACGAGCAGATGAAAAAGATGATGGCCCAGATGAATCGCGGCGGGCTGTTCGGCGGTTTGGGCCGCAAGATGGCCGGCGGACTTGCCGGCGGGCTGGGCGGACTTTTGGGCGGCGGCGGAAACCCGCTCGGGATGCTCGGTGGTGGTTCGGCGATCGATCATGATGATGATTCGACAGATTCATTGTCGAGGCGTATTAAGAAGAAAAAGAGGCACAAAAAGAAAAGATAGTGGTTCGTCGATCGTGATAAGAGAAAGCGATCTTCGATCGAATGTTCACCAATTTCGGAGAAATTATGTTAGCAATCAGTTTAATGAGAATGGGCGCAAAGGGTAAACCCTTTTACCGCCTGGTGGTAAAGGAAAAGCGGTCAAAGCGTGACGGTAAATACCTCGAGAACGTAGGTACCTACAATCCGATGATCAACCCGGCTGAGGTCGTTCTGAATCACGAACGCATCCAGTACTGGATCGGCGTCGGAGCGCAGCCGACCGATACGGTCAAGAGCCTGATCAAGAACAATCCTGCTGTCGCAGCGGAATAGTTTTGAGTTGACCGTGTGCTAAGGGTTTACGGCGTCATTTTGACCCGCTGGACCCAACCCGCACGGACGACTCGGTGAACTGTATATGAAGGAAGCTGTTGAGAGAATTATCAGATCCCTGGTCGGCGAACCCGACGCGGTCGAGGTGGCCGAGAGCTCCGACGGCAAGAATGTCCGCATCGAGGTTCGGGTTGCCGACCACGATATGGGCCGTGTGATCGGACGCGAGGGCCGCACCGTTAAGGCGATCCGCAGCATTCTCTTTGTCGCGGGACAAAAGCACGGCAGGCGATTTCAGCTCGATCTGCTCGAGGATTAGGGCCATCTGCCAACGCTTTTCGCGGCAGCCGGTTTCGGCGGGTCCCGGCGTGAACCGGCAGGTATTCGATTGGTGTGGAAGAACTCGTCGCAATCGCCAAGATCGTCAAGACCCGCGGCCTCACGGGCGAACTGGTAGCCGATCTTTTGACGGATTTTCCGGAGCGGTTCAGTGAGGTCGGCGATGTGACGGCGGTCGGTCCCGGCGGGGAAACGGCCGGGCTCAAGCTCAGCGATTTTTGGTTTCAGGGCGGCCGCGTGATCCTCAGATTCGCCGGCTACGATACGATCGAAAAGGCCGAGGCTCTCAGGAACTTTGAGATTTGCGTGCCTGAGTCCGAGGCGGTCGTGCTCGACGACGACGAATTTTACGACTGGGAATTGCAGGGTTGCCGGGTCGAGACGCTTGAGGGTACTGAGGTCGGTGTCGTGACAGAGCTGATGCGAAACGGCGGCACCGAGATACTCGTGGTAAATGGCGGCGAAAAAGATCATCTGATCCCATTTGCCGAAACCATATGCCCCGAGGTCGATATTGAAAACAAGCTGATCCGGATCGATCCGCCGGACGGATTGCTGGAATTTTAGGTGAAGATCGACGTATTGACAATTTTCCCCGAGTTTTTCGGCCAGGTGTTTGATTTCGGCATTATTCGCCGGGCAAAGCTCGCCGGGATCGTCGAGATAAATGTCCACGACATTCGCGAATACGCGACGGACAAACACAAAATGGTCGATGACCGGCCGTTTGGCGGCGGCGACGGGATGGTCCTCAAGCCCGAACCGATCTTTGCCGCGATTGAAAATTTGACAGGGACCTGTGACCGCGACGCTTATCCGGCGGGAACGCGTGTCGTGCTGCTTTCGCCGCAGGGCAAACCGTTCAAGCAGGCGATGGCAAAGGAGTTTGCCGACGACGCAACGCACATCGTTATGATCTGCGGAAGGTACGAGGGCGTGGACGAACGCGTCAACGACCTTCTCGTCACCGACGAGGTGTCGATCGGCGACTATGTCTTGTCGGGCGGCGAACCGGCGGCGATCGTCATCGCTGACAGCATCGTCCGGCTCCTGCCGAACGCACTCGGCAGCGACACGTCGGCCGCGAACGATTCGTTCAGCGGCGGCCTGCTCGATTGCCCGCATTATACGCGGCCGGCTGACTTTCGCGGGTACACGGTGCCCGAGGTTTTACTTAACGGCAATCATGCCGAAATTGAAAAATGGCGCTTTGAAAAGGCGCTCGAGAAAACGAGACAGAATCGTATCGATCTTTTAACAGGAGAAAATGGTGAAATGTGAGCGGCCCTGCCGCTGACCTCTGGCCGAAATAGAAAATGAATAGACTAGATAACGTCGAAAAGACACAAATGAAAGAGAGCGTTCCGGTTTTTCAGCCGGGCGACACGCTGCGCGTACACGTGCGCATCAAGGAAGGCAACAAGGAACGCCT
>JAIBCA010000010.1 GCA_019694345.1 Pyrinomonadaceae bacterium | reverse complement strand
GAGATCAAACCGCCGCAGTCCGAATTGACGCCGCCGCCAAAGGGAAGATTTTGGAGCCTTTCGCTGCCGCAGCTGGCGTCAGCGGTGCTTGGGATCGCTATTATCAGTTCGCTGTTGACGGTCGTCGGGATCAGGAACTATTTGCAGCCGACGGGCGATGATTTTACCACCAGATCGGCGGCGACGATGTCCACGTTCGAAAAGGTGTTGGCGAAAGTAGGTCTGGTCGAAACCCCGCAGCAGTCGCGCGAGCGGCGTCTGCAAGAACAGCGTTCGGCGATCGCGTACTGGAATAACCGGGTCCAGGAACGCCGTATGCAATGGGATCGCGGAACCCGCGACGCGTTCGACCGAAATTTGAAGGTGATCGACGAGTCGGTCGAACAGTACACACATATTTTGCAGCAGGATCCTGACGACGAATTATCGGTCGAGATGCTCGACGCCGTTATGTCGGATAAAATGAACCTTCTGAGAGACTTTGCGGATCTTTAGAATTTAGTAATGCCGGTTGGATCAGACATCAGTTTTAGCCCCGCCCGGGCGACAAAAACTACGATTCTTCTCTTGATGAGCGTAGTTTTTTTCTTTGCGCTTTCCGGGCAGGCAACGGCTCAAAAGAAGTTCTCGAAGTCATATCCCGCAGGCCAGAATGTAAGGCTGCAACTCATGAATCGTTCGGGCACGGTCACCGTCGAAGGATGGAACCGCTCGGATATCAACATCTCGGCAACGCTCGAAGCTCCGGCGGCGAATATCGTTCCCCAAAATTTAAGCGGGACGATCGTGATCAATCTGGTAAAGGATAATCAGGGCCGGCCCGAGGTCGGGATCGTAAATTTTATTATCCGCGTACCGTACTACGCTCAAGTGGATATCGAGACCCGCATCGGCAACCTGAATGTCAGCAGCGTTCGCAGCGGGTTGGTGCGGGCGAAAATATCCAGCGAGGGAGATATTACGTTGACCAACATCGGTGCAAACGCTGTTTCTGCCGAAAATCTTACTGGCGACATTTTTTTTGACGGCGAGATACTGGATGGCGGTAATTATCGCTTTTCATCGATGAAGGGCAGTATCAATCTACGAATACCGTCAAATTCGAATTTCCGTTTCGTCGCGACCGCACCTTCGACACGCAGCATTTCGATGGGCGATTTTGCCGGAGGCGACATCAACTACTTGAGCGATGGCCGTCGAGTCGCGGGCCGATTCGGCTCAGGGGCCGCAACGCTCTCAGTCACAAATCAACAAGGCGGGATCCGCTTCATTCGCAGATAGTCATTGACCCGCGCGTCGCTATGCGGGTACTATCGGACAAGTTCTTTTCCGCTCGACCTCGAGAGACCTGATGTCAATATTTCAAAGATCAGCAGCTTTTCTTATCGCAGTCTTCGTTCTGGCTGCCGCCGCTTACTCACAGCAACTGCTCAAAAAGACCACCAGTAAATCGGACCGGCTGGATTTCGGGGCGGGCGGTACCATTGCGATCGCAGGTGCACCTAACGGTTCGATCACGGTTTCCGGCTGGTCGAAGAACGAGATCGAGATAACTGCCGAGATCGAGGTACAGGCGGCGAACGAAACTGATCTGAAGCGGTTGGCGGCCGTCACGGATTTTGTTACGCAGGAGAGCACGGGCCGATTCGGCGTAATAACCGTAGGCACACAGAACCGCGTCGGCGACAAAAAGCTCTGGAAGAAATTTCCGAAAGAACTGATGGGCCTGCCTTACCGGGTAGATTATAAACTGTCAGTTCCGCGATATTCGGACCTGGAGATCGACGGAGGCAAGGGCGACCTTACAATTTCCGGGATAGACGGGGCTCTGAGGATCAACTTTCTCGACGCAAACGCCAAGATCGAACTCGCAGGCGGCAGTACGAACCTCACCATCGGAGCGGGGACAGCGGATGTGACGATCGTGTCCAAAGGCTGGCGTGGCCGGTCGGTTGACGTGCAGATGGTCAAAGGCGATCTCACGGTACATCTGCCGACGACGATCAGCGCCGAGATCGATGCCACGATACTTCGAACCGGTAAGATCGAAAATCTGTTTCCGGGGCTGAAACCGAGGGTCCGTAAGGGCGAGTTCACTGAAAGGTCGATCGTAGCGAAGGCCGGAAACGGTGGAATACCGATCAAATTTACGGTAGGTGACGGCACATTGAAATTGACCGATCATTAGATCGGGCGAATTCGGATTTTGAGCACAAAGGGTGATAAACTGTCGACGTTTATCACCCTTTTCAATTTGAGATTATGACAATAAAATCAGACATTTGGCTGCGGCGAATGGCCGAGGAACAGCAGATGATCGAGCCGTTCTTGCCAGAATTGGTTCGTGAGATCGACGGCCGCAAGATCATTTCTGCCGGGGCGTCGAGCTATGGATACGATATGCGTCTGGCGGACGACGGTTTCCGGATATTTTCGAGCGTTCATGGCAAGGAGATCGATCCGAAGAGGTTCGACGAACAGTATTCGCTTATCGAGCCGGACCTTCAAACCGCTGAGGACGGCTCGAAATATTACATTTTGCCTGGACATCACTATGGTCTGGGTGTAACTGTCGAGACATTTCGAATGCCGCGTAACGTTACGGGAGTTGCTCTTGGCAAATCAACGTACGCACGTGCCGGATTGCTTGTTAATACGACGCCGCTCGAAGCCGGTTGGACCGGTCGACTGGTCGTCGAGATCGCGAATTTGGCCAACCTGCCGTTACGCGTCTATGTCAACGAAGGTATCGGCCAAATACTATTTTTTGAGTCCGACGAGGACTGTGCCGTAAGTTACAACGATCGCGGGGGCAAGTATCAGGGCCAGACGGGTCTTACGTTTGCGAAGGTATAGGGTCGGGTCGCACGCGAGAACCGCGGCTATTTAAGGCGTTATATGCATCGTGCTGCCAGCCAATTGTTTGTCCTTTTTGCCGCGTTGATGCTCTTATCGACGGCTCCGGCACAGGAACTGAGGCCGAGGGCCGCCGACCTGGGGCTAAAGATCGGGGTTTTGCCGTCGGGGCCGGTCAACGCGATCACCGACGTTGCGGGCGTAACCGTAGGGCAAACCACGATCATTCGAGGTGATAACGTGCGGACGGGCGTTACCGCTGTCTTGCCGCACGGCGGAAATCTCTTTCAGGAAAAGGTCCCGGCGGCGATCTTCGTCGGCAATGGTTTCGGTAAACTTGCCGGGTCGACCCAGGTAAACGAACTTGGCGAGATCGAGACGCCGATCTTGCTGACCTCGACATTATCGGTGCCAAAGACCTCTGATGCCTTGCTTGATCATATGCTGGGCCTCAAGGGGAACGAGAACGTTCGTTCGATCAACCCGGTGGTGGCGGAGACAAATGACGGCGGGCTGAATGACATCCGCGGCCGCCATGTGACACGCGATGACGTTTTTGCCGCGATCAGAAATGCGAAAAGCGGGCCGATCGAAGAAGGCTCTGTCGGAGCGGGTACCGGTACTGTTGCGTTCGGCTGGAAAGGCGGAATCGGCTCGGCATCGCGAAGATTGACCGTGGCGCTCGGCGGATATACGATCGGTGTTCTCGTCCAATCAAATTTTGGCGGTATTTTGTCGATAGACGGTGTTCCGGTCGCCAAAGAACTCGAGCAATATTACCTGAAGAATGCAGTTTCGAAAGGTTCGGCCGAATCAGACCCTTCAGCGGACGGTTCGATCATTATCGTGATCGCTACCGATGCTCCGCTTGATCACAGGCAGCTCCGGCGGCTCGCTGAGCGGTCGATGGCCGGGCTCGCCCGCACCGGTTCGTCGATGTCGAACGGCAGCGGGGATTATGCGATCGCATTTTCGACCGCGAACAGAATAAACGCCTCTCAGCAGGTCAGAGACGTGAAGGTGCTCGGCAACGACGCAATGTCGCCGCTCTTTCAGGCCGTGATCGAAGCGACCGAGGAGGCGATCCTGAATTCACTTTTCCGGGCCACGACCATGAACGGTAACGGCAGGACCGTCGAGGCCCTGCCGATCGATAAGGTCAAAGAGATATTCAGGAAATACGGCAGGTTGAAGTGACCGCCGAGTCCCGGGACCTAGTTGGAACCGACACTAAAGCCACCCTCGGGCCAACGATATATTGAAATATCCCCGAAATAGAACTCCCTTTTCGCCGGCATTGCCAATGCGTGCGGCGAGGGTTGGTCATACGTCGTCGGTTCCCGGGTCGTAGGTCGAGGCCGAACTGGTATCGACAGTCCCCGCATCAAAACCTGTATCAACGTCAGCCACGTCGTACGAACCGCCTGAGTCGACCGCAGACGAAGGGTCGTAATCGTAACCGGCGCTCGTCGGGTCCGCGCTATCCGCGAAATCATCCGCACGAGCATCATAAACACCGGCTTGATCGGCGGCTGCGGCGGCGGCGTCCGGCAGATCGTGCTCAGCATACCACTCGGCATCCTGACGTGAACCTTCGGCGTTCTTTTGGTCCCAAACGGCCCAATCCAGATTTGAGACGTCTCGATCTGACTGGCCGGAATGGTCGGCACCACCGGCGTTCCAATCGGCGCTCTCGGTTGCGTACGCGGCGTTTTGAGCATCCTGTTTTGCCGCCTCATAATCACCGGTGGCAATGTGCTCGGCCTGTTGGTCGCGGTATTCGCTCGCGGCCTCCTGTTGGTATGCGGCGTTTTCAAGTTCGCCGGAGCTCGATGACCCAAGCATCGAATCGTCACCAGCAGCGTATGCTTCGTCCTCAGCGGTTGCTCTGGCCTCGGCCGCCGCTGCGTAATCGCCCCGATCGATAAGATCGTCGGCCGCCGCCTGAGCGTCACGAGCGGCCTCGGCATGAGCGGTTTGCTCGGCCTCGGCCGCCGCCGATACGTCTTCGGAATTGTCCGTTACCGGCGTTTCGACGTATCCGGAAGGAAAAGTGTCCTGACCGATCGAGAACTCAACCGAATTCATATTTATTTCGTCGTCGGTCGGCAGAGTCTGATACATCTCGGATCCACCGGGTGCCTCATTGATGCCTGCATCGGCATCGCTGTCATCGGCACCGTCGTCAAAAACGGCGTCAAACACCTCTTCGATCAACGATCGGTCGTCAGGATCATCGGGTTTGGTAGTGGTTATCTCGATAACGGTTTGAGTGCCGTCGGGAGCGGTTTCCGTAATCGTCATGTTTTCGACATTGTCTTCATTCGGCATCAGTTATTTCCTCCCCTGGCCGTTTGGGCCTTGTAATTGTTGGCTGTTTGGATCGCTTTTCAAGACGAGTGATCGCGCCGCATTTCGAACTGGGGCATCTGACCGGTAACGCGAGTTTACCCTCGAGCACCGATCGCGGCACCTTCATCGCAGCTCCGCACGTCGAGCATTTGAATCGCAGCATTTTGTCGCCGGGTTGCGGCCGCGGGCTGCCCCGCCTGATGGAATCTGCGATGACCCCAAGGTAGTGTTTGAGTTCCGGGCTCTCAGCATATTGCGAAAGCAATTTGAGCCTCGGTCCGATGTACGGTGTCGATGTGGTAGTTATCTCTGATAACTTTGAATAATTGTCTTCTTCCTCGTTCTGCTGTTGGAGCCAGGCATCAATGTTGATCTGTTTGAACATCACTGACGAGCGAAGCGACCAAGACAACAGCACACGACGGGCTACTTCCTCACTTCCGACAGCAAGCAGTCCGGCACGATCTGCGGTGATCTCGGCCTGGCGTGCCCAGGCAAGCAACGGAACCTCGATCGCTCCGGACACGAGATGGGTTGGGCTCAGGATCGCCTGGAAGATACCTCCCGCGAGGACCCCCTTGGCGGGGCCCTGTTCGCCGAGAAAGAACCGTATGACCGTTTTCCAAAGAGCGTGGCCCGCCCGGCAGTGTCCCATTTCGCGGGCGAGCATAAAGAGCATATCGACCCCCTGAAAGTTAGCCGCAAGCGCCGACCCGATGACAATGAACGAGTTGCTCTTGGTACCAAACGTCAGACAGTCCCACGCCCGGTCACCGGAAAGATAGATATCCGGCATATGCGACATTCCCAATATTCGTGCCGCCCGGACTGCCTGCCCATAGATCTGCGGCAGTTGCTTTTCGCCAAGCAGGATGCCGTTGAAAGTGACTTCTATCCATCGTCGGCCAACCTTTTCCGAGACCGCCTTTGCTGCTGCATTCAGCGGTTTGATGCCCTCAAGAGCGGCCATCGCCTTGGCGTCGGCCGCCCAGGCAAAAGCCGAGTTATCTACCGCGTAGCCGGGCACGAGAGGTCTCAACAATCGGCATTCAGGACAAACGACCGTTTTTCCGGTCAGGTTTTTGGGGTCACCGTCGCAGGTGCCGCAAACTATCGGCCGAACGGCGATCTGAACTTGTTGATCATAGTGCTGTTGTGGCGGCACGAATTGCGGCTGTGGCTGCACGTATCCGCGAGGGTCTTGGGGCTGCGGCGAGAGAACGTTAGATCGCGGGTCAGGTTGGAACTGCGTCGGCCCCGGAGGGCTGGTGCCGTGCTGCGTTCCGGGCGGTGCGACGCCGGACGATCGTGAAGCAACTGTCAGCGGCTGCCCGCAATAGATGCAGAACCTTGCTCCTGCCTGTGGCTGATCATGTCCGTTTATGCATTTCATCACGTCTCCTTTCCAGATCAGTAACCATAAGGATTTGACGATGCCATCATGCCCATTAGAAGGTATAGGATCCAAACGACGCCGTGGATGACCGTGACGCCAATACCGCCCCAGAGGCCGGCCTGAGCCATCCATTTGCCGGCAGCCGATGACCTGCCGTTTTTGATCGCATCGAGTTCCATCCACCCGACAATAGCTGCCGGAATGCCGGTGAACCCACCGCAGCACAATAGGCCGATGATGGCCAAGACCAATGCGGCAATAGCCTTTTGACTTGCCCCGCTGGCCGTATTTCCGGCTTGAGCTCCAAAGTGCTGCCCGCCGAATTGCTGAGGCGAAGCCCCGACATGGGGGCGGGCAGTGCCGGAGAACGGATCTTGCTGTTGAAATGCCGGTGCCCCGACCACCGGGCCGAGTGAGGCGGCACAGTTCAGGCAAAAGGCGGCATCGGGCGGATTTGTTTGGTTACAATTTGGACATGTGCGGGTCATAAGATCTTTTCGAAATTCGTCGTTGAATAAGGACCAGGCAACGCCAAATTTCGTCCTCCGAGATATCTAATTAGATCCCTTGCAAAAGCAAGTCGATTTCGGCAATCTTTTGTATGTTTTCACTATATTCCTGATCAGGCTCGAATGAAAGCAATTTAGGTTGATCTTTGATCTTTTCTAAGGCATTTGTTCTTTTGTGGGAGAATTCTGGTTATGAAACTTCTCAACTATATCGACGGCGAGATGACCGAACCGGCCTCCCGCGAGTACATCGATAATTATGATCCTTCCACCGGTCAGGTGTATTCGCATATCCCGGATTCGGATGAACGCGACGTTGAGGCCGCCGTCGCTGCAGCTGAGGCCGCGTTTCCGGCTTGGTCCGACACATCGGCCGATGTGAGATCGGCGATCCTGCTGCGGCTCGCAGCGTTGATCGAACGCGATCTCGAGAAACTGGCACTTGCCGAATCGATCGATCAGGGAAAGCCGGTTTCGCTCGCTCGTGCGGTCGATATTCCGCGAGCGGTCGCGAATTTCCGATTCTACGCGACTGCGGCGATGCACCTGGCGAACGAGTCCCATGAAAGCGTCGGACAGGCCGCGATCAACTACACTCTGCGTCAACCGGTCGGTGTAGTTGGCTGCATCAGCCCGTGGAATTTGCCGCTGTACCTGTTTACATGGAAGATCGCACCGGCCATCGCCGCCGGGTGCACTGTCGTTGCGAAGCCCAGCGAGGTGACGCCCGTGACGGCATTCGAGCTTTCGAAACTCTCTATTGAGGCAGGGTTGCCCGCCGGGGTCCTCAATATCGTTCACGGCACCGGCCCGAAGGTCGGATCCGCGATCGTTGCGCACAAGAATGTCAAAGCAATCTCATTCACGGGCGGCACCGCCACCGGTGAAGCGATCGCTCGGACGGCCGCACCGATGTTCAAGAAACTCTCGCTCGAACTCGGCGGCAAAAATCCGAATATCATTTTCGCCGACTGCAATTACGATGAGATGCTGGCGACGACCATCCGCTCGTCGTTCTCAAATCAAGGCGAGATCTGTTTGTGCGGTTCGCGCATCTTCGTAGAGCGGCCGATCTACCAAAAATTTAAAAGAGACTTTTCAGAACGCGTTAACGCCTTACAGGTTGGCGACCCGTTGGAACCGGCAACAGATGTCGGGGCCATAGTATCAAGGCCGCACTTTGACAAAATAATGTCTTACATCGAGCTTGCGCGTCAGGAGGGCGGTCACGTTCTCGCCGGCGGTCAGCTGGTGAGGCCTGACGGCCGGTGTTCCGGGGGCTGGTTCATTCGTCCTACGATAATCGAGGGGCTGCCTTTTGACTGCCGTACGAATCAAGAAGAGATCTTTGGCCCGGTGGTGACGATCATGCCTTTCGATACCGAGGAAGAGGTGCTCCGTTATGCGAACAGTGTTCGGTACGGCCTGTCGGCAACGGTCTGGACCGAAAGTCTTTCGCGAGCACACCATTTCGCGGCCGAACTCGAGTCGGGCATCGTTTGGATCAACTGCTGGCTCTTGCGCGACCTGCGGACCCCTTTCGGCGGTGTCAAGGACTCAGGCGTCGGCCGTGAAGGCGGATTTGAGGCATTGAGATTTTTTACGGAAGAGAAGAACGTTTGCATTAAGTACTAACGCGGCCGATCCTCTCTTTCGCAGTAAGGAGAGAGGAAATGAACAAACTTATCAAACGTTTAGCGATCGGTATTCTGGCTGCGGTTGCCGCATATGTGGTTCTGGGGGTTGCGGTCAGCGACTACTTGATTCCGCCGGAGAAAGTTCAACTCGAATCGTATCTTCGGTCAGGCGATAAATTTATCAGCAGAACTGAGGGATTTGTTCAAACGATCCTCGCCAATAAGGACGGGTGGACACACCTGAGCCTAGAAGCGCAACCCTTTGCGGAAGGGCCGCCCATCCACCTTCATGAGAATTTCGAGGAAACTTTCACTGTCAGATCCGGGACGTTGAGCATCATCGTCGCCGGCGAAAAACGGACCCTGAGTGCGGGCGAGTCATTTACGGTACCGAGAATGACATTCCATAAACCGTTCAATGAGACGGGTGAAACGGTCGTGGTCGAGAGTGCTGAAGACACTAGAACGATGCCGACGCAATTTGCATACATCCTCTCACAGATCTATCCGATCGTTGATAAGGCCGAAGGCCGGCCCGGCATTGTGGCAATGACGATGCAGATGTCGGTATGGGGCAATGACATGGATTCGTATCTTGCGGAAGGGCCGCCGGTCGCAATTCAAAAGGCCATGCGGATCCTGCTCAGGCCTGCCGCTCGTCTGCTCGGTTACAAATATCACAATGACGAGTACAAACCACTGCGTCCGAATTGAAGTAGTCGTTTTAGACTTCTACAATAGTCATCGTTCGAGGTCAGAATTATGAAGATCATTCACGCAATTGCCCTTTGTCTCGTACTTGCGTTCTCGGTTTCGGCACAGGTCAAACTTCCTTCCGAATCGGCAATGTCGAGGTTTCTGCGATATGTAAAGATCGACACCCAGTCGGCTGAAGACCAACCGGCACCGCCGTCGACCAAAAAGCAGCTGGTATTGGCTGAGTTGTTGGCTAAAGAGCTGAAAGAGCTTGGCGTCAAGGACGTCCGTATCAGCGAATGGGGCATCGTGTACGGAATGGTGCCGGGCAATCTGCCGGACAATACACGAGTGCCGACGATCGGATTTATCGCCCATATGGACACATCACCAGCGGTGTCGGGAGCAAACGTCGATCCGGTAATTCATAAGAATTATCAGGGCGGCGACATCATTTTGCCGAAGGATAAGTCGCAGGTCATAACAGCGGCTCAAAACCCGGACCTCAAGAATCTGATAGGCGACGACATTATCACCGCGGACGGAACTACGCTGCTCGGCAGCGACGATAAGGCCGGGATCGCGGAAGTGATGACCATGATCGACACACTTAACCAAAACCCGTCGATCAAACATGGCAACATTGCGATTGCTTTCACGCCGGACGAAGAGGTCGGCGGAGGTATTGAAAAGTTTGACATTCAGGGTTGGGGGGCAAAATTTGCCTACACGGTCGATGGCGAGCAACTCGGCGATATCTCGAACGAAACATGGTCCGCGCGTACCGCGACGGTGACATTTCGCGGGCGGTCGACCCATCCGGGCACCGCGAAAGGCATTATGATCAATTCGTCGATCGCCGCCGGTGCTTTTTTGGCCCAATTTGCTAAATATCCATTCCGGCCGGAAACAACGGCCGGACGCATCGGATTTCTTCATCCATACGTCGGTACGATGGATGTGGAAACATCGGTCGTCAAGATACTGATCCGAGACTTTGACCTCAGCGGGGTAGCTGCCAAAGAAAAAGCGATAAAGCAAATGGTCGCCGCGGTCCAGAGTCAATTTCCGAAGACCAAGATCGAGTATGCCAGCACGCTCGGCTATCTGAATATGAAGGAAACGCTTAAGAATTTTCCTCAGTTGACCGACTATGCGATCGAGGCGGCAAAACGGGCGGGGATCAAAGCCGAACTTCGCCCGATCCGCGGCGGAACAGACGGTTCGCGCCTGACGGCGATGGGCCTGCCGACGCCTAACCTCTTTACCGGAGGACATAATTTTCACGGCAAGCTGGAGTTCAACTCGCGAAAAGGCCTGGAAAAGTCCACTGAAACACTGGTCAATCTGGTCCAGGTTTGGGCGGAAAGATCAAAATAGCGGGTGTGGGGGAACCGACCGGCCGTCTGACGATCGCCGTCTTCGACGGTTCCTCACCCAACTTTCCAACTAGTTGTCTTCGTAAAGTTCAGGAAATTTAGCCTTGAGAGCCTCGACCTTTGGTTTGTCGTGCACGACGATATACCGATCGTTGGGGTTTTTTCTCATGTAATCCTGATGATATTCCTCAGCGTCGTAAAATGCCTTTAGCGGCTCGAGTTTGGTGACGACAGGATCCGACAGCGCTTTAGAGGAATCGATCGCCTTTATGAACGCCTTCGCCATGTTTTTCTGGTCTTCATTGGCGTAGAAGATCGCCGAACGGTACTGCGTCCCGTGATCCGGGCCTTGGTAATTCAACTGGGTCGGATCATGGGCAACCGCAAAAAACACGTACAGCAATTGCTGATACGTCACTTTCGCCGGGTCAAAAACGATCTTGACCGCCTCAGCGTGGCCCGTTTCGCCGGAACTCACCATTTCGTAATTTGCTGTGGCCTTGGTCCCGCCCGAATAACCTGAAACGACACTTTTTACACCTTTGACATGCTCGAAGACGGCCTCAACTCCCCAGAAACAGCCGCCCGCGAATACGGCCGTCTCGTCTGCGGCCTCTGCAGAGACCGCACTAAACATAAAGAGCAGAAATGCAAAAACGGTGGTGCTGAAAATCCTTCTCATAAGTTCAACCGATGAATTTCACAATAATCTATTCGGTTCGATATGAAAAGCGGATTCCTTTCGGCGTACCCAGAGCCAAATCGGGTGAGAATTCGATCTGCGGCCGACTTCTGGTAAAATCTACGTCAATGGGCGATGAACTTGTGATCTCGGGAAAAGCACCGGAGCCTGTCGGGTTATATCCGCATGCAAGGCGGGTCGGGCAATTGCTATTTTTGTCTGGCGTCGGCCCCCGCGAAAGGGGCACGAAGAAAATACCCGGAGTAGAACTGAACGACGCGGGCGAGATAATCTCATACGACATCGAAACGCAGTGCCGATCTGTCTTTCAAAATGTCCGCTACATTCTTGAGGATGCCGGTTCATCTTGGGCAAATATTGTGGACGTTACCGTATTTTTGACCAACATGAAGAATGATTTTGCGGCGTACAACCGCATTTACGCCGAGTATTTTGCTGACAATCAACCGTGCCGTACAACGGTCGAGATCAACAAACTTCCGACACCGATCGCCATCGAATTAAAAGTGATCGCAACGATAGAATAAACCGATCAAGGGGATAGAAAGTGATACAGACAAAGGGTTATGCAACGCAGGATAAAGAAGCCAAATTCAAACCGTTCGCATTCGAGCGCCGAGATGTCGGACCGCACGACATTCTCATCGATATCGTTTACGCGGGGATCTGTCATTCGGATATTCATCAGGCACGTGCCGAGTGGGAGCCGATGGTTCCCTCGATTTACCCGATGGTGCCGGGTCACGAGATAGTCGGGCGCGTGTCGCAGGTTGGGGGTGAAGTCACTAGATTTGCGGTTGGCGACATTGCCGGTATCGGCTGCTTTGTCGATAGCTGCCGCCAGTGCCCGGCATGTACCGGAGGCATCGAACAGTATTGCGTCAAGGGAAGTGCCCAGACCTACAACAGCACCGAGATGGATCGGGTCACGCCCACTTACGGCGGATATTCAAAGCAGTATGTCGTTGATGAAAAGTATGCCCTAAAGGTAATGGCCCAAGGCGATCTGTCGGGCATCGCTCCTCTACTGTGTGCGGGAATTACGACCTATTCGCCGCTGAAACGTTGGGGTGTCGGACCGGGCAAGAAGGTTGCGGTTGCCGGGCTTGGCGGACTCGGCCACATGGGCGTCAAACTGGCCGTCGCGATGGGGGCTGAGGTCACAGTTTTGAGCACGTCGCCGTCAAAAGAGCCGGACGCACGCGAACTCGGTGCAACGGGATTTGTTAACGTTCGCGACGAAGAGGCGGTCAAGGCAGCGGCCGGCAGCTTTGACTTTTTGCTGGACACTATCTCGGCTAACCACGATTACAACGTCTATCTCAGTTTGCTCGGTCTCAACGGCGTTATGGTGATCGTCGGGGTGCCGACGGAACCGGCGATGCTTAATGCATTCTCACTCATTGGCGGTAACAAGGTGCTCGCGGGTTCGCTGATCGGAGGCATTCCCGAGACTCAGGAAATGCTCGATTTCTGTGCCGATCACAACATCGTGTCGGACGTCGAGATAATAACTCCCGACCGCATCGAAGAGGCATACGACCGCACTGTGAGGTCAGATGTTCGGTACCGGTTCGTGATCGATATGGCCAACGCCTGAACAGCGGCTAGGTGAGCCCTTGGATCGGTCGAAACTGAATTTTGGTCGGCGGCCGTGTAAATGGCCGCCGATGTTTGCTTTTGCTCGATTTCAAATGGTGGTATCTGTATGAGGTATGTGGCATTGCTACGCGGCATAAATGTCGGCGGGAATACGATGATCAACATGGCGGAACTTCGCCGCGTGTTCGAAGGACTCGGTTTTCAAAATGTCGCATCGTATATCAATAGCGGTAACTTGGCGTTTGATGTTATCCTTGCCGAATCAGATCGAAGCGACGATCCGGAGGCGAAAGTGACGGGCCAGATCGAGCATGCGATCGAAGCAAACTTCGGCCGTGCGGTGCCGGTAATGGTTCGGGAGCAAAGTCTGTTTCCGCAGTTGATCGCACGAAACCCGTTTGAGGGTAAATACGAGAGTCACAAGGAGATCCACGTTTTGTTTTTGAAAGAGCCATTGACTCCCGGCCAGATCATCCGGATCGAGGAGCTCAGATCTCCCGGCGAAAAATTTGTTCCGGCCGATAGGGAAGTCTTTGTTCACTTGCCGATCGGCGTGGCGAACAGTTCGCTTGGGAAAAGTCAATTCGAAAGAAAACTCGGGATCACGTCTACCGCTCGAAATTGGCGAACCGTTGAAAAACTTGCGGTTTTGTGACCGATTGCAGCATCATCAAATACTATGAAAACATTTCTCAGAGCATTGATCCTTATCGTCACGGTCTTCGCGGCAGTTGCAGTCGCTCAGAATGACCCGTTCAACGAAGGGCTGAAACAATTTCAGGCCAAAGACTACGTCGCGGCCGCGATATCGTTTGGCAAGGCTGTGCAGCAGACGCCGCAGAATTATCAGGCACACTTTAATCTCGGTCTGTGTTATTACAACCTAAAACGTTACGACGACGCTATCAGCTCTTTTCAGAAGGCGATCGGCATCAAAGCTGATTACGTCAGGGCGAATTTCTGGCTTGGAAATACGTACTATTCATTGAAGCGCTACGATGATGCCCTGATCTGGCTCCAAAGATCTATCCAGTCCGATCCGAATCAGGATAAACCCTATTACTTACTGGGGAGCATTTACCAGATCCAAAAGCGTTACACTGAAGCTGAGACGTCGCTGAAAAAGGCGCTTGAGCTTAAACCAGCGGATGTCGATTACAAGGTCGAATTGGGCAACGTACTCGTCAACCTGAAACGATATCCCGAGGCGATAGTCCTGTTTGACGCCGCGATAAAGGCAAACCCCTCACACCAGAACGCTCAGTTGGGGATGGGAAACGCGTATTATAACAATTCGAGAAATGTCGAATCGATCCCCTACTATAAGCGAGCCACCGAACTCTCGCCTACGTGGGCGACGGCTCACTCTTATCTGGCAGATGCATATTACCGAACCAAGCAATATTCACTGGCAATAGCTTCGTTCGAAACGGCGATAAAACTTGACAATAAGCGAGCCGACACATGGTACGGGCTCGGCATTTCATATGTGGCGATCAAGAACAAGGCCATGGCGCAAAAAGCTCTGAACGAACTGCGTCCGCTGGATGCCGAAAAGGCCGTAACACTACAAAAGCAGTTAGATCAATTGAAGTGACCGGGAGATCGACCATGATCAGGAGGCCGTTCAATTTTAAGCAATGGATCGATGAGCATCGGCATTTACTCAAACCACCGGTCGGAAATCAGTGCATTTATGACGACGGTGATTTTATCGTGATGGTTGTCGGGGGGCCAAACTCACGAAAGGACTACCATTGGGACGAAGGCGAGGAACTCTTTTACCAGCTTGAGGGCGATATCACGGTACAGATCCAGGAAGACGGCAAAGCTGTTGAGGTCCCGATCCGCGAAGGGGAGATTTTTCTCTTGCCGCCGCGAGTTCCGCACAATCCCATCCGCGGCGAGAACACTATTGGGCTCGTTATCGAGCGAAAACGCCAGCCTGGCGAACTCGACGGATTGCTTTGGTATTGCGAGAACTGCAACGAGAAGCTCTTTGAAGAGTATTTTCAACTTGACGACATTACGACCCAGTTTCAAGGTGTTTTCAAAAAATTCTACGGGAGCCAGGAGCTTCGGACGTGTGTGACGTGCGGTGCCGTAATGGAGCCTCCGGCGGTTGTTTCCTAAGATGCTCAAGATCGACGTTCACACACATATCCTGCCGCAGAACATTCCCGCATGGAAAGACCGATTCGGGTACGGCGGGTTTATCTCGCTCGATCACTATAGGCCGTGCTGTGCCCATATGGTGCGCGATGACGGGAAGAAGTTTCGCGATATCGAGGCGAACTGTTGGGATGCCGGCACTCGGATAGCCGAGATGGACACCGCCGGTATTAGCGTTCAGGTATTGTCAACCGTACCGGTGATGTTCTCTTATTGGGCCGAGCCTCGGCACACTGCAGAGATCGCCGTCTTTTTGAACGATCACATTGCCGAGATAGTAGATGAATTTCCGTTGCGGTTCATTGGGCTCGGGACGGTACCGTTGCAGGATACGGAATCGGCGATTCGCGAACTCGAACGCTGTAAGACGATCGGTCTTGCCGGCGTTCAGATCGGTACTAACGTCAATCAACTTAACCTGGGCGAAACTCGATTCTTTGAGTTTTTCGAGGCGTGCGAGCGACTTGGGATGGCGGTTTTCGTCCATCCGTGGGAAATGGCCGGCGAGGCCGATATGCAGAAATATTGGCTTCCGTGGCTCGTGGGAATGCCTGCCGAAGTCTCGCGTGCGATCTGTTCGTTGATATTTTCCGGGACACTTGAGCGGCTACCGGCATTGCGGATCTGCTTTGCACACGGTGGTGGCGCGTTTCCGTCAACGATCGGACGGATCGAACATGGTTTCGACGTTCGGCCCGACCTGTGCGCGATCGACAACCCGCATGGTCCGAGGAAATACCTGAAACGGATCTATTTCGATTCACTCGTCCATGACCCGGCGATGATGCGGTATCTGGTCGAAATGGCCGGTACTGACCGGGTCGCCCTCGGCACCGATTATCCGTTTCCGCTTGGCGAACTCGAGCCGGGCAAGCTGATCGATTCGATGTCGTTCGAGCCGGAGGAAAAAGAAAGATTGCTGCACGGTACCGCTCTCGAATGGCTCGGTCTTGCCAAAGCAAAATTTCAATAGGAGTTACTTCATCGACTCAAGAATGTCGGCAATGTCCTGCTCTGTCGTGTCGGGGTTGATAAAACAGAAGCGCGAGACGGTCTCAACCCCTTTAGGATTCCTCCATTTTGTCGGAGCGACGAGAGCAAATCCGGCCTTGTGGTTTCGAAATGTCCAATCACGATAATCTTCAGGCGACCAACCCTTTCGCCGGTATAACACGCACGAGAGATTTGGCTCGCGAACAAGTTCGGTGTGTTCGGTCTCCTCGATCATTCGACCGGCGATCTGAGCGAGTTCGATACCGCGGCTGATCGCCTTTTCGTAGCGATCAGTACCGTGCATCGCGAGCGAGAACCAAAGCGGCAAACCGCGAACCCGCCGGGTCAATTGGATCTGATAGTCCGAAGGGTTAAAGCCCTGGTAGCCTTCGTCGCTAAAAATATCCAAATACGAGCCCTCCTGCGAATGGGCACTTTTGGCGAGAGCGGGATCGCGATATAGCACCGCGCCGCAATCATATGGAGAGAAAAGCCATTTATGCGGGTCGATCGTGACGCTATCGGCCCGCTCGATGCCGTTAAATAGCGGCCGGACGGACCTTACGGCCATTGCGGCTCCGCCGTACGCCGCATCGACGTGAAACCAAAGCTTGTGCTTACTGCAGACCTCCGCTATGCCTTGCAGATCGTCGATGATCCCTGAATTGGTAGTCCCGGCCGTGGCAATAACGGCAAAGATCCGTCCACGGTCAGCAGGGGACATCTTACCGATCGCGGCATCGAGCAGTTCACCATCGAGCCGATCGTCGGTTTCGATCATCAAAACGTCGGCGTCGATCACCTTTGCCATCGCCTTGATCGAAGAATGTGCCCCGTTTGAAGTAATTACGATGCCTCGTGAATTCGCCTTGGCCGGATCAACGCTCCGCCAATACTCGCGAGCCGCGACCATGGCCGAGAGATTTGCCTCGGTTCCGCCGCTCGTGAACACGCCGAAAGCCGGCGGCGGCATTCCGGTCAGCGATACAAGCCACTCCATTGCCTGGTTCTCGGCAAAAATGCAGCCTGCCCCCTCAAGCCAAAAAGCACCGTGGACACTTGCAGCCGACGTCACCAGATCGAACAGCACCGCTGAGCGGGTCGGCGATGCGGGGACAAAAGCCAAGTGTCGCGGATGGTCGATCGGAATACTGGCTTTGATGAGCACCTCACGAAAAAGTTCGAACGCCTTCTCGCCGCCGATCCCGGCCGGTGTGATCGTTTCGCCGACCAGTGATTTGAGTTCGGCGGCTGTTTTAGGAAACCCGAGTTGCGGATCGGTGTCGGAAATTCGGCCGATCGCAAATTTGATGACGTCTAGCGACATCTCGACGAGGTCAATGTCAACGTTGTGCATAACAAGAACAAGAAATGTGTCGGCCGTTCAGATCAATGCTCGATTCATATCGCCGCATAGTGTCCGGCAATGATCGCGGCAACCGTGAGCGTGCCGTAAACCACCTCAAGAATTCCGATCTTCATCGCCTTAAGCTTTCTGCGGTTTGGTGATAATCCGGCGATGGCCCTTGCCAGTAGCAGAACCATCATCACGGGCACTAGCGCCGACGCGACACCATTATACGCCAATACGGCAGTAATGATGACCGCGGCGGAATTGGTCAGTACCACCGCGAGGAATGAAAAGCTTTTCCCCTTTTCCAGTTTGAGGCGATTTCGAACATATATTATCGACGGGATCAATCTTGAGATCATGACCGCCCAGAGCGAAAGTGCCGGCGGCCAACCGGATCCCGCTGCCAACAAGATCGCCGCAGACGACGAAGAGATCGTGATCGCCCCAAAAATTTCCGGAAGCAACCCTCGGCTTTTTCGTGAGCCGTCGAAATATATCTGAATGCAAGCCAGCGGCAGGACAGAGAGAAACGGGACGAACGGGAGCAGCCCGCCAAGATAGATCGCCCAGGAAAATCCAAATAAAGCGATCGAAACATATACCGCAATAAAGGCGGCGGCGACGCGAGCCCGCTCCGCATTTCGTTGCCCGGTGCGGTCGATGATCAAGACCTTTAGCGGCTGGCGGGCAAGAAAACCGCCGATCGTCATCACGGCGATCATCGCTCCGGGCAGCGAAAAGCCGATCGCCAGCGATGCGACGATCGGCTCGAATAAAAAGCCCCAGGATCCATGTTCGGACGGCAACGCGATCTGTCTGCGATCGATCTTAATTTGTGGGCGGAACGTCGAACTGTCGGGCATACTTCAAGAATAATAGCATCTCAATGAGATCCAAAGGCCTCCGCCTCCAACACGGCCGCCCTTGGGAACAGGACGTTATTTTCCAGATGGATATGCTGATGCAGATCGCGTTCAAGCTCTTCAAGCCGGGTCAGCAATCCCTGGTAGCTTGGGCACGCACCGACCGGCACGGCAAAGCCGCCGGATACGGCCCGCATCTCTTTTAACATGTCACCAACTGCGTCATGCTCGCCCATCATCATCCTGATCGGGTGCTGAACGGTCCCGAATGGCGGGAAGCGAGGTGTCAGGCCGTTGAGTTTGGCGTACTCGAGGTCCTTGATATACGGAAACAATATTTGCTCCTCTTTGTACATGTGCGGCAGCAGGTCGCTGTGCATTGCGTCGAGCAGATCTGACATTTTGGCAAGTTCCGGATGGACATCGCCGTGTACCTTGTTGACCTTGTCCATCAGCGGCTGTAAACGGTCCAGTTCATCATAGGTAAATCTGTGATGGGAATCGAGAATATGGTCGATCAACTCTGAAAGCGTCCTTGCAGAAAAGTCCGGTTCGACGCTCGACTTGTCGACCAGTACTGCCTCAAGATCCCGCTTTACGATGTCGGCATCGACGCCCGCCTTTCGACAAGCATCCATAAAATTAACTCTGCCGCCGCAGCAATAGTCAATGTGATGTGACTCGAAGATCCTGGTCGTGGCAGGGGATTCGATGGCGATCTCGCGAATGGTACGTGTTGTAATATTTTGCATGTTACCTCCGAAAAATATTTGTAACAGGGCAATGTTTGTCTATTTGATCGCGAAAAAATATGATTTAGATCATACGGAAGAAAAAAGTTTCGCAAGTTCGACCGATTCCCCGATAGAATGAACAAAGAGATGGATGCATTTATTCTCGCGGGCGGTAGATCAAGCCGAATGGGATTTGATAAGGCTTCACTGACCCTCGGCGGCGTTGGTGTGATCAAACGAATTTCCAATGCGCTTTCGGGTATCGCGGACGATATCTATGTGGCCGGTGGTGAAGGTGAAATTGCCGGTTTGAAACGCTTTCCGGACGTTGCCGACGAGGGGAGCGAACGCAGTTCATTGGCGGGGCTTTATTCCGCGTTGACACACGCAACCACCGATTGGATCGCTGTTGCCGCCTGCGATATGCCGTTCATTACCGCCGGGCTGTTTCAATCGTTGGCGGAGCGTCGATTTGGGGGCAGCGACGCTGTGATCCCACGCGATATTTCCGGAACGGCTCAGCCGCTCTGTGGACTCTACCGTGTCGGCCCCGGCATCGAGGCGTGTCGTATCGCCTTGACCGGAATGGACCTGAGTTTGCGTAGTATGCTTGCAGGGATCGAGACAATTTGGGTCGATTTTGCTGATATCGCTCATTTGCCTGATTCCGAAAGGTTCTTCATAAATCTCAATACGCCGGAGGAGGCCGCAGCGGCGGAGACCCTTCTCGTCGAGGGTGTCGGGCGGTAGTTCAAATATATGCTTAAGAAAGTATTTAAGATCAGCGGCGTGCTGATACTGGCCGCCATCGCCGCTTTGGCGGTCTTTTGGTTCACGCGGCCGGCAGATGTCGTATTTGACGAGATGAAGGCTTCGATCCCGCACTCGCAATTCAGCAAGTTTGCCGATCTTGGCGGTCTTCGGGTTCATTATTTAGACAAGGGCGAAGGTACGCCGATCGTTCTGATACACGGTTATACATCGTCAACGTACACATGGAAGGACCAATTCGATGAGCTTGCCAAGCGTTTCCGCGTGATCGCCGTCGATCTAAAGGGGTTTGGGTTTTCGGACAAGCCTGACGGCGACTATTCACGCCGTGCTCAGGGCGAGGTCGTCGCCGGTCTGTTAGAGAAGCTCAATATCCAGCGAGCTTGGCTTGTTGGAAATTCGATGGGCGGCGAGACTGCCCTGAACGTCGCGGTGGCCCACCCCGAAAAGGTTCTTGGCCTGGTCTTAATAGACAGTGCGGGCGTCAAAGTGCAAGGCCGATCCAGTCTGGCGCCTTGGTATTTGCAGATGCCGGTGATCGGACGTCTGCTCACTGCCTTGGCCTTAACGTCGGACAAATTGGTGCGAAGCGGACTTGAAAAGAGCTTTTTTGATGACTCCAAGATCACCGATGAAAGGGTAAGTGCTTATTATCACCCTTTAAGGACGCGGGGCGGGCAGCTTTCGGCGACACGCGCCCGTGAGCAGTTCGAGCTTTTTCCGGTCGAGGACAGGATCCCGGGCATCAAGGCTCCCACACTGATAATCTGGGGATCCGAAGATGAGTTGATCCCGCTTGAAGCCGGGCGAAAACTGAACGAACTTATAAGCGGCTCGAAACTGGTCGTTTTTGAGAAGTGCGGGCACGTGCCTCAAGAGGAGATGCCGGAAAGGGTTTTGAGTGAGATCGCCGGATTTGTCCAATAGCCGGGGACGGTGATGGAGAATGATCGGCTGCAGGCCGGCGCCGAGCGTTAGCGGCTTTCCTAATTAAGGCGATTCAATTAAATTCGACATAATGGAAAACATGAAAGAATGGACCGAGTCGGCGGACGCCGCCGTATTGGATGCATCCGATCCGCTATCACGATTTAGAGATCAATTCTTTATCCCCAAACGTGAGTCGGGCGAAGACGTCGTTTATTTCACGGGTAATTCATTAGGCCTGCAACCCCGCCGGGTTCGCGAATACATAGAGCAAGAACTTAAGGACTGGGAAACGCTTGGGGTCGAAGGGCATATCCATGCCAAACACCCCTGGATGCCCTATCACGAATTTCTTACCGCTCAAATGGCCGAAGTCGTCGGGGCCCTTCCGATCGAAACGGTCGTGATGAACTCGTTGACAGTTAACCTCCATTTGCTGCTGATCTCATTTTACCGTCCCGCCGGCGAGCGTCGGAAGGTCATGATCGAAAAGGGTGCATTTCCGTCGGATCGATATGCGATCGAAGCGCAGATCAAACTCCACGGGCTTGATCCGGAAATGGATCTGATCGAACTTGAGCCGCGCGACGGTGAGACAACGCTCAGGACCGAGGACATTATCGCTGCGATCGAGCACGAGGGTGACTCACTGGCCATGGTCCTTTTCGGCGGTGTGAATTATTACACAGGTCAGGCGTTTGAAATGCGGGAAATTACCGCTGCGGCACACGCTGCGGGAGCCCTCGCCGGCTTTGATCTCGCACATGCGGCGGGCAATCTTGAGTTAAAACTGCACGATTGGGGCGTGGATCTCGCTGTCTGGTGTTCGTACAAATATCTTAATGGCGGCCCGGGAGCGGTCGGCGGGGCGTTTGTGCATGAACGGCACGCGGATTGCGCTGATAGACCTCGATTGGCAGGGTGGTGGGGACATGACAAGGCAACACGATTTCTAATGGGGCCGACATTCAGCCCGATCGCCGGAGCCGAGGGTTGGCAGATCTCCAATCCGCCGATCTTGCAGATGGCGTCATTGCGGGCGTCACTTGAAATATTTGCAGAGGCCGGAATGGCAGCTCTCCGTGAGCGGTCCGTCAGGCTGACAGCTTATCTCGAGCAGAATCTATGGGCGATCGCTGACGATCGGATCTCGGTGATCACCCCGGCGGATCCGCACCTGCGTGGCTGTCAATTGTCGATCCGGGTCAAGAACGCTGACAAGAGCATTTTTACGGCGATCTCGGAACGCGGCGTTGTTGCTGATTGGCGTGAACCCGATGTTATCAGGGTCGCTCCGGTTCCGCTCTACAATAGTTTTGGCGATATTCAGAAGTTCGTTCAGATCCTTAGTTCGGTATTAAATTGAACCGACAATTGCGGATCTGAAACGGTAAGAAGGGAAAAGTCTATGATCCGTGCAACGATCAACGGGATACAAGCGGCATTTGATGACGGAATAACGGTTCTGGCGGCCGCCCGGTCGTTGGGGTTCGAGATACCAACGCTTTGCAATGATGATCGGCTCAAGCCGGTTGGAGCCTGCAGGATGTGTCTGGTCGAGATCAAGGGCAGGGCTCACGAAGCAGTTTCTTGCACGACGGCGCTTGCCGACGGAATGGAGATCGATACCCACAGCGCACCTGTCGAGGACGCGCGCAAATGGAATCTGCGTATGCTGGCGGGCAACTATCCGGCGGAAGCTTTCAAGGCATATCCTGACAAACCCTTCCACTTGTTGGCGAGCCAGTACGGATTGACGGCGAACGATTTCCACGGCGACCGCTCGATCGCGGCCGACCCCTCGCACACGTATATCAATGTCGATATGTCGCGGTGCATCAACTGTTACGCCTGCGTCCGTATATGTGCTGATGTGCAGGGACAATTCGTCTGGCACGTGCTCGGGCGCGGTGAGGAATCAAAGGTGATGCCTGACTCGTTCGGAGCGTTTGGCGACAGCACATGTGTCTCATGCGGAGCCTGTTCCGACGCTTGCCCGACCGGTGCGCTTGAGGACAAGTCAGTGATCGAACGCGGTTACCCGACGGCGTGGACCAAGACGACGTGTCCGTACTGCGGCACTGGCTGCGAGATGAACGTCGGCACCCGCGACGATAAGGTCGTCCAGGTCCGGCCCGTAATGGAGGCGCCGGTCAATTCGGGACATCTATGTGTAAAGGGTCGCTACGCCTTCGATTTTATCGATGCCGACGACCGCGTCACCGAGCCGATGATACGCGAGAACGACGGCTGGCTGGTCGTTTCGTGGGAAGAGGCGATAGCATTCGCCGCCGCTAAGTTAAAGGCCATCAATAGCGAGTTTGGCAAAGAGAGCATAGCTGTGCTCGGATCGGCACGGGCGACGAATGAGGAAAATTATCTCGCACAAAAATTCACGCGTGTCGTCTTGGGCACTAACAATGTCGATTGCTGTGCACGCGTCTGCCATACGCCGTCTGCCGCGGCGATGAAGATGATGATCGGAACGGGGGCGATGACAAACTCGTTCGACGATATCGAAAGGGCGAAAACTATCATTCTCTGCGGTGCGAACCCGACCGAAAATCATCCGATACCGGGTGCCCGCGTCAAGCAGGCCGTACTAAAGAACGGCCCGAAGCTGATCGTGGTCGATCCGCGAAAGACCGAGCTGACCAAGTACGCCGATGTGCACCTGCAACTCCGGCCGGGGACGAACATTCTAATGTTCAACGCTCTGGCACATGCGATCATCGACGAGGGCCTCGTAAATGCCGAGTTTATTGAAAAGCGCGTCGAGGAATACGAGCAATTCAAAGCGTTCGTCGCCGAATATTCGCCCGAGGCCGTCGCTGAAAGATGCGGCGTGGACGCTGAACTGATCCGCAAGGCGGCACGCATCTACGCGACGAACACGCCGTCGATGGCGATGCATGGCCTGGGAATGACCGAGCATTATCAGGGGACCGAGGGCGTCATGTCGATCGTCAATCTCGCTCTTTTGACCGGAAATATCGGCAAACCGGGTGCCGGCGTCAACCCGCTTCGGGGGCAGAACAATGTCCAGGGCTCAGCGCATATGGGCTGCGACCCCGGGATCTTGACCGGTTCGGTGACGATCGACGCCGGCCGGGAACTATTCGAAAGCATCTGGAAAGTGCCTGTACCGACCGCGGCCGGGCTGAATCAACTGCAGATGATCGACGCCGCCCGCGACGGCAAACTCAAAGCTCTGTGGACGATCGGCTACGACGTCCTGCTATCAAATGCCAACACCCACGAAACCGAAAAGGCGTTCGCGAATATGGACCTGGTCATCATTCAGGATTTCTTTATGAATGAGACCGCCAAGAGGTTCGGCCATGTCTTTTTTCCTGCGACGACATCGTTTGAAAAGAACGGGACATTCATGAACGGTGAGCGCCGCATTCAGCGGATACGGACGGCGGTCAGCCCGCGCGGAAATTCGCGATCGGATCTCGAGATAATCTGCGATCTTGCGGTGGCCATGGGACACGCGGACGATTTCGCGTTTACGACCGCCGAAGAGGTCTGGAACGAGATACGTGCGGTTTGGCCTCCGGGATACGGCATCACCTACGATCGTATCGAAAAGGCCGGGATCCAATGGCCATGTCCCGACGTCGATCATCCGGGAACCGAGATCCTGCACGGCGAGTCGTTTTCGAATGGTGTCACGGCTGCACTGCGGCGGATCAAATACAGGCCGACGAAAGAGGTCGTGTCCGACGAATATCCGTTCATGCTGACAACGGGACGCGTGCTTGAGCAGTTTAACGCCGGTACGATGACGATGCGGACCCCGAACCGCGAACTGCGGCCAACGGATCTGCTCCAGATATCTAAGACCGACTCGGCCCGATTGGCGATCGCGGACGGCGAAACCGTTCGGCTAAAGAGCGGCCACGGCGAGGCCGTCTTGCCGGTCGAGGTCACCGACAAGGTAAAGCCCGGCGAGCTTTTTGCTTCGTTCCACGATCCGGCAGTTTTTCTGAACTACGCCACGGGACCGACGCGGGACCGCTTTACACAGGCTCCTGAATTTAAGGTCACAGCCGTTCGGATCGAGAAACTTTAGGGTTGGATACGCCATCGTGTTCGCTGTATCCTTTTTGCAGGGAACTAAACTTGTCTATGCCTCACGTTATCATAATTGGTGCGGGCCTCGCCGGGTCGCTGCTCTCGATCTATCTCGCGAAACGCGGGATCACCGTCGATGTATATGAGGCCCGCGATGATATGCGTCTGCACGATGTTGCCGCCGGTCGCTCGATCAATCTGGCCCTTTCGGACCGCGGCATCGCCGCACTACGTGAGGTCGGGATGGACGAATATATGCTCGCTGAGGCCGTCCCGATGTATGGGCGGATGATCCACTCGGTCGCGGGCGAGACCAAGCTGATGCCGTATTCTGGCCGGCAGGGCGAATACATCAACTCGGTCTCGCGTGCGGGCCTCAACATCGCGCTGATGAACGAGGCGGACAAGTACAGAAACGTTACTTTCCATTTCAACGAACGGTGCACCGAGTTTGACTGCAAGACCGGCGTCGCGGCGTTCTCAAGCGGCAACAGCGTCTCTGCTGACACGGTGATCGCGACCGATGGTGCGGGCTCGGCGGTGCGCCACGCGATGATAAACGGCGGCGTAGAGCGGTTCGATTTTTCGCAAAAGTGGCTCGAGCACGGATACAAGGAACTGCACATTCCGCCCGGAGCCGGCGGTGAGTTTCAGATGGAGAGAAACGCACTGCACATCTGGCCGCGGCATAAGTTCATGATGATCGCCCTGCCGAACTTCGACGGCAGCTTTACGTGTACGTTGTTTTTTGCTCACAAGGGTGACAACAGTTTTGACGAGATCAGCCGCGGATCGGCGATGGATTTCTTTGAGGCCAATTTTCCCGATGCGATACCGTTGATGCCGACGCTCATCGAGGATTATCTGCATAATCCGGTCGGCAATCTTGGTACGGTCAAGTGCTTTCCGTGGAACGCAGGCGGCAAGGCATTGTTGCTCGGCGATTCGGCCCATGCGGTCGTGCCGTTCTACGGGCAGGGCATGAATTGCGCTTTCGAGGACGTCCGCGTGCTTGACGCTTTGATCGAGCGTCACGGCTCGGACTGGGAGGCCGTTTACAACGAGTACGGAGAACTTCGAAAGGCCAACACCGATGCGATCGCCGATATGGCCGAGGAAAATTTCTACGAGATGCGAGACGCCGTCGCCGACCCGGTTTTTTTGCGAAAGCGCGAACTCGAGACTAAACTCGAACAGTCGTACGCGGACTATTTTTCGAAATACTCGATGGTCACCTTTCGCGAGGACCTGCCTTACGCCATCGCAAAAGAGAAGGGAAACGCTCAGGACCGCCTGTTGATGCAGATCTGCTCGGAGGTGGAGAGTGTCGCCGACATCGATCTCGAGTCAGTGCTCGCTCTTGTCAGGAGACTTTCGTAATGAAGTACGGTTCATTGGTTGCAGTTTTTGGTATCCTTCTGGCGATATCAGTATTCCCGCCCGCCGCGTCGTCACAGGCCGTCAATTTTACTGTTGCATCTGCTCCGTGGAATGGCGACATGTTCGGCAATATTCGGGCGGTCGTGATGGTCGAGAATGCCGAAAAAACCGCATATGCCCGTATCGAATGGCGCCGCCGCGACCTTAATCCGGCCGAGAAATCGATAATCGTTACGACAGCCGGGGGACGTCGTGTGACGACCACGTCATTCGGTGCGATAAATCGCGAATTTGGCGAGGTCTATTTTGAGCCGATGGCCGGCCCGGGCGTTTATTACGTCTATTACCTGCCGTACGTAAAATCCGGGAGTGCGAACTACCCAAAAGACTATTACCCGAAACCGGCTGACGGCTCAGGCGAACATTCGGTCTTGGTCGGTACGGAAGTTGCTTTCGCCAAGGTCGTTGCCATCGAGTCGATCGATGCATTCAATTCTTTCTACCCAATGGAGGTTATAGCCACCGCCGGTGAGACGGACGCGTTGGTCAAAGCGAACGGGGCAAGAGATTTTCTGGTCTTTCCGGAAGACAGGATGTTCCCGATACGGATGACCAACGACCTGCCGCAGCGTTGGATCGAAAGCGGTCCGCGGACATCGTTTTCGGGCGAGGCTCGCCGCGGCGAGTTTTATGCGTTCCAGTTCGGTATTTATGCGGTCAAGGCGGTTGAAAATGTACGCGTCAGTTTTACTGATCTAAAAGCCGCCAACGGAGCGGTGATACCGGCCGCCGCCGCAACCTGCATCAATACATCAGGTATCGGTTACGACGCCAAGCCATTCACAAAGGCAGTCTCGGTGCCGCAGGGCAAGGTCCAGGCGATGTGGTGCGGTATCGACGTGCCCGTTGGGGCCCGGTCCGGCATCTATAAGGGAACAGCTAAAATTATCGCCGACGATGCCGCAGCCCAGACCGTTGTACTCGTTTTCAGCGTGAGTAATGAAATTGCCGTCGCGGGCGGGGCGAATGAGCCGGAGAAAATGACACGGCTCAAATGGCTTAACTCGACACTTGCACAAGAGAATACGGTCATTCCGCCATACACGCCGATCGTCGTCAAGGGCAATGAGATCAGCATCCTCGGGCGAAGCCTGGTGCTCAGTAATGACGGTTTGCCGGGTTCGATCGCGACGCGCTTCAGCCCCGAGATGACGTCGATGAGCGGTTACAATCAGGTGTTAGAGCGGCCGATGTCGATGTCGATCACGGACGTGCGTGGATCTGCGATTGCACCGATGCCGAAGGGCGTCGTATTTACGGAAAAGACGCCCGGTACGGTAAGCTGGCGGGCCCCTACCAAATATTCGACAGTTATGATGGATACTGAGGGCTCGATGGAGTTCGACGGTTTCATCGCATATACAGTCAAGATCACCGCCCTCGAGGACGTACGCCTCGACGACATCAACCTCTCGATCCCATATTCGAAAAACGCAGCTAAGTATATGATGGGCCTCGGCGAAAAGGGCCGTGCTACGCCGTCTTTCCTTAAATGGAAATGGGACGTCGCGACAAGGAATCAGGACGGTGCGTGGCTCGGCGGCGTTAATGCGGGAATGCAGTTCTCGCTACGCGACGAGAAATATGTCAGGCCGCTGAATACGAATTTTTATTTGCAGAAACCGCTGCTTCTGCCGTCGTCGTGGGGCAACGGGGGAAAGGGCGGCATCGATATAGACGGCAGTTCGGAAACCGGGACTGTCGTGAAGAATTACAGTGGGCCGCGGACGATGAAAAAAGGCGATGTTCTGTACTACAACTTCAACCTTTTGATCACGCCGTTTCACACGATCGACACCGACTGGCAGTGGGCGAACCGTTTCTATCACAAATACACGCCCGTCGATGACATCAAAAAGACGGGTTCGACGGTCGTCAATATTCATCATGCCAACGCGATTAACCCGTATATCAATTACCCGTTCATTGCCCACAAAGAGATGAAGGCGTATATCGATGAAGCTCACACCAAAGGGCTAAAGGTCAAGATCTACAACACGGTACGCGAACTTTCCAATCGAGCGTACGAGCTGCCGGCACTGCGGAGTCTCGGGCACGAGATATTCTCTGCGGGAAAAGGCGGAGGATTTTCGTGGCTGCAGGAACACGTCGGCGACGACTATATCGCGGCGTGGTTCGTGCCCGAATTGAAGGACGCGGCGATCGTCAACAGCGGTGTCAGCCGTTGGCACAACTATTACGTCGAGGGAATGAACTGGCTAACGCAGAACGTCGGCATCGACGGTATCTACCTCGACGACGTCGCTTTTGACCGCGTAACGATGAAGCGTGTTAAGCGCGTGCTGACCGCCGGCGGCCATCCGGGCATCGTCGATCTGCACTCGGCAAATCAGTTCAACAAGAACGATGGTTTTAACAATTCAGCGATGCTCTATTTGGAGCATTTCCCTTATCTGAACCGGCTTTGGTTCGGCGAATATTTCGATTACGAGAACAACTCGCCTGACTTTTTCCTTACTGAGGTTTCGGGTATACCGTTCGGACTGATGGGCGAGATGCTCGAAAAGGGCGGTAACCCTTGGCGCGGCATGATCTACGGCATGACCAACCGTATGCCGTGGTCGGACAACGCCGACCCGCGGCCCTTGTGGAAGGCGTGGGATGATTTCGGAATGAAAGGGACCCAGATGTACGGTTACTGGTCGCCGAACTGCATGGTCCGGACCAATGACCCCAAGGTGCTTTCGACCGTCTATTGGAAGAAAGGCTCCGCACTGGTTTCGATCGCTAGCTGGGCTGAAAGTGACACCGATGTTCAACTCGAGATCGATTGGCGGGGGCTCGGGATCGACGCATCCCGGGCAACGATAACGGCGCCGGAAATAGCCGGATTTCAGTCGGCCGCCAGTTTTAAGCCTGACGATAAGATTCGCGTCGTCAGGAATAAAGGGCTGCTGCTGGTCATCAAACAGGCTGGAAAATGACAATTATTCTCGACACAGACGGGCAGGCGCGGAAATTTGACGTGGGCAGCCAGATAGACATCTCGATCCCGCTCAGGTTTGACGGGCCGCAACCGAATGCGTTCGGCGTAGATGCTGCGACAGCGTCGGCACTGGGAGATACTCGCGATGGTTCGAGCGTCAATTTCGATCGCTACACTTTTATACCTCACTGCAACGGTACGCACACCGAGTGTGTCGGCCATATCACGGATGAGCGAATATCTGTGCGGGATTGTCTGAATGATGTAATTATCCCGGCCGTGATGGTGTCGGTCGAGCCGGTGAAAATGGACGACGACATGTTGATAACGGCTGCGTCACTACAGGCGGTCGTCAAGCCCGAGGAACCGGCGTTTGCGGATAAGAGCGTCAGCACCTCGAAGGCACTGATCGTGCGGACACTGCCGAACGACGACGGCAAGCTGACGCGGACTTACGATGCTAACAATATTCCGCCGTATTTTGCGGCCGAGGCGATGGAATATATCGTTGAATGCGGTTTCAACCATCTATTGGTCGATCTGCCGTCCATCGATAGGCTTCTGGATGACGGAAAACTCATTTGCCACCGCATCTTTTGGAATATCGCGCCCGCGAGCCGCGAGATCCGCGAAGCGGCGAGGGTGAACTCGACGATAACTGAGTTGATCTATGTTCCGGCGGAGGTCCCGGACGGCGAGTATTTGCTCAACCTGCAGATCGCGCCGTTTGAGGCAGATTGTGCGCCGTCGAGACCGATAATTATGAGGTAAAATTAGCCGCAGTTGACCGCAGGGAATATTCAAAATTGATCAGATCTCGCTACGTTATCGGCGAGCTTTTGCGTCGATATGCGGCAAAGGTCTCTTATTTCACTGCGTTCTCGACAGCTTCTTTCAGGTTTGGGAACTTAAACTCAAAACCAGCATCGAGCAGTCGTTTCGGCAACACCTTTGTGCTAGCCAGCAGCAACGCATCGCCCATTTCGCCAAAGATCATGCTGACCGCAAACTCCGGCAGCGGCAGAAATGTAGGGCGGTAAAGAACTTCTCCGAGCGTTTTGGTGAATTCGGCGTTGGTCGCCGGATTTGGGGCGACGGCATTGACGGCTCCGCGGATATTCTCGTTCTCAATGCAATAGTTGATGACCGCGACCTCATCATCGAGTGAGATCCAACTCATCCACTGCTTACCGCTGCCAACCACGCCGCCAACACCCATCTTGAACGGCAAAAGCATCGTGGATAGCGCCCCGCCGTCCTTTGACAGGACGATGCCCGTTCTGAGAAGCACTGTTCGGATCCCTGCGTCCTCGGCACGGCGTGATTCGACTTCCCATTCCTTGCAAACGCCCGCAAGGAAATTGTCGCCGGCCGGCGATGTTTCGGTCAGTTCTTCATCGCCGCGTTCGCCATAGAACCCGATCGCCGACGACGCGATGAATGTTTTCGGCTTATCCTTGAGTTTTGATATCGCGTCAACTACGTTTCGCGTGCCCAATATTCGGCTGTCCCGGATCGCTTTCTTCTTTTCATCGGTCCAGCGAAGCCCGCTGACGTTCTCTCCGGCGAGATGAACCACAACGTCGATCCCCTCAAGCTTTTCAGGGTCAGCAAAGCCGCCCTCGACGCTCCACTTCACGTGAAGGTCGTCGATCGGGTCCTTTCTCGAGGCCTTTACAATTTCGTGGCCATTTTCAGCGAGCGACTTGGTCAAAGCCTGCCCGAGAAGGCCCGTTGCGCCTGTTATCAGAATTCTCATAGTGAATATTCTACTCGCAGATCGGCCAGTATCACACGAGGAGCGTGAAAAAATGCGAAACAGAGACGGGTGAACGGACCATATTACTCCTTTTTCGCTCGGAGGCGATTGTGGATCAGGTCGGTCAACAATCGGATCTCGCGTTCGGTAAGCTGGTCTCGAAAGGGCGTCATCCCATTGCCGCCATTGGCTATCTGGTTGTAGATCTCGGCTTCGGATCTAAATTTGAAATCACCAACGCGAAGGCTCGGGACGATCTTGCCGTCGACCGTCTTGCCATTGCCCTCCGGGCCGTGACAGACGGCGCATTGCTGACGAAATAGCGACGCCTCATATGATTTGCTGTCGGCGATGACGAAGCCTTCCTGTTTTGTCCCGGAACACGCAGCAATAAACAAAGCAATGGAAGTGAGGACTAAAACGGCCTTAAAATGAACCATAAGCAACAAGTCTTACCCATCGCGGCCGCGAAAGCAATTGACGGATCAGGCGGATCCTTCTTTCAGGGCACGCTTGAATATTTTGCCCGTCCCGCCGATCGGAAGCGATTGGCGAAATTCGACGTGCCGAGGATATTTGTTGGCGGCAAACTGCTGTTTGCACCAATCGGTAAATTCGTCGGCCGTCATCTCGCAGCCCGGCTTGAGCACGACAAAAGCCTTCACCTCCTCTCCGAGCCTCTCGTCGGGAACGCCGATCACCGCACAAAGCGACACGAGCGGATGAGTGATGATCACCTCTTCCAGTTCACGCGGATAGATATTGTAACCACCGCGAAGTATCATGTCCTTTTTGCGGTCAACGATGGCGAGATAATCCTCGTCATCCATTATCCCGATGTCGCCCGTGTGGAACCAACCGTTACGAAATGCCTCGGCGGTAGCCTCAGGGCGTTTGTAATAGCCCTTCATCACATTTGTTCCGCGAATGACGACTTCGCCGCGTTGGCCGCGTGGGACCTCGTTATCATCATCGTCCACGCATCTGACGTCAACGCCGAAGATCTGTTGCCCCACCTTGCCGGGTTTCGATGGCCTTTCAAAGTGATTAAAACAGGCGAGCGGTGATGTCTCCGACAGTCCGTACCCCTCCATGACCCGGACGCCAAATCTCTCCTGAAACTCCTTCATGACCTCGACCGGCATTGGTGCCCCGCCCGATGAACACACTTTCATTGTCTCGCGTACCCGACTGATGTCGTAGCCTGTCTCGTCGACGTGGCGGAGCAGTGCCCAGTACATCGTCGGAACGCCGACCCAGAAATTGACACCCTCTGCCACCATTGCGTCGAGCGTCGCTTGCGGTTCAAACCTCGGCAGCAGGACAACCCGGTGGCCGGCATATATCTGCGTATTCATCTGCACGGTCTGGCCGGTCGTGTGAAAAAGCGGAAGCGTGATCAGACAGGTCTTCTGTATGCCGTCGGTAAAATCAAGCATCGGCAAATGGATGAGAAAGGTGGTGGTCACATTAGAATACAAATTCAAATGTGTGAGTTCCGCTCCTTTAGGCTGTCCGGTGGTTCCTGATGTGTAGAGGATCGCGCAAGTGTCATCAGGGCGTGTCGGATAGATGTCGAAATGCTCCGATTTATCGAATGTGATCTGAGTTAGCGTCTCGTGGCCGTCAATGGGGCTTTTCCCCATCAGATCTCCGGTCATTACGATCAGTTTTTCGCACGTCGGGACTTGATCGAAACCTTCCTTGACCGTGGCCGCGAGCGGAAGTTCGTCGGTGCCTTCAAATACGAAAACGGCCCTGGCGTCCGAGTCTGTCAGGTGATAAGCGATCTCTCGCGGCTTGAAGAGAACATTCAACGGCACCACCGCGGCGCCGGCCTTCATAATGCCGTAATAAACTATCGGAAAAAACGGGAGATTCGGGCAGCAGAGAGCGACCTTGTCACCATGTCCGATGCCCATTTCAACCAAAGCATTCGCCACGCGGTTAGACAGTCGATCGATCTCACCGTAAGTAAGGCGAACGTCGCCCCAGACGATCGCCTCTTTTTGCGGTGCGAGCCGCGCGTGGTGCGATACTATCGACGCCAGATTGAGGGTGGTAGCCGTATTTTGCATTTATTGACCGATGCCGGAGAAATTTAGATTTGCTCGATTTTAATTACACACGCGATGATATGTCAAAGTCCATCTTTTCGGCAGTTCCGATGGGCTTGCCGATCACCTGGATCGAATGGTGCCGCCATTCGTCGTGCTGGTCGGGAAAATCGGTTCGATAATGCCCCCCACGTGACTCTTCGCGCCAGAGTGCCGCGGTTGCCACCAGAGTCGCAAGGGTCACAAAGTTACGCGAAGAAGTGCTAAGGTTACCCGACGAGATCTGTGCAAACTCCTTGAGTGCCCGTTCAAGTGATGCGCGGTCACGCAGAATTCCTACCCGTTCCCACATTACGCGTTTGATACGCTTTCTAACTGCGGTCGATAATGCCGCGGTTTGGTCAGACGGTGGAGCGTCGCTCGAAAGGTCGCGTGGAAGAAACGGGCCTTTGAGCGATGCGGAATCCTCGACGGCCGCTCGTCCGGCACGGGCGCCGAAGACAAGCCCCTCGAGTAGTGAGTTTGACGCTAAACGGTTAGCACCATGAACGCCGGTGCAAGTGACCTCGCCGGCGGCGTAAAGGCCGGGAACGGTGCTTCTGCCCCAAAGGTCGGTCCTTATCCCGCCCATACAGTAGTGCGATGCCGGTGAAACGGGAAGCGGGTCATTGGAAATGTCCAGCCCATATAGTCGACAAGTTTCGTAGATCTTTGGAAAGCGATGCCTCAGAAAGCCGCCGTCCAGTGCCGTCATGTCCAATAGTACGTTTCGCGTTCCGGTCCGACGCATCTCGGCCACGATCGACCGCGACACGATGTCGCGGGGAGCTAGTTCCGCCCGATCATCGTAATTCGGCATAAAACGCTCGCCAAACTTGTTTCGGAGAATGCCGCCCTCACCACGCATCGCTTCGCTGAGCAGAAATCTCGGAGCGTTCGGGATATTGAGTGCGGTGGGATGAAACTGGACAAATTCCATATCGGCCATCTCGGCACCTGCAAAGTAAGCCATCGCCATACCGTCGCCCGTTGCTACCGAAGGATTGGTCGTGTGCTGATAGAGTTGGCCGGCGCCTCCCGTACAGAGGATCACGGCCCTGCCGAATACCTCCCGAGGAGTCCGCAGTATCGGGTCCAAAAAGCGAACGCCGACGCATCTGCCGTCGCGCACTATTAGGCTCTCGGTATTAGCAAAAGGCGTGAGGTCGATCGATCGTTCCCGGCCTGCACGGGCGATCAGGGCACGAACAAACTCGGCTCCGGTCGAGTCACCGTTTGCGTGAATAATGCGTCGGCGGGAATGTGCCGCCTCTTGGGTAAAGATCAGTTTTCCGCTGTCACGGTCGAACCGTGTCCCCCAACCTATTAGTTGCTTGATGAAAACCGTGCCCTCGGTCACCAAGGTAGCCACCGCGGACGGATCACAAAGTCCTGCACCGGCGATAAGGGTGTCGCCTTCGTGGAGTTCGGCATTGTCATCGTCTGAGAGCACGACGGCGACGCCGCCTTGTGCGTACTCGGTATTTGATTCGCTGGCTTTGTCCTTTGTCAAAACGGTCACCCGGGCACCGCTTTTTGCCAGCTCGATCGACGAGCGCAGGCCGGCAACACCACTGCCAATTACGATAAAATCCGTTTCGAATGACATTTTCTGAATTGTATTAAATTACGGTTACGGTTGCGAGCAACGAAAAGGCCTACTCATCGAAATGAGCAGGCCCGAAAAGCGGTCAATGAACTACGGCCTAGGGGATCTTGAGTTCCTGGCCAGGATAGATCTTGTCCGGATGATGGAGGATGTCGCGATTGGCATCCCAGATCGCTTTCCACGCGATCCCGTACTTTGCCCCGATTTTGCTCAGGCTGTCGCCCGAAACTACGGTGTAAGTATTCATGCCGCCGCCGGCATCACCGGATCCGGTCGAGACATTGAGGATGAGATCGCTTGACTGAAAATCAGGGTCGATACGTTCGTACTCAGCCCAAAGCTGAGCCTTGGCTTCGTCGCTCGGAGCGGTTCCCGTAATGTGAAGCACGCCGTCGCCTTCGGCCAGTTCATAGGTTGTACCGTTGGCATTGGCGAGTTCCAGAAGTGTTTGATATTTCTCTTGTAGTGACATAATTCCTCCGTTGTTCGCCTATTTGTTGAGGTTGTTGACAACCTTTTTCGGTTTCGCTTCGTTTGCGGCCATCATTACCTCGGCAACCTTTGCCTTGTCGACGGTTCCACTCAGGGTGACCTCGCCGTCCTTAACCGCAACGGTAACGCCGGTGATGCCTTTCTTCTTAAGGGCTTCGTTGACGGTACCTTCGATCATCTTGTCTGGTGACGGCGGTTCGGGCGTCGGCATCGGCTTGAGCGTCAACTTGTTGTCAACGGATTTGATGCCCTCGACCTTAGCTGAGGCCTCGGCTTTCGTCTTGACCGTAATATCCGCAACTTCGCCGGTCAATGTCGCGACGCCGTCCTTGACAGCGACGGTTACGCCGGTGACCTTATCTGCTGCAAGTTTGTCCTGAACCGCCTTCTGCAGATCAGCGTCGCTTTTGCCGCAGGCGCTCACGAAGAGGGCAAGGGCCAAAGTGAGAAGTGTTAAAGCTTTGATTTTCATTTTTCCTCCGGAAAATTGTTTAAAATTCGCGTACCAAAAAATCGCAAATGCCAGAGGCATCTGTTCGATCTATTAAAAATCTCCGCACCATTTCAGATGTGGATAACTAGTTTTCTAGTAGTTCAATTTTGATTGATAACGAGCTAATTATCAATAGCAAAGTGTGGCGAATCAAGAAAAAACTTGTTCGACGATCTGTTTGGCAACGTCGAACGAGGTGCTGTCAGCCCGAATGACGAAGTGCCAGTCGGCAAGCGCATAGTACTTCTGCCGCTGCTGAAAAAGTTCGAAAGCTCGCTGCTTGTCGCGGGCAAGCGGCCTGTCCTTTCGCGAAAAGGCGATATTCAGCCAGCAATGTTCGAATGTGGATTCCAGCCAAACACTCGTCATGCCGGAAGCCTTGATCATCTCGCGGTTCCGATCCACGGTCCACGTCCCGCCGCCAAGCGACAATACACGAAGGTCGGGCCTGTCGAGAGCCCGGCGCAGATAATTCGACTCGATCTCACGAAACGCCGATTCACCCTCGGCGTCGATTATCTCGGCGACCGTACGCCTTTCACCGTGTTCGAGTTCCTGATCGAGGTCGATTCGTTTTGTCTTAAGCAAATGGGCGACATGGCGTGCGACACTCGATTTGCCGACCCCCATAAATCCCGTTAGTACGATCCTGCGTTCTGAGACCATTTGCGTCTATGCGTTAACGACGCTCTGCAGCGTTTGAAAAAATCCCGGGAACGAGACATCGACACATTCTGCATCGAGTATCTCGGATTCGCCGTCAGCCATCAGGCCGGCGACAGCAAATGCCATTGCGATCCGATGATCGCCGTGCGAGTCGATCGTTGCTCCGGTGAGCCGCGAGGGATGGACCCTCAAGCCGTCCTCAAATTCCTCGACGATCGAGCCCATTCGCTGTAGCCCCTCGACGACTGAGCGGATACGGTCGGATTCCTTGACTCGCAACTCATTCGCTCCGCGTATCTCGATGCCGCCGCCCAATTTCGTGCCGAGTATAGCCAGGGTCGGTATTTCGTCGATGATATTCGCTATTATCGCCCCATCGAGCAAAAGCGGTGGTGCCGACTCCAAAATGTTGACCGATCCGCGAATAAAAATGTCGGCGACGGGTTCGCCGCATTCATTTCGTTCAGCAGAAATCGTAAGGTCAACGCCGGCCCGCGTCAGGACTTCGACGATGCCGGTCCTCGTCGGGTTCATTCCGACGCCTTTCAGCGTTAGATCCGAACCGTCCAGACAAGCCGCCGCCACCAAAAAAAATGCCGCTGACGAAATATCGCCGGGCACGATGAACGTGCGGGCCGAGAGCGTTTGCCCGCCGCGGATCGATATTACACCCGGAACAGCGGTATCGATCTCAGCTCCAAACCATCGGAGCATTCGTTCTGTGTGGTCCCGGGTCGTCGCGGGTTCGTGCACAGTGGTGGTTCCGGACGCGCCCAGACCCGCCAGGAGCAAACACGATTTGATCTGAGCGGAGGCGATCTTAAGTTGATGATCTTTGCCGGCCAGCGGCCTGCCGCCAACAATTGTGAGCGGGGCTGTTCCGTCGTTTGAGTCGATCACGGCTCCCATTTCCGTCAACGGTCCGATGACGCGACCCATCGGCCGCGTCGAAAGGGAAGTGTCGCCGATAAGGATCGCCTCGACCTGACGGCCGGCCAAAATGCCGGCGAGAAGCCGCATGGTCGTGCCGCTGTTGCCGCAATCAAGAGGTGATGGCGGCGATATGAACTGTCCGCCATGGACTTTAACATTCGAACCAGACCTGATTATTTTGATGCCGAGTGAGCCGAGGCAACGAAGCGTCGAGTCACAATCTGCGCTTGAGGCGAAATTGCTTATTTCGGAACGTCCGTCTGCCATTGCCGCAAACATTGCCGCCCGATGCGAAATTGATTTGTCGCCGGGTGTTTGCAGCGATCCCGACAACCTTTTGGCTGGATGCACGATCATTGGTATCATTTTAAGCGGAAACGAGGGCGTTTGTCTTGACAGGCAGCGGTTTCAGCCTTTAACGTACTGAAGATACATATATCGTGACAGAAATCGTGCAGATTACATTGCCAAGCCGGATCGAATCGGTTGATGAGGCCGCGGCCGGAGCTGAGCGTTTTGCGAAGGACGCCGGCCTGGCAGACGATATGATCTTTGCCATCGACCTCGCGGTCCGTGAATCTGTCGCAAATGCCGTTAAGCACGGCAATAAGTTTGATGAGTCGAAATCGGTTGAGATATCGCTAGCCGAATCGTCCGAGTCGATCGAGATCAAGGTTCGAGACCATGGGACGGGTTTTCGACCGGAGGACATTCCCGACCCCACTGACCGAGAAAATTTGCTCAAAGCGAACGGCCGCGGGATACTTTTCATGCGGTCCTTTATGGACGAGGTTCAGTGGGCCAATGCGGACGGCGGCGGATTGCTCGTAACCATGGTAAAAAGGCGATAAATGCGGGTCCCAACGTGGACTTTTTCGTGAATGTTGATCTAAAATCACATTTCATACAATTCAAAGTTTAAGAACAGGAGATACAAATGGCAGATATCACAATTACTGAACGGCAAGCGGGCGATGTCACTATCCTCGACCTCGACGGCAAGGTCACGATCGGCGAGGGCAGCGTTGCTCTCCGCGGAGCTATTCGACGGGTTCTGGGTGAAGGCAAGACCAAATTGCTTTTGAACCTGGGCCATGTTGGCTATATCGATTCGAGCGGCATCGGCGAATTGGTTTCGAGCTTTACCGCTGTAAACAAAGAGGGCGGCACGCTTAAGCTTTTGAATCTGACTGAAAAGATCCAGGACCTTCTGGCTATCACAAAGTTATTGACCGTTTTCGACGTCTATGAAAACGAAGCTGACGCGTTGGCCAGTTTTTAAAAAATACAGGCTCCGTTTTTAACGGCAAATTGGGATAAAGGATGAACGTGGTTTCTCCTTTATCCCTTGTTTTATTGTGTTGCCGTGCATCCCGGAGCAAGATTAATTCATCTTTTTTATTTGGGCTGTAAGAAGTTTGACCGATCGGCAATAGTCGAAGGTGGGCCGCGAAATAAATGCGAAAAATCCTAATACTGATGATCGTTGCCGTATTTTCGGCACTAGGTTTTGGCCAAAATCCGCCGACGGTGATGGACGTGTCGAATTACGGGGTGAAGATCGACCCGGATAAGCGTGTGCTCGTCGTGCTTTCGGCACTTGAAATGGCGCGAACCAAAAACGATGCCGGCCAGGATGTGAAACTGATCAATACCACTCTATCAGAGAAGGGATCGGTGTTTCGGGAACGGCTGCTTCAGGATATGGCCGGAATGAATGAAGACCTTCGCCAGCGCATCTCGGTGTTTGTGACCCAATACAAGAAGCGGCGCCCGAATGCGACCGATGCTGAGATCGTTTCGCCATTCATCTCGATGGCGTACACGCTCTCGCCGGCGCCGGAAATGGCCGACCCCGCGTACACGGCCGACCTTCCGGGCACACTGCTCGACGTGCTGGACTTTGCCCCATTAGCCCGCGAATTCTATCGACGATCGGGCATCAGCGGCAAACTGGATGAGTATGTCCGGGACTATCAGGCCGAGGCAGACCGTACTCTCAGATCATCGACCCGCGAAATGGTCAGTGAACTGTTGGACTATATGCATACGCGGCCCGAGATCTTCTATTCCGAAAAGGTGAAGGTCGAAACGCAGAAAGCCAAGAGCAAATCGACCGTCCTGCAGAAGGTAGAAACCCGTGACTACGAAAGGCGTTTTCTGGTGGTTCCCGAAATGCTCGCGCCGGCCGGTAATATCATTTTTCTTAACGTTAAGGACGATTATTACCTCGTCCTTCCCCCGGACAAGGATCTCAGCAATACTGATGCCCGACGGGCATTTTTGCAGTTTGTCATAGATCCGCTGGTGCTCAAACAGTCAAAGGACATTGCATTGATCCGAGATCAGGTCAAACAGATCCTTGACGAGCGGCGCAAAGCAGACCCGTCGATCTCGCCGGACGTGTTCTTGACCGTCTCGCGTTCGCTGGTTTCGGCGATCGACGCCCGACAGATCGAATTCACGCGTGCCCAGATAGCCACCGCCAAGGCCCGAGAGAAGATCGCTACGATGAAGACCGATGCCGATCGGCGAGCCGTGTCGGCCGAACTCGATCGACAAAAGTCTGCGTTGGCGGATGAGACCGCATTGATGCTTTCCGAGTCGTTTGAGCGTGGAGCCGTGATGGCATTCTATTTTGCCGATCAGTTGAAGGGAACCGAGGATTCAGGCTTTGACATCGCTTCCTCGCTGCGTGAAATGATCGCATCGTTTGACGCCGCCAAGGAGGGCGACCGTCTCGCTCGTAACGCCGAAGCCAAAAAGCGAGCTCTTGCCGCCCGTGAATTGCGACGAAAGAGTTCGGTTGCCGTTGAAACCGCACCCGACAACCCTGTGACCCGGCGCCTGCTTGAGATCCAAAAGATGATCACGGCACGCGATCTGGCCGGTGCCGGAGCTGAACTTAAAAAGCTCGCGGCGGAGAATCCGTCGGAACCCAGAATTTATTATTCGATCGGCCGTGTCGCCAGCCTTTCAGCTGAGGGCGTGACCGACCCCGATGTCCAAGCTCAGAAACTGCTCGACGCAAAGGTCGCGTACAGCAATGTCCTCAGAACTGCCAAGCCAACCACCGACAAAGCACTTTTGTCGTTGACGTATGTAGCTCTCGCCAGGATCTACGAGTTTTCGGGTGAAAACGCGTATGCCGTTCAACTTTACGACAAAGCGATCGAACTCGATGACGTTCCGGGCGGTGCCTTTCGCGACGCCCTCGCCGGCAAACAGAATTTGCTCAAAAAGCAGTAGATCGGGCGTTTCCTTGAAACTTACGTTAAATCTGTTAACGTCTAATCGATGCAGGAAGATAAATTTCGAAGCGGCTATGCCGCCTTTGTCGGTCGGCCGAATGCCGGGAAATCTACGCTTTTGAACCGCCTTGTTGGCGAAAAGATCGCCGCCGTTTCGAACAAGCCGCAAACCACCAGACACCGGATCCAGGGTATCGTCAATCGCGAAGGCGGTCAGATCGTCTTTGTCGACACGCCGGGCGTGCACAAGCCGGGCCATTTGCTCAATCGCCGAATGATGTCGGCTGTGCACGACGCGATCCTATCGGTCGACGTTCTTGTGCTGATGCGTGACGCGAGCGTCTCGACGGGTAACGGCGACAGATTTGTCCTCGAACTCGTGAAGCAAGCCGCCAAGCCGACCATTCTCGTCCTAAATAAGATAGATAAGATCCGCGATAAGGCCACCTTGCTGCCGCTGATCGAAATGTACTCAAAGGAGTACGATTTTGCAGAGATAATTCCGGTTTCGGCCCTGAAAGGCGACGCGGTCGATAATTTGCTTAAGCAGATCGTCAAGCATCTACCGGAAGGCGAACCGCTATTTGGCGAGGACGAAATGACAGATCAGCCGTTACGCAGCATCGTCGCGGAAATGGTCCGGGAGAAAATATTGATGTCGACCGGCGAAGAGATCCCTTACGTAACGGCCGTCGTGACAGAACTTTATGACGACACTGACCCGGAAGTGATCCGCATATTTTGCGCAATATATGTTGAGAAGCCCTCGCAGAAGAAAATAATCATCGGTAAGCAAGGAGCCCGGATCAAGGACATCGGCACCCGTGCCCGCGTCGATATCGAAAATCTGGTCGGACGACAGGTCTTCCTTAAACTGTTCGTTAAGGTCGTTGAGGATTGGCGTAACCGTGAGGCCTCGCTGGACGAGATCGGACTTGAAAAGAGCCGGTGACCCCGTTGTGCCCGGATCGGGATGCACAGCAAATATTGAATGAATAACCACAAAAAGCTCTGGTTCGCTGTTGACGTCGTGGTCAATGCGGCGGCGACCGAGGCTATAGAATTTGCACTTAACGAACTTGGTGCACTCGGGACCGAGATAGATAGTTTTCTCAAACCTTCTGACAAGCCGATGCGTGTCTCGGGATTTTTTGAGACACTGCCGGTCGCGGCGGAGGTCCGCAAGGCTGTCCACGACGCCCTGCGGATATACGGGTTTGAGCCGGCTTCTGCCGCGAGCATCGACACCCGTACGGTCGAACAAACCGATTGGCTCGCTGAATGGAAGAAGTATTGGCGGCCGACAGTGATCGGGGATTTTATCATCGCGCCGCCGTGGGAGTCGGTCGACGCCGATGGGCGAATAGTCATACGGATCGAGCCCAATATGGCATTCGGTACCGGAACACACGAAACGACCCAATTGTGTGTTGAAGTGATCGGCAGCGAACTTGCTCGCGGTGAAAGTTTTCTCGACGTCGGAACAGGGACAGGCATTTTGGCGATCGCCGCAGCAAAACTTGGGGATCGCCGCATCTCGGCTTGTGACATCGACGAAGATTCCGTCAGGATCGCTGTCGACAATGCCTCGGCGAACGGGGCCGACGCGATCCAGTTTTTTGTCGGTGAGATCGATCAAGAGACCGATATTTACGACTTTGTATGTGCAAACCTGACGATCGATGTCATCTTGCCGATGCTCGATCTGCTGCTCTCGAAAGCAAAGCGGATCCTTTTGCTCTCGGGCATTTTGGCGATACAGTCGGATCTGATCACGGACGCTCTAAGCGAACGCGGAATATCGGATCATACTATCGGGACTGCCGGCGAATGGATATCGGTAACCGTAAGAAAGAACTAAGGTTTTTTCGCGGGGACAGCCGCGGGAATATCACCGTCATCCGAGATCGTAACCAGTGGCTGACGGATGGTTGGACGCAGCCGCGGAGCCGCTCCGGACAAGACCGGCGGGGATTTGGGGCCGCTGAGCGGTTTTGGTGAGAGCGGATCGGTCCGCTTCAAGATCGTTCCGCCGCGTCCAGCTGCCCAGACATTCTTGTCTCCGCGATAGACGACCGCCTGCAGCACCTTACCTGTAATATTGGGCTGAACCTGCCACGAGCGTCCTCCGTCTTCGGTGACTAGGACCGTTCCGAGTTCGCCGACGGCCACCGCACTTTCCTTGCCAAACGCCTGGATCGCAAAAAGATTTGACCGTGTCGGTGACTCCTGGTCTTTCCAGGACTGTCCCCCGTCGACGGTCCCAAGAATAACTCCCCCGGAGCCGACAGCGAAACCGATCTTTGCATCGAAAAAGCTAACCGCATAAAGATTCTCGCGGAGGTTGGTCTTGATCTTTGACCACGTCAGGCCGCCGTCGTTTGTCGTCAGGATAGTGCCGACATCGCCGACGGCGACGCCGTTCTTCTCGTCAAAAAAGCGAACGTCCTCAAGCCAGAGCCGTGTGCCCGATTCGAATTGTTCCCAGTAGGCACCGGCCGAATCGGTCCGAAGCACCATTCCGTTGGCACCGACGGCAAAGCCGATCTTGTCGGTCACAAAGCTGACAGCGAGGAGATCTTCGGTCACATTTGACACACCTTTGCCCCAACTCGCACCGCCATTAATAGTTCGGAGGATCGTCCCTTTGTCGCCGACGGCCCAGCCCTTTTGGCCATCATAGAAGGTTACGGCGTTCAGGTTCTCTCCGGTTCCCGAAAATACCGGTAACCAGTAACGCCCGGCATCATTTGTCAGCCATATCCTGCCTTTTGAGCCGATGGCGACCCCCAGTTCATCGTTGAGAAATGTAAGGTCGTTGACATCTTCGCGGCCGCCCTCGCTCAGACGCTGCCAACTTGATCCGCCGTCGTCTGTGCGGAGTATCAGGCCGCTCTCGCCGACCGCCCAGCCCGTATAATTATCCGCAAAATAGATGGCGACAAGCTTAGGATTGGTTCGTATGTTAAAAGGGACCCAAGTACTGCCACCGTCGCCGGTCATCCAGACGATGCCATTGGCGTCGGTGATCGACCCGGCCTTTTCATTCGAAAAACTGATCGACAAGAGATCCGAACGACTGTAGATATTGACCAGGTTCCAGGTCGCTCCTGAATCGTTCGAACGAGCGATACAGCCGCCGTAGCCGGCGACGATCAGAGAATTCACGGATGTGTAAGCAACACCGGAGACCACGGCTCCGCTGCACGGGCCCGTCACGACCCAGTTTGCTCCGCCGTCGTTCGTGTATAGAACTGTCCCGCCGAGTCCGACCGCGGCAGCGTGATCCGCGTCAAAAGCCGATACCCTTAGTATGTGTTCCTTTGTGTCGACCGTTTGGGTGCGCCATGTTAGCCCTCCATCGATCGATTTCATGATGCGGCCGTAGGTGCCAGTGATCCAGCCGGTCTTGGCGTCGGCCCCCGCAAAAGCGATGCTGTAAAAGTGATCGCGGGCGTCCGCCGCCACGCGGTTCCAGTCCTTGCCGCCATTTATTGTCATGACGATCGTTCCGCGCGAACCAACTGCGATCGCGGTATCGGCATCGCGAACCCAAACGCCGGAAAAGGTTACGTCGGTCGGAGCATCCTGCCGCTCCCAACGGAAACCGCCGTCGCGGGTCCGTAGTATCGTGTTGTCGGAACCAACCGCAAATCCGTGCAGTTTGTCCTTGGCAAAATGTATTGAGTAGAGGGGGTTTCCCTGAGGAAGAGGGTTTTGCCACACCCAGCCAAGCCCGGACCGCTGTGCCCAGGCGATCGAAGCCAAAAACAGCAAAAGGAATACGGCGATGAAAACGCGCAATCCAGCAGATGCGGCAACCGTGTGCCAGCAAAGATTACTTTGTGATCGAAACGCTCTTGTGATATTCAAACCAAAACAGTTCGCTCGTGAATAAGATCCCGGGGTCAAAGTTCCATTGTGCCGAGTTCCACGACTGCTTCCTCCAAAAGGGAATTATCAACATAGCCAAGTTCAGCCATCTTGCGGGCCATTGAATCGGCAACCTCCTGAACGTCGTGGCCATTGTGGCCTTTGACCCATTTCCATCTGATCTGGTGCCGTTTCGCGGCATTATCGAGCCGTTTCCACCAGTCGTGGTTGGTCTTTCGCTTCCACGTCCCGCCCATCGTCTCGACGACGTAACGTGAGTCCGACATCAGTGTCACCCTGCATGGTTCCTTGAGGTTCTCGAGTCCGATAGCAGCCGCAGCGATCTCCGCCTGTTGATTGGTTGCGTTACCGAGAAATTCGCCAAACGCCTTCCAGAAACCTTGAAAACCAAGCACCGCAACGGCGGCGGCACGTGGATTTCCCTTGCCGTTGCCGAGGCTTGAGCCGTCGCAGACTATGGTGACTTGTTTCATAATTACTATCCGACCGATATCACGTTGTCCACATAGCTGTCGAACGTCTCATCATGTGAGATGACGAAAAGCTGGTCGAAATTTGTGATGCGGCTGATCTGCGTTGCCAGATTTTCGCGGCGTTCGGCGTCCATATTGGTCGTCGGCTCGTCAAAAAAGGCAATGCGAATGTCGGTCAGCTGTTTCAATAATGCCAATCTGACGGCCAACGCTGCCGCCATCTGCTCGCCGCCTGACAGGCTCTGGAAAGGGCGGTCGAAACCATCTTCTTCGAGCATAATGGCGTAATCGTCACCCCATTTCAGGGTGCGTTCGGCATTTCCGGTGATCTCCCGAAACAGCAGATTCGCTTCCAAAGAAACGTGATAAACGTAATTTCGTGCGACGCGCGGTGCCGCTTCTTTGAGTGTATCGCGGATGAATGCGGTTGCCTCGGCAATCCTCTCCAGGCGATCTTTTTCCTTAAATTCGACGGCGAGTGATCGACGGATCTCAGTGAACCGCTTCAGCTCCGCGGCCAAACCGCGCTCCTGCTGCTCGGCTGCTGCGAGCGTCGCGGCGACCTGCGCATATCCGCGTTCGGCCTGCAAAAGTTCGGCTCGACGTTTCAGCAGCAACTCACCATCGAAACCGTCCGCGGCCTCGGACAATCTGGTTTCGGCTTCGAGCTTTTGCGCACCGGACATACGCAGACCCTCGAGAGCTTCATCCAGTTTCAATTGACGTTCGCCGAGTGCTTCGGCTTCGGCCTCATTTGCCACAAATGTGCGGTGAGCATCGGCTGTGGCGTCGCGTTCGGCCGTGACCGCTGTCCAATTCGCGTCGAGGTCGATGTACGATTCGAGTTTTTCGATGGCAATATTGCGGTCATTTTCAAGGCGTTCGAGATTACTCTCAATCTTGGTGAAACGCTCGCGCAATTCCTTTTCACGACCGGCCTCGACCTCCAGGAACTTTGTTCTCGCCCGCGGGTCAGAAAGGGCTGCGAGCCTTGATTCAGCATCGGCGAGTTTCTTTTCGGCCGCTTCGAGAGTCTCGGAGACACCCAGGATGTGGTCCTTTTCGTTATTCAGCCGTGAACCTTCGTCCTTGAGCTCGGCGAGCCGTCGCTGCAGCGTGTCTATTGTCGACAATTGCCCGGCGGCCTCTCTTGCTGATCTCATTAATGAGGCGACCGACGCTTGCTCGTTCTCGAGCAAGGCGATCTGTGACCGAAGTTCGTTGAACTGGCTCGACACAAAGCTCTCAAGTGTCTGCCCCGGTTCAAGGTTCAGACATTTCTGGGAGAGTATCGGACAGAGGCCGCTTTTGATCTCTTGTTGAAATCTTTCATCACGTTCGAGCGAGGCCCGGAGGGCGGCGATCTCACGCAGGAGTTGACCGTCCCGCATCTCGAGTTCCGAGAGCCGAGCGGCATCTGCGGCCTTTGCCTCGATCTCCTTGAGGCGTTCATTGACCTCCCTGTAACCGTCACGCATTCGCTTCAGCTTTTCGTCCAGACTGGCGATCTGTGAGCGAGCGGCACGTGCCGCCGCGACTGAATCGTGCAAATGACGCAGCTCGGCCTCGATCTGACCTTGTAGCTCAGCCATCGGCCGCAGATCCGCGATCTCGCGATGTGCATTTTCGGCGGCGGCGAGGCTTTCGGCAAGACGTTTACCATCGGCCCGAACGTTAACGATCGCCGCGTCGATCGCAGCAAGTTCGGCCCGGAGTTTGTCGCGTTCACCGCGTTCGCGTTCGAGCTCGCGGAGTTGTCCCAGCGTCTCGATATGCTTTTCAGCAAATGGTCTGGCGGCGGCCACCTTATGGGCGGCGGCGGCGGAACTCTCGACGGAGCGTTCCAACTGGTCATAAACAAGATGAGATCGTTGATTCTCTGCAGATGCCTTTTCAAGCGCCGATCGGAGCTCAAAGATCCTGCGTTCCTGAGCGTCCAGTGCGTCGACGTCGGCTCTTAGAGTATTCAGGTCTTCGGCCGAAGCCTGAACCTCCTCTGACAATCTTGTCATCTGGCCAACAAGTCCCCGATGTTCTGTTTCGATGTTCTCGGAACGTACAAGTTCGCCTTCGGCTCTGGCGATACCCTCTCGGGCAGCAGTTACCTGCAGGTCGATATGGCGTGACGTTTCACGAAGCTTTTCGGCGGCCTGGCGATATTCCTCAACTTTCAACAGACGGTCGAACGCCGTTTTGCGTTCCTGTCCTCCATCGAGAAATATTGCGGTGAATGTGCCTTGCGGAACGCCGATCGCCTGCCGAAAAAGCGAACGAAGATCCGTACCGGGCTCAAGTCCGAGGTGCTGCCAGAGAAATCTGAAAACCTCCTCCTTTTTTTCCGCGATCCTCACCTGCAGACGCGGGTCGGTCACGTAATACCCGGATCCGGTATCACGATAAACGATGTACTCGCGCTCATCAAGACCGCTCTCGAATGTTACCCTTGCCGTACCTTTTTTTGCGCCCCGACGTAAAAATTCCTCCTTTTTGTAATCAAGAAAGTCAAAAAGTACCCAGGCGATCGCCTCGATTATCGTCGTCTTGCCGGCACCGTTCTCGCCGGTAATGGCGGTCGTGCCTTTGGCAAAATCGTATGTCGATGACACGTGAGATTTAATATTCTCAAGCTCGAGCCTGGAAATGTGCATAGAGAAAGGCCTTTGATAGCTCTTTAGATTCTAATTGAATCCATTGTAAAGAAAAAGAATCGGGCGCAAATAGCGGCCGGTCGTTTATTATGATAGGTGATAATGCGACCTAACTATTTATTATGAAGATCGAGAACGGCGAAACAGGTCTGATCGTGCTCCACAGTCCGCGGGAAAAGCTTATCGGGATCGTAAACGAGATCGGGCCGGCCGGCATTCACATGCGGGCGATCGACCTGGGCTATTTTGACGACTGGGTTCGCTCCATTGCCGCGGGCGAGGACCATCTGCCAATGACGGACTATTTCTTTCCGATGTGGCGTGTCGAGCGCCTAACACGCGACGAGCCAGGGCATGGGATGGCATCGATGACCGAGCAATTTAATCAGCGGACGGGCAGGGAATTGGGCGAGTTCTGACCGATCACGGTTTTCTGATGGAGATACTGCCGTTGTTGGTAGTGAGCCGGAGTGTCGAGTCTCCGCCGCCGATCCGGCCGACGGTGCTCTTCACCGGGCCTTCGCTAATGTTCTCAGTGATAGTGGTGATAGGAATTTCTGATCTGAATGCACCAAATCCATAGCTTGCCGAAACTGTGCTCGACGTATCCGTCGGCAGTGTCAGGCGGATCGACCCGTTAGATGTGCCAAAACTGTAGGAACCGCCATTGAGAAGCGAACCGCTGTAGCTTACCGAGCCGGAAATTGAGTTAACCTCGATCTGACGATGGGTTATCTTCTCGAGAGATATCGCCCCGCCGTTGGTCTTGGCACGAAATATATCGCCAATATCGCTCGGGCCTGCCTCAAATACGACGATATTACCGGTTGTGCTGTCGAGCGACATCGCACCGGAAGAGCTTTCGACCGCAATGCCGCCTTGCCCGCCCGATACGGTGACGCCATCGGTCACGTTTCGGATGAAGGTGTTTCCACCGATTATTTTGACGCTCGCCTTGCGAACGCCGTCGATCGTGGAGGTCACATCCTGGCCCTTGACGTTGACGGCGGCATTTACCGGAATGTCGATCTCGATATCGCCGCCGCGGATACACTCGGAACGCGGGACGACCTTATTTCGGTCGCTGACCGCGGTGACCATGACCCAGACCGGATCGCCCGTTTTGGGACTGGTCTGTTGTGTTTTGAATTCAAAATTACTGCCGTCCTGCACGAAAACCCGAAGCTCGTTTCGGGTCCAACCGTTGACCTTCAATGTGCCCTCGGATACGCAAAGAGAGAGGTTGATCGACGGATCGACCTTGATGGAACGCTCCGTAGATTCCCCGAACATTGACGGAACAGGAGGTATTTCAGCTTTCGCGATCGAACGAGTGGCCGGAGCCGCAGGCGGGGCGACCACTGTCTGGCCCGTGGCCGAGAGCGATAAAGCTAAGGCCATCACAGCTAGGACGAACCCGTATTCCAATTTTCTGCCTGATCCAGTCATTCCCGTTCAGTGATGCCGACCTATTTGAGGCTCGCGACCAACTCCTCTTTCTGCGATACCGAATTCAGCAGATCTATCTTGTTCTGATATGACGAATAAAGAACCTGCTTTGCAGACTCATTCCTGGGGTTCCGTTTGACCTCGGTTCGCATCTTCGCGATAGCATCGTCGACCACGGCCATGTCGCGTTCGTAGGCGACGCGTTCGCCGGGACGCATAACTGCGTCCTTGGCCGATTCAACAGATCGAGAGAGGCTGGCGATAGTCTTGACGTAGCTCTCTTCGCCGGGAAAGTAACCATTAGAAACATCGGGGGATGCGAACGCAGGTGTTCCGGTCACGGTTGTCGTTCGAGGCCGGCGAACCGCCGATCGCAAGCTGATCTGCTCCGCCATGATCGGCCTTGTCTCAGGAATATTCGACACGACGGTATCGGGCGAACTTGCGCTCGCGACAGGCGGGGCGGCCGGCTGAGGAGCCGAAACTTGGACCGGCCGGACGCCCGCGACCTGCGGGGACTTATAACCGCGATCAATGATCAAAAGAGCGGCGATCCCAAAGACGACGATCATTCCGGCGGCCGCAACGAACGAGGGCGTTGTCAGATTCAACGTGATGAAAGCCCACGCCCTCTGCCAGAATGGAGCACTTTGCTTTTCGGTCTCGATCGATGCGTTGATCTTTGACCATAGCCGCTGGGTCGGCACGAGCGAAGCGAATTCGCGTTCAAGGGCAGGAAAGACCAAAGCCGACTCGTCCTCGGCGTCGGCGAGCATCAACGCGCACGCGTCGCATGTTGCGACGTGGCCGGAGACTCGAGCCGATTCCGTGTGGGCGAGTTCGCCATCCAGAAACGCCTGAATGATCCCAATGTCTAAACAATCCTGCTTCATATCGTGTCCTTTCCGATCTTTCCGTAAGATCGGGAAAATTCCTGTCTGGCACGTGCGATGAATGTGCCGATGCTCGACTCGTTGAGTTCGAGGCTCTGGGCAATCTCTTTGTACGAGAGGCCCTGCTGCTTTAGTATCAGGCAGCTTCTGAGCGGCTCCTTGATCTTGTTGAGAGCCCGATAAATGTCGTTCACACCCGCAGTTTCCTCATAGTCGGTCTCGACTGACGCCGCTTCGAATGTGCCTGTTTCTTTGACGTAATTTTCGTCCCGGGTGTTCGCCCTAATATTACCGCGGACCGTGTTTCGGGCGACATTTATGGCAACTCGGATCAGCCATGGCCGTAGCATTTCCTGGTCGGAGATCGAATCGAGATAGCGGTATAGCCGAAGAAATGTTTCCTGCGTGACGTCTTCAGCCAAGGCGGGATCCTGCACTATCGATCGCGCCGCACGGAAGACAGTCCGGTGATGAAGCGAAAATGCCTCTTCGAACCCGATCCTACCTGTCGCTGCCGCCGTAACTGTATTTTCGGACATTATGTCCACAAAAATGTTTGTACTCTCGTTCATTTCCAGCATCAAAAATGCTCTTCAATGTAAAGACACCGCGGGCCGCTGAATTATGACAAGAATTTAACCTTAAAACCCAATTATTTTCAATCGTTGCAGAGTTTCGGGTGAGAGATCACCATCACCCGCTGCGGTGACCAGGAACCAGTGGCTCTCATCCGAACTATTCAGGATACGTTCGAGATCGGCAGCAGGTTCGGTAGGGCGACCTTTCCTTTGAAATTTAGGTTCGACGATCGAGAGGCGTTTGAGCATCTCGTAGAGGTGTATCCGGCCTACGCCGAAGTCTCCTTCTTCGCCGTCGATGACCAGTTTAAGCTCCGCCTGCTGCTCGGCGAAGTGCAGAAGTATCGATGCGGCCAGACTCGCACCGGCCTCAAATCGGTCCGATGCGACGACCGGTTTGCCCCGCTGTTCGGCATTTATTCGCTCACGCAAAGATAGCGTGCCGTCCGATTCGTCCGGGACACGCGAGTCGAATGCGACGACAACGCGCTTTTCGTCCTCGGCGGCAAATTCACGAACCGTCAAACGACTCGATCGAGCCGTGGCCTTCCAATCGATACGGCGAAGGTCGTCATTTGTACGATAGTCACGAAGGGCGAGAAGATCCTGGCCCACTCCGCGTTTATTTGCGACCAATTTGCCGGCATCTAGCGGAATGTCGTCGATATTATCGTCAAACGGCACCGGGGATGGAAATACGATCAATTCGGTTTCGCGGGCGGGCAGTCGACGGCGATGCCTGAAAAATCCGAACGGAAATCGGGTAGACAGTTCAAAATCCTTGATCAGAAAGCGTCCACGATGTGGAAATATATGCTCGGACTTGCTCTCGACCGACCCACGCCGCGGGACATAAACGATGTGGTCGAGCGTTTTGCGTACCATTGGCGGGCGGCTCAGGCGCTCGGCCAGAAAACGTGGCAAGAGCGACCTCAGTTCATCGGCGGCTATTGATCGCTCACGTTCCTTTCCCCGGACCTCAGCGACAACTGACAGGCTTGGAAAGATACGCTTTCGGTTGGTCACGCTGACAAGGATCGGTGTTGGCTCACCGGCGAATATCGTTTCCGGAAACCGCATCTTGACATCGAGCCGCTTGAGGCAAACGCTGCCAGCAAAAAAGCCGACGATCATTCCGGCGATCAGAAACGAAAGCACAAGGAACAACAGATTGTTTCCCGTATTCCAGGCCGAGAATCCGACAACCGTCAACAGCACAAGCATCACCGCTCCGCCGGTGGTGAATTCGAACGGCAAATTCATCTGCGACGCTTCGCGGCTCGCGTTTCGGGCAAGCGGCGGAACGACGAAAATCAGGATCAGGAGGACGAATATCAATGATATTCCGGCCGAGATCCCCGCCAACCTAACGTTGCCGACGCGATGGGCGTAAAGCGTAAATAGCGAAAGTCCGATCCCGCCGAACACAACGGCGAAACCAACCAGGGCGTTGCGTAGATCGCGAAAGCTGAAGAGTTGACGGAGTGTTGAAAGTCTCACTTGTTGAAGACGACGCTGACCAAAAGTTCAAAGTGCGGCCTAGATCGGGACGCTAACTTTTGTAATGAGTTCCAGCAGTACCTGCTCCGACTCGCGGGTGCGTTGCCGCAGCGAGGTCGCCCGCGAGTTGACGATCACTCGATGTCCGAAGCATGGCACGACCAGTCGCTTGATATCGTCCGCGATACAATAGTCACGGCCCTCGATAAAGGCAGATGCCTGAGCGCATCTGAATAACGCTAGTGCGCCGCGCGGGCTGATCCCGAGTTCGAGCGAATCGCTGTTGCGGGTAGCTTCGACGATCTTTAGCAGATAATCGAGAAGGGCGTCGTCGACGCTCACTTCCGCCACCATCCGTTGAAGTTCGATAACATCCGAACGCGACATGACGGGACGTACGGAAGCGAGCGGGTCGATCCGGGCACGATCTCGAAGTATGCTGCGTTCATCGTCCTTGCTCGGATACCCCATATGCAGACGCAGCATGAACCGGTCAAGCTGTGATTCCGGCAACGGATACGTGCCGTGATGTTCGGACGGGTTTTGGGTCGCAATCACAATGAAAGGAAGCGGTAATTGGCGCGAGATACCTTCGACCGTTACCTGTTCTTCAGCCATCGCCTCAAGTAGGGCAGACTGGGTCTTCGGAGTGGCCCGATTGATCTCGTCCGCTAGCACGATGTTTGAGAAGATCGGGCCCGATTTCCACTCAAACTCACTGTTCTTCTGGTTGTAGACCGAAAGCCCTATGACGTCGGACGGCAAAAGATCGGATGTGAACTGAACACGTTGAAACGAAAGTTCCAGTGCTCTGGAGAGGGCGTTGGCCAGGGTCGTTTTACCAATTCCGGGAACGTCCTCGATGAGGATGTGACCTCGGGCGAGGATCGCGATCAGCGCCAGGCGCACCGTGTCGGTCTTGCCGCGGATAACACGCTCGATCGAATTCTGAAGCTCGGCGATCTTACCGGCAGCATCGAAACCCGCTGTGGGGGACCCTGCGGCAGGCGTCGACTCAGTTGTTATCCAATCTCTCATCTTCGTTGTAGAAATGCCCAAAAACTTATCCACGACTATATCTTACAAGATTACGGCGGGCGATTGCGACAGTAAACTTGCGATGTCCGGCGGCTCTTTCAACGAGACGGAAGTCGGCTGTGTTGCATTATTTCTGCGAATCGGCGTGCCCTGATCATCCAGTAGCTTGCAAAAGATAAGTGAAAACGTCTAAACTTTTGGAACAAAACCGCTGTCTTATCGTGATAGATCGATAACAGAGGGCACTGGGATTATGAACAAATTTCGACTCAAAATGCGGGATCAACGCGGATTTAACCTGATCGAGCTAATGATCGTTATCGCGATCATAGGCCTGTTGATCGGTGTCGGCAGTATTGCCTGGTCGGCGGTGATCCGATCGGGTAATGAAACGACCGCGGCACAGTCGATCGACAATATCCGCAAATTTCAGGCCCAATACGCATCGCGAAACAAAGGCAATTTTGCGACTTTTGACGAACTTATCGCCAAGGTAAGCCTTGACGAAAAATTCAAGGGTGAGAATCCTGTCGTGAACGGATATATATTCAAACTCACTGTAGAACCGGCATCAGCGACAAAGCCTGCATTTTATTCAATAACCGCGGACCCGCAGGTCGCTGAGGGTGTCACCGCTACCGGGACGCGGCATTTTTATACTGATTCGTCGCTAAGCGGTATCAAAGGTACTGACGAAAATAGGCCGGCGAAAGCCGACGATCCGTCGATCTAATTTCAGGCCGTCTTAGCTCAGTGGTAGAGCACTCGCTTCACACGCGATAGGTCACAAGTTCAAATCTTGTAGACGGCACCAAGTTGAAAGGCCGGGCAATTCGCCCGGCCTTTTTCAATTTGGGGCCATCATGCCTTTGACTTCCATCCATTCGGCCTCGGCCCTTGCGAGGGCTTTTTGAAGGTCACGCGCGGCCGCGACCGCCTGAGTGCTCGGTGTCACATCAGCATCTTGAAGAATATCGAGCAGTTGGGTAAAGGCACCGCCGAGCCGTCCTAACGGGAATTCCGCCAGCAGCAAGGGTTCGCCCGGCTTTCTCGGACCGCCGTCGGTGAGTTTTTTGACCCGTTGTTCGATCATATCAAGACGCGCTTTCTGTTGTTCGTTGACGAGTGCGACAGTGCGAAGCCTTGCAATATCAGCCGAGAATTTCGATATCGACGCCATCAATTCCGCGGTCTTTAAGATGCCGTCATAAGCTTGGATCGAAAGGTCGAACTGTTGTCGGAGCCCCGTTGCAGGCGTCTTGATCCGTGGATCGATGCGGATGTTGAGCTTTTGGGTCATCGATCTGCCATCGACGGTCAGCTTTATGGTATAAATGCCGGGCAAAACGGCCGGTCCCTGCGGCGTCCATGGTGTGTCGCGAACGATCGCCGATATCGGCAGATCATACCCGTCCGACGGTGGGTTCGGATACAGCATGTCCCAAGTAAATCGCTGCATTCCCGCCTCGTTCTTCAAAGGCTGAAATGGCCTGATCCAATAACTTGGCGGATTTATCCTGGATCTGCTGACGTCAAGCGGTTTGTCGTTGCTCGCAAATCTGCGAACCAGCTTTCCAGCCGCATCGGAGATTTCGAGCACAATAGGTGATCGGGCGGGCTGTCGAAGGTAATAATTGATGATCGCACCATCGGGCGGATTCTGTCCCGCCGGCTCTTCGGGCGGAAACGGGGTATCGGTGTGCAGGCTTCGCTTTACGCGTGTCGCAAGCTGCGGAGCGAAAAGCAATGCGTCACTGTCTTTGGTAGAAGGAGTGATCTGTCGAAGCGGAGTAATATCGTCGAGGATCCAGAAACTTCGCCCGTGGGTTCCGACCACCAGGTCATCGTCCTTGATCACTAGGTCGCGGATCGAGGTCGCGGGCATATTAAGCCGGAGCAGCTGCCAATTGTCACCATCGTCGATCGAGAAATACACCGCCTGCTCGGTGCCGCAATAAAGCAATCCTTTGCGGATCGGATCTTCACGAACGGCATTGACTATGCCGCCGCCGGGAATCCCATTTACGATCTCCTTCCACGTTTTGCCGCCGTCGTGCGTTCGGAAAATATGCGGCCGCAGATCATCAAGCCGAAACGTATTGATCGCCGCGTATGCGGTATTCGCATCAAATCTGCCGGCGTCGATGAGCGAGACCTTTGCCCACGACTTGAGTTCGGGCGGCGTAACATTCATCCAGCTCCGGCCGTTGTCACGTGTCACGTGAATGAGGCCGTCATCGGTTCCGGCCCAGATCGTATTTATGTCCTTGTACGAAGGGGCGACTGTATAGACCACGCCCCTTCGGGGCATGGTTTCCATCTCTTTAGTGGCATAAATGCCGACATTTTTGGGCACATCCCACTTTTCACGAGACAGGTCGGGGCTGATCACGTCCCAACTTTGGCCACCATTCAGCGTTTTGAAGATAACGTTGCCGGCATAGAACAAACTCCTTTTATCGACTGGCGAAAAAATCACCGGGGCAGTTCTCAGGAAACGGTATTTCCCGGTCCGGACAGCTTCGGGAGAAATGTTTTGAACGTGGCGGGTCCGCCGGTCAAATCGTGTTATCTTGCCGCCGTAAACGATGTCCGGGTCGAGCGGATCGGGAGCGACATAGCCGTATTCCTCGACCCCGACCGTTTCCCAATCCCATGCTCCGACGGCGCCGGTTCTGCCACGGGAACTAACACATGCCGAGCCGCTTTCCTGCTGGCCGCCGCAGACACGATAGGGAAAAGCGTTGTCCGTATTTACGTGATAGAACTGCGCTGTCGGCTGGTTGTACCAACTCGACCACGTTTGGCCGCCATTGACAGTGATGGTTGCACCTTGGTCCGTCGCAAATAGCATTATTTCGGGGTGCTCGGGGTTTATCCAAATCCTGTGATAGTCATCGCCGCCAGGGGCACCTTTGAAGCTTGTGAACGTCTTGCCGCCGTCGGTCGATCGATGTGAGGAGACGTTTGCGACAAAGACCGTGTTCGGATCGCTCGGATGCACACGCAACTCGGCGAAATCACTGCCGCGGCCCCAGAGCCTCGGATCGCCGTTGACTAGCGTCCAACTGCCGCCTGAGTCATTGGACACATAAATCCCGGCAAACTTTGGGTTGGCGTCAACTGTTGCGTAAAGCCTACGCGGATCAGAACGGGAGATCGTAAAACCGATCCGGCCCAGGCCTTGTTCGAAAGTGGGCAGGCCGTTCGTCAGTTTGACCCAGGTCGAGCCGCCGTCCGTCGATTTGAATAGTCCGCTCTCCTTGCCCTGCCAAGCTCCGTTTTCCCACGGGCCCTGTCGTCCCGCCCAGAGATCGGCGTAAATCACCTGAGAATTGCCGGGTTCAAACTCCACCTGCATCGCACCCGTATTCTCGTCTTTGTAGAGCACACGTTCGAACGTGTCGCCGCCGTTGGTAGATCGATAGATGCCGCGCTCGTGATTCGGGCCGTAGGGGTGGCCAAGGACGGCGACAAACAGACGGTCCGCGTTGCCGGGGTCGACCGCGATCGACGCGATCTGCTGGCCCTCGCGGAGTCCCAGATGTGTCCAAGTTTTACCGCCGTCACGCGAACGGTACATTCCGTCGCCGGTCGCGAGATCCGGACGCTGCAAGCCCTCGCCGCATCCGACATAGATGACGTTCGGATCCGAAGGAGCGATCGCAATGTCACCGATCGAGCCGGTCGGCTGGTCGTCGAAGATCGGGTTCCATGTCCGCCCGGCGTCTGTCGTTTTCCAAACGCCGCCATTATTTACACCGATAAAAAATACATTTGGTTGTGAGGGTATGCCGACCGCCCCGACGGTACGTCCGCCGCGAAAAGGCCCGATCATTCGCCATTTCATACTTTGAAATACCGAAGGATCGACCTTTTGAGCCGCCGATGGCGAATTGTGGACCAAAATGATGAGTAACAACGAAACCGCAAAAAGCAGGATGCGTCCCGTTTTGGCAAGGGTGGTCGGCATTGAATTTCTCCTTGGTGTGATAATCAAGGAGATTATCAGAAAATTCGATCGAGGGGTATGCCTACGGCGTCGAATACCGGGTAATACTGATATGTTGAGGTAACTTTGTTCGAAAATGGTGATCGAATAGACATATACTCTCTTATAGCCATATTCCGTTTTCCGAAACGGGCATGTGACGTGGTAAAATCTCAAGCGATGAAGCCCGATGTATTGATCATAAGACTAGGATTTGTTTTGCTGCTCGCACTTGGCGGGTACTTTCTGAATCCATTGTCAAAGAGCAGTCACTTGACCGACCTGGTTGGTGAAAGCGTCAGAACCAAGCAAGCGTTTTCGGCATTGTTCGGGGCACTCATCGCGCTCATGATAATTGGTTTCGAGGTCCGGGCCAGGCGGGCGTCGCTAAAGACACTGATCGGTGCGGCTGTCGGGTCGATACTCGGGATCGTTGGGGCATACCTGATCGGGATGTTGATCAGCACGCAGGACATAAATACTGTGCCCGGTGAGCTTAAGACGTTTCTGACCATTGCATTGGCGTTCTTCATGGGCTACATCGGACTAATGGTCGGTGCGGCGAAGGGCGATTACATCGATCTGTCAGCTCTCGGTGGTATTTTCAGCGACAAGAACATAAAGCGTGACTACAAGATCCTCGACACTTCGGTCATCATCGACGGTCGGATCGCCGATGTTTCCGAGACGGGATTTCTGGGCGGTACGCTTATAATTCCCAACTTTATTCTTGCCGAATTGCAGCAGGTCGCCGATTCGGCTGACTCGTCCAAACGTCAGCGGGGCCGACGCGGGCTGGATATGCTGCAGCGGTTACGCAATAACAGCAGCCTCGATATCCAGATCGTCGAAACGGATTTCCCGGCGATCAAAGAGGTCGACCTCAAGCTTATCGAACTCGGCAAACAGCTCGATGCCGTTATCGTCACAAACGATTTTAATCTGAACAAGGTTTCTCAACTGCGCGGCGTCTCGGTACTAAATATCAACGAACTGGCGAATGCTCTAAAGCCAGTCGTGCTGCCCGGCGAGGCGATGCGTGTATTTATTCTCAAAGAGGGCAAGGAATACAATCAGGGGGTTGCCTACCTAGATGACGGCACGATGGTCGTGGTCGATAATGCCCGCCGGTTGATCGGTAAGACCGCTGACATTGCCGTGACAAGTGTCCTGCAGACGACCGCCGGCAAGATGATCTTTGGCCGTATGTGGGAAGAGAAGGATGATGCCGCTGACAGCCATGTGGCGATCCACGATTCGCGGTCAATGGGCTTTCGGAAAGCCACTCGTGAGCTCAGACAGACCACCATTATTGAAGAAGTCGACTGATCGGCACGATACTTTAACCGCCGGACGATGAATACAGCCATCATTGTTGCCGCCGGCAGCGGCACCCGATTTGACTCGGCAATGCCAAAGCAGTTTCTGGACCTCGCGGGAAAGCCCGTCCTGCTTCACTCCCTTCAGGCATTTCAATCGAGCCGTTTGATCGACGAGATCATATTAGTCATTGGCAAAGAACATTTCGACAAAGTGAACCAGATTCTCAGCTCACAGCCGATATCCAAGTTGAGAGCGGTCGTCGCGGGTGATAAAACGCGAAGCGGATCGGTGAAGAGTGGATTCGATGCCGTTGACCCGACATCGGTGATCGTCTGTGTGCACGATGGCGTGCGGCCGCTCGTGACTGTTGATGAGATAGACCGGACAATACATAGTGCCGAGGAATTTGGAGCCGCGTGTCTTACTGCCCCCGTTGTCGACACAATAAAATCGGTTGATTATGGAATGATCACCGGCACTATCGACCGGTCGACGCTGCGGCGGGCTTTGACACCTCAGGCTTTCCGGCATTATGTGCTGAAGGACGCTCTTGAACAGGATGGCGCGGGCGAAAATGCAACTGACGAATGCGTTCTCGCTGAACGCGCGGGCGTTATGGTCGCGATAGTCGAAGGAAGCCCGAAAAACATCAAGATAACCCATCGTGACGACCTGATAATGGCCGAGGCGATCATCAACGGAGTTACTGAGTGAGCAAATTTCGGATAGGATTCGGGACTGATATCCATCGCCTGGCAGCCGGCCGGCCGCTGATCATTGGCGGTGTTGAGATCGAGTCCGATCTTGGCGCCGACGGGCATTCCGATGCCGACGTTCTTCTTCACGCGATCACCGACGCTCTGCTCGGTTCGGTCGCAATGGGTGATATCGGTTCACATTTTCCGAATAGTGATCCACGTTGGAGCGGTGCGGACAGTATGGTGTTTCTGCGCCATGCATCAGCGCTATTGACGGAACGAGGTTACGCTGTGGTGAACGTTGACGCCGTCGTCGATCTCGAGTTGCCAAAGCTCAAGCCGAAGATATCAGAGATCCGAAACAGCATCGCGTCAGCACTGGGTATTGAGCCGGATATGGTCAGTGTCAAGGCGAAGACGGGCGAATCAGTCGGTTCCGTCGGCAATCGCGAGGCTTTGACAGCGCAGGCGGTGGTGTTGGTCGAGAAGTTTCAATAAAACAGTTCACGTCTCTGTAAATACGGGCATTGAATCGGTTAGACTGTTCTCGTCACCAATGACGATAGCGGTCCTTTTTTATTTATGCGTCCACAGGAAATAATCGCAAAAAAGCGGGACGGGAAAACGCTCTCGAATGCCGATATCGGCATTTTTGTCGAGGGTGTTTCGACCGGTGAATGGGCAGATTACCAGATATCTGCGCTCGTTATGGCTATGTTCATTAACGGGCTCGACCAACGTGAGCAAGATGAGTTGACCAGAGCGATGATCTATTCGGGCAAGGTGCTCGACCTTTCATCCGTTGACCGTCCGGTCGTGGACAAACACTCGACCGGCGGTGTCGGAGATAAAACGTCGTTGATAATTGCCCCGGCAGCGGCCGCATGCGGCCTGGCCGTGCCGATGATATCGGGCCGGGGGCTTGGTCACACCGGCGGAACACTCGACAAACTCGAATCTATCAAGGGGTTTGACGTTGGGCTGTCGATGGCCCGTTTTACCGAACTTTTGGGAACCAATGGTTACGCGATGGCGGGTCAGACCGGCGAGATCGCTCCCGCCGATAAAAAGCTCTACGCACTTCGCGATGCGACCGCCACCGTTCCGTATATTCCGCTGATAGTTGCGTCGATAATGTCCAAAAAGCTCGCCGAGGACCTCGACGCCCTAGTACTGGATGTTAAGACGGGCTCAGGAGCATTCATGCAGGAGTACGATGACTCGGTAAAATTGGCCGAGGCTTTGGTCCAGACCGGAAAGGCTTTCGGCGTCAACACTCAGGCGGTCGTGTCGGATATGAGCCAGCCGTTGGGCAAATTCGTCGGTAACGCCCTCGAGGTCTACGAATGTATCAAACTACTTAAGGGCGAAGGTGACGATGCCATGTCGGCGACCATGGACTTGTCGATCGAGTTGACGGCGAGGATGCTGATGCTCGGCGGCGTCGCCGATACGATGGAGTCGGCGGAAGCAATGGTCCGCGACGTAATTGAGTCCGGCCAGGCGTTAGCGAAGTTTCGGCAAAACGTCGAAGTGCAGGGCGGTAATGCCGCGGTTTGCGATGACCCCGAACTTCTCGTCGACGACGCTCTTCTGCGCGTCCCGTTCAGCGCTTCCGCGGCAGGCTACGTCGCTGCAGTAAATACGTTTGCCGTCGGACGGGCGATATGTGATATCGGCGGCGGCCGTATCAAGGCCGAGGACGGCGTCGATCATGCCGTCGGGCTCGAATGTACTGTCAGGATCGGTGACAGGGTCGAAAAAGGCGATCCACTCGGCATTATCTACTGCCGCGATCGAAACCAGGCAGATTCGATTAGTGAAAACCTGCAAAATGCGTATAAAATAACCGAGGAAATCCCCGATATACCAAAATTGATCAGAGCGACGGTTTAAGAATCAATGAAGCTTCGAACTCTTTTAGCTGCAGCGTTGGCAATTTCATTTTGTCTTTTGGCGACATCATGCACAAAACAGGCCGAGGCTCGCCGCGAAGGCTGCAAGATAAAGGTCGGTATCGTTTTCGACATCGGCGGAAAGAATGACCGTTCGTTCAACGCTGCCGCCTGGGAGGGCGTTAAGCGGGCCGAAAACGATCTGAGTGTATGTCTTTACGATGTCGAACCGGGTAACCCGACCTCGATCGAGCCGGCCATGCGAGCATTTGCTGAAAAGAATTTCGATCTGATAATCGGCGTCGGGTTCGCCCAAGGACCGATCATGCAAAAGGTCGCAGCGGATTATCCAAATATCAAGTTCGCGATCGTCGATGGAGTCATTTTTGAGGAAGATGGCAAAACACCCATGAAGAACGTCGCGTCGCTGGTGTTTCGCGAGCACGAAGGTTCGTTTTTGGTCGGCATGATCGCCGCCTCGAAATCCAAGACCGGCATACTCGGCTTTGTCGGTGGTATGGACATCCCGCTTATCCACAAGTTTGAGACCGGATATGAGGAAGGGGCACGATCGGTCAACCCCAATATCAAGGTCATCGACAACTATGTAGGCGTGACCGACGGTGCCTGGAATAATCCGGGTAAAGGGAAAGAGCTATCGCTCGCACAGATCGAAAAGGGGGCTGACGTGATCTTCACCGCGGCGGGAAATTCCGGGCTTGGAGCATTTGACGCTGTGGAACAGTATGGCAAGGATGAAAAGGGCCAGGCTCGAAAGTTTGTGATCGGGGTCGACTCAAATCAGAACATGGTCAAACCGGGATTTGTGTTGACCTCAATGGTCAAGCGCGTCGACAACGCCGTGTATGACGTTGTGAAAGAAGTGCTCGAGGGCAAGTTTCAAGGCGGATTTCATTCGTTCGGACTCGAAAAGGACGGCGTCGCCTACGCTATGGATGAAAATAACAAGGGCATTATCCCCGATGACGTCGTCCTGAAGGTCGAAGAAGCTAAAAAGAAGATCGTGGCCGGTGAGATCAAGGTCACCGACGCGATGGCGAAATAATATCCATGCTAGAACTCCGAAATATTAAAAAGGCCTTTGGCGATTGTGTCGCAAATGAGGACGTGTCGATCACCGTAAAGAGCGGGACGATCCACGCAATCGTGGGTGAGAACGGGGCGGGCAAGTCGACGATCATGAAGATCGCTTACGGGTTTTACAAGGCGGACAGCGGTGAGATACTAGTCAACGGCCAGCCGGTCAACATCCGAAACCCGCACGACGCGATCGCACTCGGTATCGGAATGGTCCATCAGCATTTTATGCTGGTCGATACGATGACCGTTGCCGAAAACATCATCCTCGGTGCCGAGACCGGTTCGACCGCCAGCCTTGACCTTGAGACGGCAAATAGGGAGATACTCGCACTTTCGAACGAACTCAAACTCGATGTCGATCCTCGTGCCTATATCGAGGACCTTTCTGTCGGAGCCCAACAGCGTGTCGAGTTGCTCAAGGCCCTTTATCGTGATGCTAAGCTGCTTATCCTCGACGAACCGACCGCAGTGCTATCACCGCAGGAAGTTGAAGAATTATTCGGCATCTTGCGGCGTATGAAGGAGCAGGGAAAGACCATCATCATTATTACGCATAAGCTCGATGAGGTGTTGGCTGTTTCTGACGAAGTTACCGTAATGCGTGACGGCCGATCTGTCGGAAACGTAAAGACATCCGAGACCAGCGCGAAAGACCTGGCTCGATTGATCGTCGGCCGCGATGTCCTACTGCGTGTTGAGAAGACCGATGCCAAACCGAACGGAACAGTACTCGAGGTCACTAACCTGAGTATTTCGGGAAAGATCGGCCCGGCGGTCAAGAATGTATCGTTCCGGGTGCGTTCGGGCGAGATCGTCGGCGTTGCCGGCATCGAAGGAAATGGGCAAACCGAGTTGATCGAGGCCCTTTCCGGATTGATACGGGCGTCTGAGGGACATGTTGAGTTTGACGGCAAGGACATCACCAATCGTTCTGCCCGCGAGCTTAAGGAACTGGGTATTGCTCACATCCCGGAGGATCGGCATAAACGCGGCTTGCTTTTGAATTCTGATCTGGCAGAAAATTCTGTACTTGGGGTTCATTACAGACCGCCGATCACGTCAGCCGGCGGAATGATGAACAACGCTGAGATCGGTAAGCGTGTCGGCGAGATCATCGAGAATTTTGACGTTCGGCCGGGCGACCCGACGCTCTCCGCAAGATCACTTTCGGGCGGAAACCAACAAAAGTTGATAATCGGGCGCGAATTCGAACTTGATCCTAAGCTTTTGCTCGTGTCTCAGCCCACACGCGGCGTTGATATCGGTGCGATCGAGTTCATACACCGCAAACTTATTGGCCTGCGCGACGCGGGTTCGGCGATACTGCTGGTTTCGGCCGAGCTTGAAGAGGTGACGGCCCTTGCCGACCGACTACTGGTCATTCGGGAAGGCGAGATCGTCGGCGAGGTCGATCCCAAGACGACGTCCGTCGAGGAGATCGGCCTGATGATGACCGGCGGCAAATAATAGACCGTCGAACGATCAGGGATATTAAGCGGAGACGACCGTGGTCGTCCCGAGTATCCCTTTCAACTTTTCGACGGCCCGCTCTAGGTTCGCCATTGACGTCGCGTACGAAAACCTGAGGAATCCGTCAGCACCAAACCCAGCTCCATCCGTGACGACAATGAAGCCCTGATTCAGCAATGCGTCGGCAACGTCAGCCGAACTAGAGTATTTCTCTCCCAAAAGGCCTCGGACATCCACAAACGCGTAAAACGCACCTTCCGGCATCGGGCAGACAAAACCTTTGATCTCGTTCAATCTCGGGATCAGCCAATTTCGCCGGCGTTCGTATTCGGCCGTCATCGTTTTGACCGCCGCGAGTGTGGCATCGCGGTCCTGCAGGGCCTTGGCACATGCGTACTGCACAAACGAGGTTGGATGTGTCGCCGAATGGCTCTGCAGTTTGATCATCGCCTTGGTCCACTCCGGATTGGCGATCGTGTACCCGATCCGCCAGCCGGTCATTGCATAGGTTTTGGAAAAGCTGCCGGCAACACATACGTAATGCCGCAATTCGTCGGGCAGCGAGGTCAACGAGAACGGTTCAGCCGGCGGATAGGCGAAGAAAAGGTAACAGTCATCACTCAAAACGTAAACGTCGTTCGCCGCGCAAACCTCGACGATCCGATGCATCTCCGACGCCGGAATGACACGGCCGGAAGGATTGCTGGGACTGTTTATGATCAACAGGCGAGTCTTTTCAGTGATAGCGTCGGCAACCTGGTCTGCTGTCAACACAAAGCCGGTCGATTCAGTATCGATAAAGACGCTGTTTGCTCTACAAAATGTCGCGATCTCCGGAAACGTCACCCAATACGGTTTGGGGATCAATACGTCGTCGCCCGGGTTTAGCAGCGTACAAGCGGCGTTGAACAGAGCCTGTTTGCCGCCGCAGGCCGCGGCGACATTCGCATCGTCGAAGTGCGATCCGAATCGGTCCGCAAAGAAATCTACGATCGATCGGCGAAACTCGACTGTTCCGGCGGTGGCAGTATATTTCGTAAGGCCTTTCTGCAGTCCTTCCCAGGCGTACTGTTTGATAAAATCCGGAGTGTCAAAATCCGGCTCGCCGACCGATAGGTCGATCACATCGATACCGCGTGCACGCATATCGGCTGCCGCCTGTGCTGCGATCAGCGTCGACGAACCCTTCATGGCCGCAACATTGTCAGAAACGGGAAATGTCATAAGTACATTTTAACGCAGAAACTGCCTATAGTGCAGAACCGGAGCCTGGAAGCGTCGATCCGCCGCCAATTGCTGGCCTTGAGCGAATTAGATCTTTTTCTCCCGCATTCGAGCCTCGACCAGTTCAGGAATGAGGCCGGCTACACGTCCGCCAAGTTCGAAGACCTGTTTCATCAGCGTCGAGGAAACATATGAAAACTCTTCGCCCGCCATCAGAAATACCGTCTCGATCGTCGGCTCCAGTCGGCGGTTCATCAGTGCCATTCGTAGCTCGTATTCGTAATCGCTGACGGCTCGGATCCCACGGACGATCGCCGTCGCACCGCTCCTTTTAGCAAAATCCGCGGTTAGGCCCGAAAAGCTGTCAACTATCAGAGTGCAGCCGTCAGTATCGACGGTAGGCAATATCTCGCGGATCATCGCACAGCGTTCCTCCACGGTGAACATCGGCCGCTTGTCGGCATTATTGAGTACCGCGACGATGATCTCGTCAAAAAGCGGCGACGAGCGCTTGATAATATCCAAGTGGCCGTTCGTCAATGGGTCGAATGACCCGGGAAAGATGGCTCGCCGCATAATTGCCTCAAATTCGTATGCACAATGTAATTACAATTTGTAATTAATTTGCAATCTAATCGCTGCTGACCTACCAAACCGTGGCAAAAGGTGCTAGTATTTGGTCTATTCTTACAGGACTTTAACGCCGATTGGCGTGAATAACATAACATAAGACCGGACATGAACAAAAACGGACAAGCTGCCGCATTTTACGACCTTGAAGGCACACTGGTCAGCACTAATCTCGTCCATACGCTCGCATTTTATGCCAAACGCCAGCAGGGTCTTTGGCAAACTGCCAAAAAGAGCGTCGGAACGCTCGCGAAATTGCCCTTTTTCGGTGTTACGGACCTGTACTCGCGCAACGTATTCAACGAAGTTTTTTTTCGCAGTTATTCGGGATTTTCGCAGGATAGGCTGCGATATTTTTCAGACGAGCTTTTTGAGGAAGTTCTGAAGCCTGCGATATTTCCCGGCACCATCGAACTGATCGCCCAGGGCAAGAAGATAGGCCAACGTCAGGTGGTCCTTACCGGAGCCCTCGATTTTACGATCGAAAAGATGATGGATTATTTGGGAATCGACGACTATGTGGCCAACCGGCTGGAGTTCGTCAACGGATACGCTACCGGGCGCGTCTTGCCGCCGGTCATGGCGTCGGCGACAAAAGCGCAGTGGATCCGCGAATACGCCGAACGCGAGAATATCAATCTGTCCGGCTCATACGCATATTCTGATAGCATTTCGGACCTGCCGATGCTTTCGATCGTCGGACACCCGGTAGCAGTGTGTCCCGATTTTCGACTTAAACAGACGGCGTTGCAGCACGACTGGGCGATCCTGGATTTGAAGTAGGAACTTTGGCCGCAGATTTAATCTGTTAGGCAAGGATCAAAAGAATTTTTATGGCTCTACATCTACGAAGAAAAACACACGAATCGATCGTTTACATCGACAAAGATTCCGCTCCGCGGATCATGCCGTTTGGCGAGGATTTTATTCTTAACGACATACCGGTCGGGACACGGGTGATCTATCCAAATCCACCGATCAAGGGGCTTCCAAACCGCGAGGCCGCGATCCGCTATGCGGTAAATCACCCGATCGAGATGGAGCCGCTTTATGCGCTGCTCGAACCGGGAATGCGCGTGACGATAGCGATGGATGACATTTCGCTGCCGCTGCCGCCTATGCAGACGCCCGATCTGAGGCAGACGATGCTTGAGGTAGTGTTGGATATGTGCGGTGCCAACGGCGTCGATGACATCCATTTGATCATAGCCAATTCACTCCACCGTAAGATGACGGAGTGGGAGATGAAGCGAATGGTCGGCACCGCGATCTTCAACGAATATTACCCTGACCGCTACTACAACCACGATGCTGAGGACGATGACAATCTTGTAACGCTCGGCGTCACACGGCACAACGAACCGCTGCGGGTCAACAAACGCGCGATCGAGAGCGATCTGCTTATTTATCTCAACATCAACTTGGTTCCGATGGATGGTGGCCACAAATCGGTCGCCGTTGGCCTGTGCGATTACGAGTCTCTGCGGGCCCACCACGAACCGCAGACGATCCGCGATTCGCACTCGTACATGGACCCACCCGCATCCGAACTAAACCACAAAGTCGTCCGTCTGGGTAAACTGGTCGATGAGAACTGCAAGGTCTTTCACATCGAAACGGCGATAAATAACAAAATGTTCCCCGAGGGCTACGACATCCTGACGCGTAACGAGGACGAATTCAGCTTTGCCGACCGCCTCAAATGGGAAGCGATGGCACGCACGTTCTCAAAGTTGCCGAGGGCCGCTCGCCGCAAGATGTTGCATGCTATTCCGGCCCAGTACGAATTGATCGCTTGCTACGCGGGCAAAACAGAGCCGGTTCACGAAAAGATCCTCGAAAAGAACTATCAGCAATACGAGATCCCGGTAAAAGGCCAGTGCGACATCCTGATCTCGGGCATACCCGATATCTCCCCTTACAACGTTTATTCGGCTTTGAATCCGCTGCTCGTTCAGGTAATGGCTCTCGGGTATCACTTCAACATGTACCGGAACAAGCCCTTGCTGAGAAAGGGCGGCGTGATGATCATTACGCACCCGTGCTTTGACGAATTCGACCACAATTTTCACCCGGCGTATATCGAATTTTTCCATCGTTTGCTGCCAGAATCGCGTGACGCGTTTTATCTTCGTGAGAAATACGAACGCGAATTTGCGACCAACCCGGCGTATATCGAGATGTACCGACGCGGCAACGCATATCATGGCGCCCATCCCTTCTTTATGTGGTACTGGGGCGAAAACGGCCGGCAACACGTCGGTAAAGTTATCGTTGCCGGAGCTGAAAACGCTCACGTCCCCGAAATGCTCGGCTGGGAACGCGCCGACAACCTCACCGAAGCCATCGCCATGGCCCGCAGCTATATGGGCCGTGCAGCCGAGATCACGATGCTGCACCAGCCGATAATCGGGTTGTGCAATGTCACGGACTAATGAAATAGCGTGAGGTCTTTAGAATGAAAGCCAAACTCTTTTTTGGAATTATTCTCGCAATGACAGCCCTTGGCTCTGCAGTAAGCGGCCAGAGCAAGTCCAAACCGACGATCCCGTTTGTAGATAAGGGAGCATGTCCCTTTGAGTGCTGTACTTATCGCGAATGGACCGTCGATAAAGCCACGGCCGTCAGGTCTGCAATGCGTGACAGCTCGCCGATCGCATTTCGCCTGAAACAGGGCGAACGTGTAAAGGGCGTGACCGGCGTCGTGGTAACGTCGAGGCCCGGCGAGGTTCGCGTACTAAAGCGGACCAAGATCGGCCGGTTCACGGCGAATAAGGGCGACACTCTCTACTTGCTGACGTACATCGGCGAAGGATTTCACAAGGTTTGGTACAGGGGCAATATGACCGAGGAAGAGACCTACGACCCCGCCAAATTTCGCGAGATCAGTCAGCCGATCTCCGAATGGTGGGTAAAGGTCCGAAATAGCCGCGGCCAGATCGGCTGGAGCCGCGAGCCTGATAACTTCGGGAATAAGGATCAATGCGGGAATTGATCGGAGAGTGGACCCTTTTGTCCGCCTTCCGAAGAATGTATCTATGCCGAAAACGATAGATCAAAATTCTGAAATTGCCGTAATCGAAAAGATCGAAGGAAAGATATACGTCATTCGCGGCCAGCGAGTGATGTTGGACAGCGATCTGGCTGAGGTTTATGGTGTTTCGACAAAAAGGTTGAACGAGCAAGTTCGACGCAATGAAAGCCGGTTCCCTAAAGATTTCGTTTTTCAATTGGATGAAGTTGAATACGAAAGTTTGAGGTCGCAAATTGCGACCTCAAATAACCCGCGAGGCGGCCGACGATATTTACCCTACGTCTTTACAGAACACGGAGCGGTAATGTTGGCGAGCGTTTTGAACAGCCAGACCGCTGTTGAAGCCAGCATCGTTGTCGTCAGGGCATTTGTGAAAATACGGGCGATGTTGGATCTGTATCAGGATTTGGCCGATCGGGTCGAGGAACTTGAGAAAATAACCGACTATCACGGTCAAAAGTTTGGAGTCGTTTCTGGTTTACTCGGTCAGATCATGCGGGACCCGAAATATCTTAAACGCAATATCGGGTTTGTTGAGGCAAAGAATAGAAGGGCAAAGAAATGAGTCAATCAGGAAGCCTTAAGAATTGCAGGAACTGGTACCGCGAGGGAATTGTGGTCGCTGGGGTGTTTTTCGTTTTCCTTGTGCCAATTTTTGCACAGGACTCCAAGAACCCAACCAAGGAAAGATGTGTGCCTTTTACGGAAGTGAAACTGCAGAATTTTTCGCTCGGCTGGCACTTAAACGACGTTTTAAGAATTGTAGGAATGAAACGATCTCAAGTCGTTGACGTCGATACGGAAGCAAAAGGGCCGGACGGAAAGGTTCATAAAGAGCAGATGGGTCTTCAAGAGCTCCGCTACTTTGATACAGGCGAACGATACCCAGGAGTATTTATGATTTCGTTCCTTTTTTATAACGAAACTCTCATGGAGATGATGGTTGGGTACGACGGCTCGATCGCATGGGACTCGATCGAAGAATTCGCAAGAGCCGTTGGTAAACCGTTCAACTTGGACGAGAAGCTTTGGGAGTTTTCGAAGATTACTGCCGACGCAGGACATAAGCAGGACGTCGCAATGTTTCCGCTATGTGATGACCTGATGCTGATTGCTAATATTGGATACAAACCTGAATTTAATCCAATCACTCGCCGCGAAATGAAAACGCTGCAGGTAGTTAGCCTATCGGACATGGTCATTCGCGACGAGCTACGGGAAGAACTCCTAAAGCTAATTGATAAGAAGAACGCAGATGAACTGAGACGCAATTCTCATGAAAAAAAGGTATTTAAGCCTTAATTACGGCGAATGAAATTATCACCAACAGAAATATTTAAGGGCAAGAAGATATTCTTTATCGGCGGTACCGGCTTTGTGGGCAAGGTCACGTTGTCTATGCTGCTGCATAATTTTCCTGATATCGGAAAGGTCTATGCTACGGTGAGGGCTCGTGACGCTAATGAGTCGAAGATACGGTTCTGGACGTCGATCGTGACGTCGCCGACGTTCGATCCGCTGCGTGAGAAATACGGCGATGGGTTTGAGGACTTCATTAAGAGCAAGGTCGTGCCGGTGAATGGCGACGTCGGAAATGAATACCTAGGCCTCGACGAAAAGGACGCCAAAAAGATAATGCGGGACACCGACATTATCATTAACGGTGCCGGCAACGTGACATTCAACCCCCCGCTCGAGTCCGCCCTTCGAACAAACGTCGTCGGATCGAACAACATCATCAAGCTTGCGCGTATGATGAAAAAGCCGCGTGTTGTTCACGTTTCTACTTGTTTCGTCGCCGGCAAACGCTCAGGCCCGATCTGGGAGAACGAGCCGGTAGTCGGCTATTTCCCGCGAAAAAATGAGCTTGTCGGGACGACGTTTGACGTCAACCGCGAGGTCGAGGACTGCGCTCGTCTGAGCGAACAGGCCCGTCAGGAAGCGGACGACGCGGTGCAGGCGGCGAAGTTTCGCGAGCAAGCCCGCGCTCGCTTTATCGAAGAGGGTCGGGACCCGGACGACGAGGCCGAATTGAAATCTGCGATCTTCCGCGAACGCAAAATGTGGATCCG
>JAIBCA010000018.1 GCA_019694345.1 Pyrinomonadaceae bacterium | reverse complement strand
CGTCCTTTCGCCGATGCAGCCCGCTTGAGAGCTTTCGACGCGGCAGGATCCGCTTTTCCTCATCGCGGATCTTGACCTGACCGCCGTGAGTGTGGCCGCTGAAGGTCAGGTCGATGCCGGCACGCACAGCCTGGCGAAATATGATCGGATTATGTGCCAAAAGCAGTTTCATCTCGTCCGGAAACGACCCGCGCATCGCCGACACCAAGTCCGTCTTGCCGACCATATAATCATCGACGCCGGCAAGCCAGAACGACGCCCCTCTGGCATCGACCCTCAGCCCCTCGTTGACCAGCATTCTGATTCCCTCGCCGCGAAACATATGCGTCACGAGGTCGGCGTCGGTCCAGTGATCATGATTGCCTAGACAGGCGTAAACACCGAACTTCGCCTTTAATGCCCCCAATGCCGAAGCCACCGGGGCTACATATTCGCGTTCATGCGAGACATAGTCGCCCGTCAGAACGAACATATCCGGACGCAGCCGGTTGGCCACCTTGATCACACGCTCGATATGGTCGAGGCCGGTAAATGGACTGTGATGAATATCAGATAGGTGGATTATCTTGAACCCGTCGAGCCGCTTAGGCAACCGACGCAGCCGGATCTCGACCCGCTCGAGCGAAAGGCTTGTCGCCTCATCCATCGCAAGCTTTGCCTTTTTTGACCAGTTACCGGCGATCGTCCGCAACGGTGCCTCAGAGGCAACGTATGCGTTGATCCTTTCGGACAACTTGACCCTTTTTGGCAAAGCAGCGCTCATCAGTAGTGTCGAAATTATATCTGGCGTTGACGTAAATTACAACGATATCATTCGCCGATGACCTTAAGGAATTTTCGCTTGCCGACCTGGAGCAGAATGCCTTCGCCGTTGACGACGATATCGGCATTTGCGGCAGTCGCCTTCTCGCTGTTGACCTTGACCCCGCCCTGTTCGATCAAACGCCTCGCCTCGCCCTTGGAACCGGCGAGCCCTGTATCGGCCAGCAGCTGCGAAAGCGGATACGTGCCTGCAACGATCCGTCGCTCGTCGATCACATCAGGCACCTCTTTTTGAACAAATCGCTTTACAAACTCGTCCTCGGCGGCGTCCGCGTCGGCCTGCGAGTGAAAATCCCTGATGATGAGTTTCGCGAGGCTTACCTTGAGGTTTCGCGGGTTCTCGCCGTTTGCGATCGCGGCTTTCAGGTCCGCGATCTCAGCCGGCGAAAGATCGGTCAGCAGCTCGTAGTACTTCCACATCAGCTCGTCGGAGATCGACATCACCTTTCCGAACATCTCGCCGGGAGCTTCGTCGATACCGATGTAGTTGTTCAGCGACTTCGACATCTTGTTGACGCCGTCGAGCCCCTCGAGCAGCGGCGTCGTGATGATGACCTGCGGTTCCTGGCCAAACTCCCGCTGGAGGTTGCGGCCCATCAGCAGATTGAATTTCTGGTCCGTTCCGCCGAGCTCAACATCGGCCTCAAGCGCGACCGAGTCGTAACCCTGCACCAGCGGATAGAGCAGCTCGTGCAGCGATATCGGCTTTTCCTCGTTCATCCGCTTGGTAAAATCATCGCGTTCGAGGATCTGCTTAACGGTCGTCTTGGCACAGAGTTTTACAAAGTCGGCTGCCGTAAATTTGTCGAGCCACTCGCCGTTGAACCGCAACTCGGTCTTTTCCGGGTCGAGCAGTTTGAACATCTGCCGTTTGTAGGTCTCGGCATTTACATTGATCTCCTCGCGCGACAGCGGCGGCCGGGTAACGTTCTTGCCCGACGGATCACCTATCATGCCGGTAAAATCGCCGATCAAAAATATCACCGTATGGCCGAGGTCCTGAAACGCCTTCAGCTTACGTATGACGACCGTGTGCCCGACGTGAATATCAGGCGCCGTCGGATCAAGCCCTAGTTTCACGCGCAAAGGCTTTCCGGTCTTCGCACTTCGCTCGAGCTTCTTACGAAGGTCTTCCTCGCGGATCACATCGACCGTGCCTTTCTTCAAAAATTCCAGTTGTTCGTCAATAGTCATGGTAAAACGGTAATTATAACTTACGGTACATAATGTACGCATTCGTCAGGCCGTTCTTTGAGTGAGCAAACGCGTCGGGGATCTCACCGATTATTTCGAAACCGATGTCTTGCCAGAGTTTTACTGCGTGGGTATTGGATCTGACGACGAAGTTGAACTGCATCGCCGAGAATCCGAGGCGACGTGCCTCGTCGAGCGACCAGAGGGCGATCTGCTTGCCGATGCCCTTGCCGTGAGCATCAGGCGATACCATGTATGCGGCATTTCCGACGTGTTTCCCGAGTCCGGGATTGTTCGCCCGCAGCCAGAATGTTGCAACGACCTCACCATCGTTGACCGCGACATAGTTATGCTTGTCCGGCGTAAACCAAAACGCCATCATCTCATCTTCCGTCGTATCAGGTGAGAATACATACGTATCGCCGCCGGCGATCACAGCCTTTATTATCTGCCAGATCGCCGGCTTGTCGCTCTCGTTCGCTTCTCGAATCTCTGTCATTTTGAATGATGATCGTGCCTTTACCGAACATCGAAGACAAACGCAAAAGCCTCGCCAAGATAGGCAAGGCCCTTGCCGCAATACTCTTTTTTCGGCACATTCTGTTCTCTTGCGCCGACGTTACTAATAACTATGGCACGTAAGCACTTGGCGTAGGTATATCTCCTGAAGCGCCGAAAGCCTGAATGAGCGTCCCGGCAGTAGAGCGTTGGATGAACCAGTTGAGCGTCGACGGCCGGAAAACCCCCGCGTCTTGTTTTCCGTCTCCGTCGTAATCACCGGGGATCGGAACATCTCCGTTCGCACCAAATGGAAAAGCAAAGAACGAGAAATCTTCAGAACGCAAAATAAACCAATTTCCGTTCGAAGGCCGCCAGAAAGCGATGTCCGCTTTCCCGTCGCCGGTGTAATCGCCCTGCACCGCTCTATCGGTTGGCGAACCAAAAACCGTGGCAAACACCGAACCGTTCGAACTGCGGCGGATCCACCATTCCTGATTCGCTCCGTTGGTTCGATAGATCGCGAGATCTGCCTTACCGTCTCCGTCGTAGTCAGCAACGACAGGTTTGTCGCCTAGGGCTCCGAAGGTAAGAATATCCGTGCCACCGGTCGATTTTTGGATATACCAAGTGACCGTCGATGGACGGAACAACCCGTAGTCTGCCTTTTTATCGCCATCGAAATCGCCGGGCACCGGAACATCGCCATTTGTCCCGAACGGGAACGCAAAGAAAGTAAAATCTTCGCTTCGGAGAATGAACCAGTTGCCGTTCGAAGGCCGCCAGAAAGCCACATCGGCCTTGCCGTCTCCCGTATAATCGGCCGGAACGATCTTGTCGGAGCCGG
>JAIBCA010000094.1 GCA_019694345.1 Pyrinomonadaceae bacterium | reverse complement strand
CGAACACGCTCTACCGGCACAAGGCCGTTCACGGGTGATTTTGAACAAGATCGCCTGGTTTGCAAAGGAGGCGGCGACCGGGCACTATTCCTGGTCGCTGCAAAACAAGAAAATGGCCGCGGGCATTATGCTCGCGGCCGTCGAAGGTTGGTCGGGACGGCGTTTTACGGCCGCCCGTTGATCGGTCGGTTATCGAACGAACGCATTCGGTACGGGCACGTCGCCCGCGGCTCCGAACTGTTGGATCAGCGTGCCGGCGGTCGAGCGGTTGACATACCAGGTCGAGGTCGAGGGCCGAAATACGGCCGCGTCCATTTTGCCGTCTCCGTCATAGTCGCCGGGTGCCGGGATGTCGGTGCCCGATCCGAACGGGAACGAATAATAGCTGCCGTCTTCGCTGCGGAGGACGAACCACGTGCCGGTCGCCGGGCGAAAGAAAACGATGTCGCCCTTACCGTCGCCGGTAAAATCACCGCTGACGGCCTTGTCGCCCGCCGTTCCGAACTGATATGCGGTCAGCCCGCCGGTGCTCCTGGCGATCCACCATTCCGATGCCGAGACGCGGTAAACGCCGATGTCCGCCTTGCCGTCGCCGTCGATGTCCGATGCGATCGGGGCGTCGCCGCCCGATCCGAATTGCGTGATGGCCGTGCCGCCCGTCGAGCGGCTGATGTACCATGTCGCCGTCGCCGGGCGAAATACGGCCGCGTCCGTCTTGCCGTCGCCGTCATAATCGGCCGGCATAGTCACATCGCCCGAACTGCCGAATGGGAATGCATAGAACGACTGGTCCTCGCTCCGCAGCACATACCAAAAACCGGTCGAAGGCCGGAAAAACGCCATATCCGTCTTGCCGTCGCCCGTAAAATCGCCCGGCGTGACGACATCGCCCGCCGCCCCGAACTGAGCCGCACCGTTCGTGCCGTTGCCGCTCCGCAGATACCACCATTCGTTCTGTCCGGGCCTGAATACCGACAGGTCGGTCTTGCCGTCGCCGTCAAAATCGGCCGGCGAACGCCGCGTGACCGCAAACGAACCTTTGGCAAGCTCGCCGACGTAGGCAAGCGCGAGCTTGGTAAATTTGAGAGCGTGGACGGCGTTGTTATTGCTGCGGTCGATCTTGTCGTTGGCGGTGTGGATCGCGCTGTTGTCGTCGTTAAAGGTCGATTCGAAAGGGAACGACGCCGGGTAGCTCTTGTTGTGCCACGAAGCGTGGTCCGAGCACGCGTAGCCGCAGCTCGACGTGCCGACGACCATCGTCGGCAGATATGCCGTGATCAGGTCGCGAACGAACTGATTCTGTGCGGCGTTCGTAAAGTCCGTAAATATGACGATGTCATTGCCGAGCGTGCCCTTGTAGTTGGTCATGTCCAACTGCAGAACGCCGATGACGTTGGCGTTGGCGTTGCGAAAGTCGGTGGCGATCGCCGCCGAACCGCGAAGCCCGACCTCCTCGGCCGCGTAGGCCATAAATTTGATCGTCCGCGTCGGCCTGAAGTTTTTGGCCATCAGCACGCGGATCGTCTCGGTCAGACAGGCGATGCCCGACGCGTCGTCGTCCGCACCCGGGGCCGCGAGCGTCTGGCCGCCCGAGTTGATCGAATCCTGATGTGCGCCGAGTACAACTATCTCGCCCGGCAGCGTCGTGCCCTGTATCGTCAGAACGATCGACGGCTGGGGCGAGGTCGCGGTCGGATGGGTGTAAAAGTCGACGGTCACATCGCTGCGGCCGGCCGCGAGCGTCGTCCATTTGTTCTTGATCCAGTTGGCCGAGTCCATCCCGCTCGTTTGGTTGTAACGGCGGTTCGGAAACGCCGAAAGGTCGAGTATCGTCTGCCGGTTCTCGAGCTCGTTCGTCTCGGCGATCATCGGGTTGACCACCGACGCGTTGTCGATCGTATAGGTGACGAGTTGGGCCGCAGGGTTGACCGCACGGAGCTCGTCGATCGAGGCGATCGCGTCCGCCTCGGTCGGATGCGCGATATAGCCGCTGCATTTGTGAAACTTGTCGTGCATCGACGACGACAGAGCTTCCATCTGCGGTTCGTTCAGCCGGACGACCGCGATGCCGTCCTTGACGGTGCGAACCTCGAGCTGTTTGAGCTGTGTACGGTCGTCGGACAGCGTCTTTTGGATATGCGCAAGCTCCGCGTTATCAACAGTTATCCAATAATCGAACCGGTCCGCCCGCGAGCCGCCCGCCGAAAACAACACAACGCCCGCCGCAATAGCCAACACGGCCGCAACGGCCATCGCCTTAAACCTGATAGTCATAATTCCTGTCCTGCAATAAAGAACCGAGTTCGAGTGGATAATATGCGCCGGAAAACCTAACTATACAATAAAAATACAGACCGCATCAACCGGCATTTTTCGCGAAAGGGCTGCGGAAAATGCCATGGTTGATGCGGTAAGCTGTATGGCCGGCCGCCTACCTGACGAACGCGTTGGGTACGGGCACGTCGCCGGCCGAGCCGAACTGCCTGATGAGCAGGCCGTCCTTCGAGCGGCTGATGAACCAGTTGGCGGTCGCCGGGCGATAGACGCCGGCGTCGGTCTTGGCGTCGCCGTCATAGTCGGCCGGGACGGGCAGGTCGCCTGAGGCACCGAACGGGAAAGCGTAGTACGAGTAATCGTCGCTGCGCAGCACGTACCAGAAGCCGTTCGACGGCATCCAGAAAGCGATGTCGGCACGTCCGTCGCCGGTGTAATCCGCCGGCACGGCCTTGTCGGTCGGCTGGCCGAACTGCGTGGCAAAGACGCCGCCCGAACTCTGTGCGATCCACCACTCGGCACCGCCCGTACCATTGGGGCGGAAGACGGCGATGTCAGCCTTGCCGTCGCCGTCATAATCCTCGACGACGGGTTTGTCGCCGGCCGCACCGAACTGCGTGATGCCCGTGCCGCCGGTCGAACGGCTGATGTACCAGGTCGTGTTCGAGGCACGGAAGACGGCCGCGTCGGCCCTGCCGTCGCCGTCATAGTCGGCCGGAACGGGAACGTCCGAAGAGCTGCCGAACGGGAATGCGTAAAATGAATAGTCCTCGCTGCGGAGGATGTACCACTCGCCGGTCGAGGGCCGCCAGAATGCGACATCCGTCTTGCCGTCGCCGGTATAGTCGGCCGTCACCACCGTGTCGGTCGCCGCACCGAACTGCACGGCACCGTTGCCGCCGGTACTCTTCAGCCACCACCACTCGGCTCCGCTCGCACCGCTCGGGCGAAAGATCGCCAGATCCGACAGCATATCGCCGTCCATATCGGCCATCGTCTGCGTGCCGACGCACTTGCCGTAACTGTCCGCGGAATAGATGGACCAGATCTCTGCCGGTGTCAGTGCACGTTTGTACACGCCGACCTCGTCGATCTTGCCCCGGAGATATGCGGTCGTCGAGTGCGTCCACTTTCCGAGCACAATGTCACGCGACTGGTATTGGGTAGAAACGCCCGCCAGCGTCTGCTGCGCCCGTTTTGCGCCGTTGACATAGAGCGTGTACGTATCGCCGCTCTTTGTCGCCGCCACGTGATACCACGAGCCGATGCTGTAGGTTGTTCCCGAATAAAGGGTCAATTGCCACGACGTTTGATTTCCGATATCAAACGCAAATTGTCCGGCAAGCGGATGGCCCGCGCCAAAATACGCGACCAGGATCCCGTCCTGGTTACCGTTGCTTCGTGTGAAAAGCGGACAGTTGAACGCACTGTCGGTACAGGCCGCCGGGTTGAACCAGCCCTCGGCTGTCCAATCCGTGCCCATATCAAATGCCGGCACGACGACGTGGTCATCCACACCGTCGAGACTGAATGATCGGCCGACCTGGCCGGCAGAGTATGTCGCTCCGCCCGCGAGCGAGCCGAGATTGGCTTTTCGCTGATCTAGCGTGGCCCCTTCACCCCGCCACCATGACGCGATGCCGCCCGGCCGCGGTGCACACGACAGAGTCGGCGGTGCCGGCGGTAGCGGCAGATTCTGGGCGATGAACAGGCCGATCGCCGACGGCGCTGTTCCGACCGGGATCGTGGTGACGGTATCGGTCGCAACATTGATGCTCAGAACGGCATTCGCCGTCTTCGCGGCGGCGAGCACGCGGCTTTCGTCCGGGCTGACCGAGACTCCCTCTGTTGCCGTTCCGACCGGTATCTCTCGACTGCTGTGATCGGAGGTCTTGATATCCAGGATCTTGTTTCCCGAACAACTGCCGGCATAGACATGTGTCCCGGATCTGTTCACGGCGATGCCCGTCGGGCATGAGAACGAGATCGTGTTGACGATCGTACTGGTGGCCGCGTCGATCACCGAAACGCTGTTGCTGCCGGCGTTTGCGACATAGACCTTGGATGAATCGGGCGTGACGGCAATACCGTATGGCACGCTGCCCGTCGTGATCGTCTCGACCGCGTAGTCCGAGGTCCTGATCGCCGACATCGTGCCGCTTTGGTAATTTGCCGTGTAAATGTGTCTTCCGTCAGGTGCCACCGCGACACCGAACGCGTTAGTGCCCATCGGAATGGTTGCCAGCAACGCTCCCGAGTCGGCATTGAGCACCCAGATATTGCTGCCAAACTCCTGTGCGACGTAGAGCTTTGTTCCGGTGATGTCCACCGCCAGGCCGTGGGTCGCTCCCGGAAGCGAAAACTCTGTCAAAACGGCGTTCGTTGCCGTATCGATAACGGTGACCTTGCTGAGAGCGGCACCGCTTATGTACGCTTTGCTGCCGTCGTTCTTGATCGCCGCGAAGCCAAATTGCTGCGGGGCGGCGATCGTCGATCTCACCGTGCCGGACCCGATCTCGATCACCGACAGGTCTCCGCTGCCGCCGTTCGGCACATAGGCCTTGCCGCGGTCGGGAGTACAGCAGCCCGATTCGCCCGCGTTGTAATTGTCGAGTATCTCGTCGGCCGTCAACGCTCGAGCGTAGATCCGCGCGTCGTCAATGACACCGGAAAACGCCGTGGTCACGACCGAACTGTCGGCCCTTACCAGAGCACCGAGGCAAACATAGTGTTCCGACACTGTGTTGATGTTCAGGCCGCCGGTACCGGTGATCGCCCCGTTGTCCTGCACACCATCAACGTACAGGTCGAGAACGCCGCTGTTGAATGTTCCGGCCACGTGGTGCCACGTATTGATCGGATAATCACGGCTGCTCATCCTCGACGAATAGTTGTCGTTATTGTCGAGCCCGCAGTCCATATAGAATCTGGAGGTGCCTGCCGGCGACTCGGGTGCCCGCCAGTACAACAGGCGGCATTGCTGCGAGGTCCAGTGTGGAATGGTCGAATCACCGACGACCATAATGGCCAGATACTCGCCGGGAACTGCCGCCGTCGCTGTCGGGTACGCCCACGCCTCGTAGGTGGCCTGCGAACCGCCATTTATGACGTTGGTATTGTTCGCCCGAACATAGTCGCCGGCTCCGTCGAAGCGAAAGCCCTCGCCCGACTTGCCGCCCGCGTAGCTCGTGTCACCGTACAGCGTGAAATTGTAGCCGCTGATGATGTCAAAACCATTAAGGTTGCCGGGCCACCAACTGAGCAGATCCGGCGGCGGCTGGCTGCAAAGATGGCATTTGCCGTTGCTGCCCGAGTTGACGATGGCCTGTATCTCGGTTTGCGTTAGTGCCCGGTTGAGCAGTTCGACCTCGTCGATCTCGCCTTGCCACGCCATCGACTGAGTGACAACGTTCCGGCCGATCACCATCGGGGCTGTGACCGCATCGATCATGCCGGTGCGAGGCGTGCCGGCCTTTTCGACACCATCGACATATATCTTCATCGCCGAACCGTCATATGTCGCGGCCAGGTGCTGCCAAACGCCTGCGGTCAGTACGCCGGTCGGCGTCGTAGCAAAATAATAGGTTCCGTTGATCATCAGGACGAACTGAAGTGCACTCGCGTCATCGCCGGTCGGCTCGAACACAAATCCGCCGACGTTTGACGGTGATCGCTTCTGGAGTATCGTCGCTCCGGTGCGGAGCACTGTCGGCATTACCCAGGCGTCGATCGTGATCTGCGCTCCCGGATTTTGGCTGACGTTGTGCGGTATCGTTATGTAGTCGTCGTTTCCGTCAAAGCTGAACGCCCGACCGACCTTTCCGGCGGCGTACGTCGCGCCTCCGACGGGGGTGCCGTTGCTATTGCCGACGATGTCACCTGCGTTATCGTCGCCCGGCCACCATGCCAAAATGCCGGTCGGCGGCGGGATGCACACCGGCTTGCATTTGCCGGCACTGCCTGCGTTGTAGATCGCCTGGATCTCGGCGGCCGAGAGCGCACGGTTATAAACGCCGGCTTCGTCGATCATGCCGTTGAATGTCGCAAGCGAGTCGCCAAATGCGGCCACACGGGCATTTACACCGACCGTGACATGCGTATGACCGGTGTTGATCGCAGCCGAATAGCCATTGCTGTTGGCCAATGCACCGTTGATATAGATCTTTCGCGTGCCGGCGCTTTGGTCGTAGGTCGCCGCAATGTGATACCACTGATTTGCCGACGGTATGACGCCGCCGGCCCACAGCGGATCGTCATTGATCCGGAACTCGATGCTATTGCTCACAAGACGCAGATAATAGTCGTGTCCGAATGGCGAAGGCCCCGAGCCCGCCGTCGAAATGATGTGCTGATCCGTGCCCGTATCCCTCGGGTAGATCCATGCGTCCAGCGTTATGGCCGAGGTCGGCCTTAGGCTATTGTCAACGGAGGTGATATTCAGATAGTCGTTCACACCGTCGAGGTTGAACGCCGAACCGACCTTGCCCGTGCCAAAGGCCGCGCCGTTCATCAATATTCCATAGTTTTGGCCGATCAGGTCTTCGCCGCTTCCGTCGCCGGGCCACCAGGCGACCATATTCGCCGGCGGAGCGACACACTGGCCGGGTGTTTGCCTGTCAACCGCGGCCAAAAGTGAAATAGCCAACACGGCCAGTATCAAAATAACTCTATTATTTGCCCTTAACATGATCCCACCTCCTGACGAATGTGGGAGACCATTTCCAAAAAAATACTATTGTTCTGACCGCCGCCAATGCCTGCTCGCCTATCTGACGAACGCGTTGGGTACGGGCACGTCGCCGGCCGAGCCGAACTGCCTGATGAGCAGGCCGTCCTTCGAGCGGCTGATGAACCAGTTGGCGGTCGCCGGGCGATAGACGCCGGCGTCGGTCTTGGCGTCGCCGTCATAGTCGGCCGGGACGGGCAGGTCGCCTGAGGCACCGAACGGGAAAGCGTAGTACGAGTAATCGTCGCTGCGCAGCACGTACCAGAAGCCGTTCGACGGCATCCAGAAAGCGATGTCGGCACGTCCGTCGCCGGTGTAATCCGCCGGCACGGCCTTGTCGGTCGGCTGGCCGAACTGCGTGGCAAAGACGCCGCCCGAACTCTGTGCGATCCACCACTCGGCACCGCCCGTACCATTGGGGCGGAAGACGGCGATGTCAGCCTTGCCGTCGCCGTCATAATCCTCGACGACGGGTTTGTCGCCGGCCGCACCGAACTGCGTGATGCCCGTGCCGCCGGTCGAACGGCTGATGTACCAGGTCGTGTTCGAGGCACGGAAGACGGCCGCGTCGGCCCTGCCGTCGCCGTCATAGTCGGCCGGAACGGGAACGTCCGAAGAGCTGCCGAACGGGAATGCGTAAAATGAATAGTCCTCGCTGCGGAGGATGTACCACTCGCCGGTCGAGGGCCGCCAGAATGCGACGTCCGTCTTGCCGTCGCCCGTGTAGTCGGCCGTCACCACCGTGTCGGTCGCCGAACCGAACTGTACGGCACCGTTGCCGCCGGTACTCTTCAGCCACCACCACTCGGCACCGCTCGCACCGCTCGGGCGAAAGATCGCCAGATCCGACAGCATATCGCCGTCCATATCGGCCATCGTCTGCGTGCCGACGCACTTGCCAAAGCTGTCGGCGTTGTACAGCATCGCAACCTCTGATTCGGACAGCGAGCGGTTATAGACCGTAACTTCGTCGATCGTACCGTTGAAGGCACGGAGTCCCGGGTACCAGTTACCGATCCTCAGGTTCTGCGAACCGTCGTATGGGATGTCGGCCGAGGTCGTGACCGTTCCGACCAGCGAGCGGTTAAGATAGCCGCGCGTGACGCGATTTGCATCACGTGTGATGACGATGTGCTGCCACGAGTTAGGCACCAGGTCAAAGAGAATGTTTGTCCCGGCCGGAAAATCGGCCGAGTACCACTGAAAGACGTTACCTGTTCCCAGACTCTCAAGCACCCAACTTCTTAGCGGTGTCGAATTATGGTTGTTATCGATGATGTCGGCATACAGAAGCTGAGCATCCTTTGGCTTGACCCACATCTCGATCGAGAATGTCTGGAGGTCGAACCAGGTGCCGACGTCAACGGCCTCATTATTTGCGGCGAAATCAAACGCCTTTCCGACCTTGCCTGTCGTGTATGCGGGCGGCCCCCAAAGGAAGCCGGGATGGCCCTTGCGCCGATCCAGAGCATTATCCTGTCCACGCCACCACGAGATCATTCCCGGCGGGATAGCACCGCACGACGGTGTCGTCGGCGGTGCCGCCTGACATACTCCGAGACTGCCGGCATCGTAGATCGCACGGATCTCGTTCAGTGCAAGTGCCCTGCCGAATATCATCGGCTCGTCGATCAGGCCGGCATAGAACTGCTGAGCGACGTCATCGCTGCCTAGTTTGAGGTTGGACGACGTATTTGCGACAGTCACCGGCCCGACGACGCTGCTGCCGACCTGCTCGCCGTTTTGATATACGGCCAGCGTGTTGTGATCGTAGCTGCAAGCGACATAGCTCCAGTCAGCGACAGGCACGCTGCCGCCGGTGGTGGTGTATTGCGGCCAATTGTTGCCGCCGGTGTTGAAACCGCACCATATCTTGTTAACACCGCCGATGTTCGTGACGGTCATTTGATAGCCGTTAAGGTTTCCGATCGGCCCGACCTTTGAGATAACCAGCGACCCATTTGGATAGTTGGGAATAACGGTCGGCTTGATCCAGGCTCCGAGCGTGAACTCCGTCGTCACATCGAGCGTTGGGTTGTCCGGAATGCGGACCGCGGCCGTCGAGCCGTTAAAGCTGAACGCCCGTCCGACCCTGCCGGGAGCGAAAGCCGCACCGCCCAAAAGTACGCCGTAGTTGCCGCCGATCGCGTCGTGGACGTTGTCCTCACCCTGCCACCAGCTGATTAGGCCGTTAGGCTGCGACGAGCATTGACGGCATATGCCGTTGCTGCCGGCCGCGACGATGGATCGTATCTCGGTCTGTGTCAGCGCCCGCGAGAAGATCGCCGGATCATCGATCAAGCCCTTAAAATAAAGGTCCCGACCGCCGAATTCGCCGATCTTTGCGGTATATGTGTTGAGGTAGTTTAGTACTTTACCGGCGCCGACGGTCACCGTGCCGTCGGCAAAGCCGTTCTTATAGATCGTCAAGGAACCGTCCGAGCTGCGCCATGTGCCGGCGATATGAATCCATCTATTTGTCGGGATCGGTGTCGAACCTGTCGTCCAGCCGTTGGTTCCGTCGGTAAAGGCGACCCAGAATCCGCCGTTCTGAGCGGATGCATTCGGGCCCATGTTCAGCAGAAATACGTTGTCGGCGGCCGTATTTGTGTTCCACTTGCCGACGATGCCGGCGATCGAGGGCGACGTGTTTTGGGCGTAGATCCATGCCATCACGGTTATCTCGGTCGCGTTTTGCAGTTGTGACAAATTGCCGACGGATACATGATCGTCAACGCCGTCGAGCTTAAAAGCCCGGCCGGACATTCCCGTATCAAATCCGGCACCGTTCACGAGCGTACCGTTGTTGAGGCCGCGTTCGTCGAGGGCGTTATCCTCGGCCGGCCACCACGAGATCACGTTCGCGGGCCTGCCGACACAGTTTGCCGAGCAGATGCCTTCACTGCCGGCGTCATAAATTGACGTTAGTTCGTCTTGCGAAAGAGCCCGATCGAATATCCGAACTTCGTCGAGCTGGCCGACATATTGATTGCCGAGCGGACGCGAGCCGATATACATTTCAGACCATGTCTTGAGCGAAACACTGCCGATATTGACCGGCCCTGCAACGATATTGCCGTTCAGATAGATCGTAGCGAGCCCCGACGGACGGTCGTAGGTCAAGGCGACGTGCTGCCAGACATTCGCCGTCATTACCGCGGTCGGCGTTTGCACGATGTGGCTACCGTCGGCGGTGTCCTTGAGGTTGGCGGTAAGCGTGCCGGACGAGAAATTGCCGCCGATCCAAAACTGTACTCCGAGGTTGGCGTTCTGATTCCACTCGACGAGCGGCCGCTGGTACAGATCCGACGGTTTGACCCACATTTCGACGGTCATACCGTTACCGACCCCGACATTTAGCGAGGATGAACCGGGCACCTTGATATCGGCCGCCACGCCGTCAAGGTTGAATGCCTGGCCGACCCGACCGGTCGTATAGGTGAGATTTCCCTCACTCTGGCCGTTGTTCAGGCCGCGGCGGTCGAGAGTGTTTCCCTCGCCCGCCCACCAGCTGACCAGCCCGTTCGGCAGCGGTGCGCATGGTGTCGAACATTTGCCCGCACTTCCCGCGTTGTAGATCGCGGCGATCTCGCTCGCCGAAAGTTCGCGGTCATAGATCGCCGGTTCGTCGATCTGGCCTGTCCAGAACGAACCACCGGCACGATGGCCGATCACAAGTCCGTATGATTCGAGGACTGTATTGAGCCCGATCGCTGCCTGATTCTCAAGCTGGCCGTTCACGTAGAGCTTGATGGTCGTGCCGTCATAGGTCACCGCTCCGTGATACCAGGTATTCGGCAACAGTGTGGTCGTTCCGGCGAGATCGGCGCTGTGTCCGTAAAAGTAGAGTTTGCCGGGGGCGTTCGCTGATGTGATCAGGCCAAACATATTGCCGCCGCCCGCCGAACCGTACTGCATCAGGCCCGATTCCGTCTGCGACGTCAGATCGACCGAGGTTTTGAACCACAATTCAACGGTCCTCGGTGACGCTCCGACAGGTAGGGATGATGTTGTCGCGACCTGAGCATAGTCGCCTGAGCCGTCAAAATTGAATGCCTGACCGACTCGTCCGGCAACAAACGTCGTGTCGCCAAACAGCACCGCATTGTTTCTTCCAAATCGGTCCCCGCCGTTGTTCTCGGCTGACCACCACGAGATTGCACCTGTCGGTACGGGCGTGCAGATCTGATCCGGAACCGCGGCCGGTATCAGCATAATGAACAGGAATGTTGCGATCAGTATTGTTGAGATCCTTAATTTCATGATGACCCCCATTCGTTGTTCCGCACAACGCACAAAAAAGCACCGCTATCCGAAACGGTGCTATTTGATGTTTGATTTTGATCTTTGTTTCCCGGAGGCGGCGGAAAGTGCAGTCGTCTAGTATTTGGCCGGTCGGCCGAAAATATGCGCCGGGAATTTTGGCTTTCGAACATTGCCTCTCCCCCGGAAGTTATTCTGTGAATATTTTCACATAAGCCGCATCGCGAAATATGACGTAGGTCACAATCCCGAAAAAAATTTTTAAAAAGATGACAGAAAGACCGCCGTTTTCGGCGGTCTTTTTCGAGGAACAGGTGCGGATCAGGTTCGCGGCCGACCGAACATACGTATTCGGCACGGGCACGTCGTCCAACTATTTCGTCAGTCTAATGTTGGTCACATAGAACTCGTCGCCCGGTTCGGCATTCGGGGCACTGCTCACCCCAAAGCCGAAAAAGTTCCACAGCGTGCTTTCGCCCAGCACGGCGTCCTCGGTCATTTTGGTCCCGTTAAAGTAGACCGCGAGCCGCGAGCCGCTGCGGACGAGTTTCACCTTAACGCTGTTCTTATCCTTGTAATAGATCGCCGTTTTGTCGGTCTTATCCAATTTATACCCGCCGCGGGCGTCAAATACCTGCAGGCCGTATCGGCCCATCTCGCCATTCCAGTACGGGTCGATCCACAGTGCGACGCGTTCCATTCGCGCTGAGGTGTACGAGTTGGTATTGACGAGCGCGCGGTCGTAGCGTTTGAGCGTATTGTCGTACGGGGCCGCCCCGAGATGAAAATAGAAGCTCGGGCTGTAGTAAGAGATGCCCTTTGGCCAGCTGAGGTCAAACTCGAGCGTAAAATTAGGCGGCAGGGCGAGTACCGCGTAATCCGGAAAGAAGAGCCCCTCTTTGCTCATCGCCAGCCAGTTGCCGGGCTGTCCGGACGGCTTTTTGACGATGCCGGTGACGTTGCTGACGGTCCATTTGGCGGGAGCCTGGCCGACCTGTGCGTTGGCAAAATCTTCGGCGAACAAGACGCCGCTCTCGCCGCCGGCAGCGTTCTGATCGGCCCCGGCTGCCGGATTGCCGGTATTTCGGACCGGCGTGTCGCCCATGCCCGAGATCGTCGGCGGTTTGGGCATCGGCGGCAGCCCGACCATCCTGCGGACCACGTTAAAGTCAAATTCGTCCTCGAATTTTTTGGTAAATGCAGTTTTGGCCGCTGATGTGTCCTGCCGACGGAGCTCGACTGTAATGACCTGCGGCTGCCATTTCGGTAATTTCGGGTCGTAAAATGCGCGGTTCGCGACATAGACGAACCGGCCCTTGCCGCCTGCTTCGAGGTCGTTGGGCTCGTAAATAAGGGTGTTGATGTTTTTGACAAATGCGTCGGCCGCGGCTTTCGGCCCGGTCATCATCCGGTCGGTCCGGGCGATGCAATCCTCACGTTGGCGTTTATAGCGGTCGATCGCGATCTGAGTTTGCCGGTCGCTGTCGGCGAGGCTTGCAAAGAATTTCTGCTTTTCAGCCTCGGTCATCACGCCCTTTTCGGCGGAAACGCGGGCGTAGGTCTTTTTTGACGTTTCGAGCACGCCCTCGAGCCGTGTGATCTCGGCGGCAAACTTTTTGAGCCAGTATTCGCGGTACGACGCCGCCAATTCACGATTCGTTATCTTGACGTAGGGCAGCGAGGTGCGGGCCGAAAAGTACCAGCCGCCAAACTCCTGTTCGTCGTTCTCATTGAAAAAATAGATGCTCTTGAGCCCGTTCTTGTTCTCTTCGATGCGGATGTTGCCGGCCTCGATCAGCGGCAGTGCGGTCGATGCGAGCGTCAGCGAATCGGAATTTGCATTTTTTGCAAACCCCTTGAAATCGTTGGCGCGAAAGTATATCCAGTTGCCGGTCTCGCCCTCGGGCTCGATGTTGTTCCTGCCCTGATATTTCACACAGACGATATCCTTGATCATGAAAAACCCTTCGTAATACTGCTGGGCGTTTGCCGGGGCGGTCTGAATTCCCATTGCGTCATAGATGCCGTAGGTGACCTCGAGGCCCTTCGGCGGCTGCGGGAACAGCCGTTGCATCTCTTGAATGACGGGGTTCATCGCCGCCGCCCAGTTGCCGCTTTTCGCCTCGGGGCGGATCTTCCACGGCAAACTCGTATTGTCAGCCGAGGCGTCGCCGGCGGCATCGCACCGTGATTGGGCACTGACACCGACTGCGTTTGCGGCGATAACGGCCGCAACGAACAACAAATTGAGACATCTTTGTTTTTTCATAGCTCTATTTAACAGAGAATTGCGGCAAATCGAAAACGCAAAAGTACCTGCGACACTTTTCAAACAACCAAATGCAGCCGTTGGCTCTTTTTTCACACCACCGTGGAAATGTGCACGGCCGCGGTCCGTCTCGCCGCGTGTTTTCGGTTGAAAAGCCGCAAATTTGTCTTCCTCGCGGTGTGTCGAATGGCACGCGCCTTGCGCGCCCGTTGGTTGTGGAGGTGGATTGACCGTCAAGGCGCGCGATCGACCTTCAGTTCGCCTCTTAGTTTGTGTCCGATCGAACGTTCACGTCCGATCAAGATAGTTTTACTTGGTGAACCAAGGAGGTGAACACAATGAGAGTCCTAAATTTAAGCAGGATGCTCGTACTCGCGCTGGGCATAGGGCTATGTCCCGGTCTCGCTCTGGCGCATCACATTTCATCGTCACTCGATGGCACCGCACCGGCTTTGGCGGCTGGTGTGGATTCGGCGACCACCGGCACGATGACCGCTAGGCTGTTTCGCGACGGATCGACGCCCGGCACTTGCGACACACCAAAGGCGGTCACTTCACAGGGGAATATGGCCGGCACGTTTCGATACGATACCTACACGATCACGCCAACGTCCACCGGCTGCGTGACCATCAGTTCGCATTACTATGGCGGTACGGGTAACTTTCAGGTAACGGTCTATTCGAGTTTCGACCCCACGAATATCAAAGCGAATTTTATCGCCGATTCAAATGCGTCGGTGACGGCGACTACCAGGGAGTTCCTGTCGTTCATGGCATATGCCGGAACGCCCTATACGATCGTTGTCTGGAATCCGACCTCGGGTGTTGAGGGCACGCCGTATCTTTTCGAACTTTCCGACTCGCTCGCACGTCCGGGCGACTTTGACGGCGACGGTTACACCGACACCGCCGTTTTCAGGCCGTCGACCGGCGACTGGTACGTCCTGCAGAGCAGCACAAACACCACGGTCGTCTATCAGTTTGGCGTAAATGGCGACATCCCGATCGATGCCGACTATGACGGCGACGGTGTGACGGATCTCGCCATCTTTCGTCCGTCGGCGGGCCAGTGGTGGTTCAAACGCAGCAGCAACGGCGTAGTCTACGGCTGCATCTTCGGGGCAAGCGGCGATAAGCCGACGCCCGGCGATTATGACAAGGACGGCATCGCGGACATCGCGTTCTTCCGTCCGGGCAATTCGAATTGGTATGTCCTGCGAAGCAGTGACAACTTCGCGACGTACTACGGCTATCCGTACGGAACGACGGGCGACATCCCGGTCGCGTCCGAGCGGAAATAACACGTCACGCGGCCTTTGTGCCGCACTGTCTGACGTTTGCGTAAGCAAGTCAAAAGCCCCAACGGTCACCGACCTCCGGGGCTTTTGTCACGGTTCCGTGACTTTTTAGCCGGCAGGTATGCCGCTGTTTGCAGCATTACGGGTCATTCGAGCGGTTCGGCGATGAAATCGACATTTGCGAGTTCGTCAGCAGCGACGACAACGACCGTCGGGCGGGCGAACGCGAACCGTTTTGACGCGACGCTCACGATGTAGGTTTCGCCGGCGTTCACGTCGTCAAATCGGAAATACCCGAATGGACCCGTGCGTATCACCCGCCTCGTACCGTCGATCGCCGTCAGCGTGAGTACCGCGTTCTGCACCCCGCGGCCCTCGGCGGTCGAGACACGTCCGCTTATCGATACCTCGGCGGCGGTCGGTGCCAGGTTCGTCGCCAGAGTGAACGGCGACAGCGAATCCACCGACCCGCAGACAGCTCGCGTGCCGTCCGCATTCGTCACCCGATCGGTCGTTCGGTCCATGTGTCTGCCCTCAGGAAGCGGCTCGGGCGGAGCTGAACCGTGCGATCGAACTCGACCCGCTATCTCTCGTGATGATGTCTGATTCAGCCTTTGCATATTTCCAGGCTCGCGATTATGACGCCGCTATCGCTCAGGCAAAAAGGGCGCTCGAACTCGATCCAACGTGGAGATTTGCTTACGGGGCATTGGGCGCTGCCTACGAGGCACGGGGCGATTACGACTCAGCGATCGAGACATATTCGACGGCCAGCCGGAACATCAACGGGCCCGACCGGCAGAGCGAATTAGAAGATATAGATCTGATGAGAAAAGGGCTCAGATCGGAGGGGGCAAAGGGCTATTGGAAGGCAAGCCTCGAGGCGGCCCGCCGCCGAACCAACAACGAACGGGAACACCTTTTTATGGCGATCTGCCTTGCCCAACTGGGCGACTATCAGCGGGCGATCGATGAACTGGAAAAGGCAGTTGCCGCAGACGAGAGCGGCTTCGGCACCATAAAGGTCGAACCGATGCTCGACCTCCTCAAAAACGAACCGCGATTTCAGGCCCTGCTCGCACGCATCGGGCTGCTTACCGAATTTTAACGCACATAGGCACTTGGCACGGGCACGTCGCCGGCCGAGCCGAACTGCTGTATCAGCACTCCGGCGGTCGAGCGATTGACGTACCACGTCGTGTTAGACGGGCGGAAAACACCGGCGTCGTACTTGCCGTCACCATCGTAGTCGCCGGGAACGGGCGTGTCGGTCGATGTGCCGAACGGGAACGCGTAGAACGACAGATCTTCGCTCCTGAGAACGTACCACTCGCCCGTCGCGGGCCGCCAGAATGCGACATCGGTCTTGCCATCGCCGGTATAATCACCGGCCACCGTCTTGTCCGAGGTTGTCCCGAATTGATAAGCGACCGTGCCGGCCGTGCTCCTCAGCAGCCACCATTGCCCGAGGCTCGGGCGGTAGATCGCGATATCAGACCGGCCGTCGCCGTCATAGTCAGCCGGAATGGGCAGGTCGCCCGCCTGTCCGAACTGCCGAATCGTCGTATTGCCGGTCGAGTTCGCGATGAACCACGTCGCCGTCGAGGGCCTGAAAACGGCTACGTCGGCCTTGCCGTCCGCGTCAAAATCCGACGGCACTGGTACATCCCCCGTCGTACCGAACGGCACCGCAAAATACGTCAGGTCCTCGCTCCGCAAAACGTACCAGAAGCCGGTCGAAGGCCGCCAAAACGCGATGTCCCCACGGCCGTCACCGGTGTAATCGGCCGCGACGATCTTGTCAGCCGCTGTGCCGAACTGCGTCGCGAACGAGCCCCCGTTGCTGCTCTTCAGATACCACCATTCGGCACCGTTCGCCCCGTTTGGCCGGTAAATGCCGATGTCCGTCTTGGCGTCGCCGTCAAAGTCGAAAAGGTTCGGCCGCGGAGCCAGCATCGTAACGCTTGCCGTGTAGATCTGATCGCCGTCGGGGCCCGTGCCCTGATTGGCCTGATTTCCAGCCGCGTACATCGACACCGGCCCGACACTTGTCGGAGGTGCGGTCCAGTTTATCGGCCACTCGGCCCCGCCGGTCTGGCCGGCAAATGTACCGGCCGACGTGTGCTGGACGTATTGCCGCCCGTTATCGAGGACGACCTGCGTGTTGGTCGTGATATTGATGAAATCGCCGGCGCCCAACGGTCCGGCCAATGCCGTCATCTGAAAGCCCCAGCGTTTGCGCGTCGTATCGGCATTGACGTGTCTGACACGCAGTTGATAGATCTGTCCCGGCTTGTACGTGACCGGCGCGTCGAGTATCGCAAACTGTCCGTTATTGCTCGGCCCGACGTGGCACGCCGTACAGTTGTTCTCGTCCGGGGCACCCGAAAATCCCGGCGGCGGCCCCGCTGACGAGGCCTCGGCACCCTCGACCATCTCTCGCGGTACCGTGAAGGCCACCGCCAAAAACAACGCAAACAGACACAGGACCGCGATCTTAAAATGCCTCATCAAAATTACCTCTGTTCAACGGCCGCACC
>JAIBCA010000158.1 GCA_019694345.1 Pyrinomonadaceae bacterium | reverse complement strand
TTTGCCGAGGATCTCGGCTTGATTGAACCCGCGTTCGACCCGTCGTCGGTCCGAGAGCGGCACCGGAATGATCAGATCTGTTGAGACGAATCCCGAGCGGTCCCACGTGGAAACCATCAGGTCGGCCACCCGACAGGAAATGTGCTGTTCCGATTTGAGGCTGGCGATGGACGCGGCGATGGCCCGCTCGTAGACCCCTCCTGCTACAGCGCGATCGTAGTGATGGTCGTCGCATCGTCTGCAATAGACGTCTATGCTCGCCGCCGTTATGCCAAAATAAGCACCGCATTTTGCACAGAGCATCTGCGTTCCGTCAAAAAGGCGGGTTTCCCGCCAACATGACGAACACGATTGACCGTCATCGAAATTCTCGACAGGACGGTCGCAGGTGCGGCATTGTTTTGGATAGATCAGGGAAAGTAGGGAGTCGCGAACGGCCTTGAACATAGTTCAAGCATTATTCTTCATCCAGCAGTCCTTTTTCAACCATTTCCTGACATTCCAGGCAATAACGTGCCCAGGGGATCGCTGCCAGACGTTTGGGGTTGATCTCCTTTTCGCAGTTCTGGCAAAGCCCGTACTCGTCATTGTCGATGCGGAGCAACGCCTCGTCGATCAAAGCGAGTTGTTTGCTTTCGTTCTCTGAAACCGCCAACTGGACATTCTTTGAATAATTACGAACAGCCAGATCGACCGGATCGGGCGTCTCAGAATCATCGATCGAAAGGTCGCTGCCTTTCAATTTTGCGACTAGCAACTCGCGTTCTGCGAGCAGTTTTTCTTTGATTTCGTCTAGACTCAATTTACTCATTTCTGGTATGGAAACCCCTTGATGATTGTGAACGCTCTATAAAGTTGTTCCAACAGTAGCACACGAGCCATTTCGTGAGTAAATGTTAGAAACGATAACGATAGCACGAAATCGGCCCGCTCGGCAACGTCAGCCGAAACGCCGTCTGCTCCGCCGATGACGAAAGCGACCTCTTTAAGGCCGCGATTTTGCCAATTATCGACCGTCCGGGAAAGTTCGTGCGAGGTCAGTGCCTTCCCGCCGACATCGAGCAAACAGACAAAGGGGGTTTGATTCAGTTTTTCCAGAATAAGTTTGCCTTCAGTTTCTTTTCCTTCATGCGGGGCGGTATCTCGCAACTCGGTTGTCTCACATCGCACAAAATGCGAAAGCCGCCGCATATACTCATCCTGCAGCGACCGCCATTTAGAGTCCTTGGTCTTTCCGATCCAAACAAAGCGAAATTTCATTGAAACGAACAGCGTCGCCGGTCGGCGATCAAAGTCCCTCGGGCAGCTTTACCGGGCGAGCATCGCGCCATAATCGCGCAAGATCGTAGAATTCGCGTGACTCGGAATTGAAAACGTGGATGATAAAGTCGCCATAATCGAGCAAGACCCATTCGGCGGCCGAATAACCCTCGACGCGAACCGGACGAGCATCCATTTGCTTTTTCAGACCCTCGCCGATCTCATCAGCGATGGCCTGGACCTGCCGCTGATTCGTGCCGCTGGTTATCACGAAAAACTCGGTGAAACTGGCAATGTCACGTAAGTCCAAAGCGACAATGTCGACGCCCTTTTTGTCACTTATGCATTTGATCGCCAGTTGAAGTTCGGGGTCCAGTTCGGCGAATGATGTCGGCGTGGCGGCGATCTCGATCTTGACGGTGTCGTGTTGCAACGACTTTTCTTGTATTTCTTCCATTAGCTATAAATCTGATATTTTTCGATGTGTTTTGCAACCTCCGGCAATACGTCGACCTGCCAGGTCTGGTCACCGCTTCTGATCCGGTTGCGGATGTCCGTCGCCGAAATGTCCAAAAAGACCGAATCGGTAATATAAATTCGTCTTGACCCCTGGTCCGCCGAAACGATCTCTCGCGGCTTGCCGCGAAGGTCAACGATGCGGCCTCGTATCTCGTCAGTGACGTGGTCAAATGACAGATCGCTGCCCGGACGGGTCACGACGATGTGGTCTGAGAGCGACAAGACGTTCTCCCACTCTCGCCAAGTCGTGATATCCATCCACGAATCAGCCCCCATTACGAAAAAGATCTGGGTGTCGATCAAACGAGCGTTGAGAGTTGTAAGCGTCTCGACCGTAAAAGGCCTCTCAGGTGCTTCGATCTCCATTTTTGAGACCGCGATCCGTTCATCGTGATCGGTAGCGAGACAGAGCATCGCATAGCGGTCGTAGGCTGACGTTGGGCGTTTCCGCAATTTGTGCGGAGCGTGAAATGCCGGAATGAAAACAAACTCATCCAATGAAAATTGTTCGATCAAAGCCTCGGCGACCGCCAAATGCCCATTATGGACCGGGTCGAACGAGCCTCCGTAAAATGCTGTGCGTTTCATTGGTCAGGAATCGTCGGGAAGGGTCAGCCGCCCACCCGGTTTGCCTATATTTCGTCTGCTTCGCCAGCCATCTCACGCAGAGCATCAGAAACCGCGTTGACCAGATCTTTGACGCCGAAATTGGTAACTGACGAGATAGCAAAGAACTGCTTTTTGTCCTTCTTGGCACGTTTTCGCAGTTTCTCGAGGCGCTCTGGTTCGTCCATCGAGTCGATCTTGGTCGCGACCACGATCTGCGGCCGTGAACCAAGGTTGACGTCATATTTTGTCAATTCACGATTGATGACCTCGTAATCGCTGATCGGATCGCGGCCTGACAGCGACGAGACGTCGACAAGGTGCAGGATAAGCTTGGTTCGTTCAACGTGACGAAGGAATCGATGCCCGAGCCCGGCACCGTCCGACGCCCCCTCGATCAATCCGGGAATGTCAGCGACAACAAATGTTCTGAAATCGCCCATATCGACTACGCCGAGGTTGGGCTCGAGCGTGGTAAATGGGTAATCAGCGATCTTTGGCTTGGCGGCTGAAATGACCGAAATAAGCGTCGATTTGCCCGCGTTCGGAAATCCGACCAACCCAACATCTGCGATCAGTTTCAATTCGAGCTGAAGCTCGCACTCGCCGCCCGGGCGGCCCATATAATGAAACTTCGGGGCCCTGCGCGTCGGGGTCGCAAAATGAGCGTTGCCCCAACCGCCTTTGCCACCCTTTGCCGCGAGGTATCGTTGTCCCGCCTCGGTAAAATCAAAAAGCAACTCGTTCGATTCGGGGTCGAATACCTGAGTGCCGACGGGAACACGGACCACGTGGTCCGCTCCGTCCTTGCCGAATCGATTCGAGCCTTCACCGTGCTTGCCGCGTTCCGCCTTGTGTTCCGGATTAAATCTAAGGTGAAGCAGCGTGTTTAGGCCCTCGGTCGATTCGATCCAGACGCTGCCCCCGATACCGCCGTCGCCGCCCGACGGGCCACCGCGTGGTACAAATTTTTCGCGGCGAAAGGCAGTGACGCCGTTACCACCATCGCCGGCCTTAACCCTGATCTTTACGCGGTCGAGAAACATATAGAAACACTGATTGTAGGCTGTGAGCAGACTTAAGGCAAAGGCAAATAAAAAAGCGCCACTCCGGTCTCCCGTTGTGACGCTTTCTTTTTTTGCTCTCCACGGTCCGCCGAAGCTTGCCGAGAGAGTGGTGGTTCTCGCATGTACACGTTCGAACCACCGATTTTATATTCCGAAGCCGCTCTGCGGGGAGTCCGCTCCGGTCAGCACCCAATTTGTTTTCACTCCTTGCGGCGTTCTCACGCCCGGTGCCGTTAGGTTTTTGTTGTGGTGGCTTTTCCTCCACCGCCGGTTACGTTCCCGGCAACGAGGCTCGCGTACTGCCTTTCGGTTTTCGCGAGCGGCGTAGCACTCGGTGGCTGATCATTTCCACGGAGCGTTACCCGTTTTTATCCGGGCAACTCGGGCTGACCTTGCGGCCGACCCTAGCAAGCCTTTCGGCTTCGGCTCCGGACGTACCAGACAGCGGCTTTCCGCTCCTTCTGTCCTCGAACGATCGCGTCACCGCGACCGTTCCACCTTCCGGTGCCGGTCAAGGAGCCCGTAAGCAACCTCGACTGTGATGCTATCTTACACCCGAAAAACCCAAAGTCAAGTAGAAAATACTTTAACTATTGCCCTTATTTTACGGGCATCCTGTGGATTTCCTGTGGATAAAATTCGGCCCGGCCTGTGGATAAAAATGTGGAAAATCAAGCAACTGTTTTTGCTGCCTAACTTAGAGTAAAGAGTCGTCGCCCGGAACAATTTCCGGTCGATGAGTTGGCCGAACAAAATGCTCTAAAAATAATTTTTATTTTAGTCAAAAAAGTGCCGATCTGGGGGTTGGAGAGTGACCGGCGGATCAATTTCGATAGAAATTTATTTATCTTTTTCGCAAATTCGGGTATATTTTTCGTCAAAACACAGTTCAGGGGATATTGTCACCGGAGACAGGAGACGGATCAATGAGAGATCGATTCAATTTCACACTCTGTAGTACCGCAGGCATCAAAAGAATGTATTTATCGTTAGTTTCCTTGTCCATTCCGGTGCTTGCGGTTTCGTTGTATGCGTTTGAGCCGACGGCTTCAAGCACCGGCATTGGCGTCGATCCCGTTGCGGCCCCGACACCCAAAAAGGTCAAGCAAGTAGCTGGCGGCGATGTTAATGGTGACCCGGAAAACGTTCCTCAGCACGTGGTTCGCACAAAAACCACGAAGAATTTCAAACCGCAGAGTCCGGAGTCGAATGGGGCGCTTCAGCGATCAAACACGTCGCCGGGCCGCACGGAAACGGTAAACAACAACGAAACTCTCCGCTCAAATCGACGGACGAAGAATCAGGATATCGAGGTCGAGAATGACGAGACGCATTTCGTCGGGCATGACCGAAAGAAGGCCAAACCGGCAAACAGTGCGGCCGGCCGCTCTTCGACGCCGCCGAAAACCAGAACCGAAACGGTCGATAAAAACGAAACGATCACCATATCAGGAAACGTAAGCGAACCCGACCGTTCGCCCGAACATCCCCGTGTCCGTAAGCCTGCGACTAGAAAGCGTTCCAGCGCGAAACCGGTTCAGTGAATCACTGTCCGGAGATCATCGGGCGGAGGCATAAACAAAATGGCAAGATGGCCGAGGATCGGGTTCAACCAATGATAAGCGAAGCTTGCGTTCTTGGACTCGTCCATATTCCACACGTTTGTTTATTTGCAGAAATTTCTCATGACTTCATTTTGGATGTTGAAATAGAAACCGAGACCCCATGAATCGAGAGGCGGTAAATGAGATCACTTGTACAAACTACGATCATCTTCCTCGTCGTCGTATGTTCGCAAAGTTTATTAGCAGCTCCCGGTGATATTGATACGACATTCGGCGTCATTGGCGGCTATACGGTAACCGATCTTGCCGGTGCGCAGGTTGATGAGAGGCCCAACGACGTTGCCATTCAGCCTGACGGCAAGATCGTTGTGGTCGGATACCGAGACGGTGCGATCGATTTCACCTCGGACCATTTGGTCACAAGATTCAATGCCGATGGTTCTCTGGACACGACCTTTAGCGGAGATGGCTATTTTACCCTTACAGGTGTCGGCCAATATGGCTCGGCGCAGGCAGTCGCGATCCAATCGGATGGAAAAATAGTCGTCGCCGGCGGAGCAGGTGACGGAAATTCGACCGCGTTTATTTTCCGGCTCGAACCGGACGGTGATCTGGACCCGACATTCAGCGCCGACGGCATCCAAACAGTAATTTCGGTCGGAACGGTACTGTCAATGGCCCTCGCATCTGACGGTAAGATCGTTGCGTCAACCTATTACAATGGCGGAGCATTTCCGACCGGTTATTATTCCTACGTCATCAGACTGAACTCTGACGGAACGCTCGACACCTCATTCGATGGCGACGGCAAGCGCTTGATAAATGATGCATCAAGTCCGACGGTCCATTTTCCATACGGTTTGGCCATCCAGACGGACGGCAGAATAATTGTCGCCGGGCGTACAAGTACGAGCAGCACACTTTTCGACGTCGCGATGATCCGATTGAATACAAACGGCAGTTTTGATACTTCGTTCGACACTGACGGAGTCGTTCGAACTCAACTCGCGACCCAGGAAAGTCAGGCCAGGTCCGTTTTGGTTCAGTCTGACGGAAAGATCGTGGTCGGCGGCGGTATTTCGCAGCCGTTTACCACGTACATGGATCCTGGGATCTTTCGATACAACTCCGACGGCAGCCTCGATACGACATTTGACGTCGACGGCTATCGCATTTACGAGGTCATCGCCAATAACGAAGATTATTACTTCAACGAGATCAAACGGCAGCCCGATGGAAGATACTTGGGGATCGCCGCCGGCGTTTCCAGTTATCCGACCTTTAATCGAAACGATTTCTATATTGTAAGGACGAACTCGGACGGCTCGCCGGATAGCGGCTTCGATGCGAATTCGATCGTTAAGTCGCAATGGTGTGAGGGTGCCAAAGCCCTGGAATTGCAGTCTGATGGAGCGATCGTCGCGGTCGGTTCGCTCGACCGGGTCGATCTGGTCGATTATGAGCACGGCCTGTGTGTCCAGAGATTTAATTCTAACGGCTCGGTTGAAACTACATTTGCGGCTGAGCCGTCTACCGGACGTGCGATCATCTCAGCCTACGGGCTGAAGACCATTCATGCTGTCGGCTATCTGCCGAGCGGAAAGATAATCGCGGCGGGTGTTGGCGAAGGCCCTTCGGGCTTTGACGCGGCCGTGTTGACGCGTCTTAATTCAGACGGAGCGCTCGACACGACCTTTATGGACGAGGGGGTTTACGTTCGCAGCAACACCAGTACCAATACGGCCTTCTACGACTTGAAAGTGTTGTACGACGGCAGTTTCTATGTTGCCGGGGATGCCGGAACAAGCGGAGCGATGCTCGTTAAGTTCACCGGCGATGGTGTTCCGGACACGACATTCAGCGGCGATGGGGTCACGACCACATCAAACGCGGCACGGTTTTTTGGGGTGATAGTTCAGGCGGACGGAAAGCCGGTCGGATGTGGTTCGTCGGGCACCACGACCCGATCGGGACGGGTTGTCAGATTCACTTCGACCGGTTCGTTTGAGACCGTGACGACGAACAATATGGGTTCGCCCGGTCTCAATAACGAGATACTTGAATGCGCTTTACAGTCTGACGGCAAATTGGTCGTCGCCGGATACGGTCATGAGAGCGTTTCCGATACCGATCGTGTCGCCGTCAGCCGGCACCTGTCAACACTCGCCGTTGATTCGGCCTTCGGCAATTCGGGTGTTACCACGTTTGACGTGTCACCGGTGTTGAATGACCGAGGTTCGGATCTGGCCATACAAGGAGACAATAAGATCCTTGTTAGTTCAACAGGAACAAATGGTGCGGATACAGACATGGCGGCCATCCGCTTTGATGCAGACGGTGCTCCGGACACTAGTCTGGCGGCAGACTTCGGCAGCGGCGGTATTTCGCTGATCGATCTCGTGCTCGGGTCGCCCGACGATACGGGAAATGCGATCCTCGCACAGCCGGACGGCCAGATACTCGTCAGCGGCACAAGCGTGTCTGCTTCGAACGGAAGGTTCGCCCTTGCAAAGCTCAATTCGGGCGGGTCGCTCGCGATCGGATTCGGGATCCTCGGGCGAGCACTCACGACATTCCCGACCGGGAGTGCGAGTATGAACGCGATGGCATTCTTCGGCAACGGCAAGTTGATAATGGGCGGGCAAGTGTACGGGCCGTCGGGGCCGATGTTCGCATTGGCTAGGTTTCAAAATGAGTTCATTCCGACGGCCGCGGGGGCGGCGGTCAGCGGCCAGGTACTCGATGCTGACCGGAAAGGCGTAGCGAATGCCGTGGTGACCATCGAGGGACTAAACGGATCAGGACTCACGACAAGAACATCGGCCTTTGGGTATTTCACGGTCGAAGGCCTGAGCGTCGGCCAGACATACGTATTTAGCGTCAGATCTAAAAGACACAGTTTCGAGCCAAGGGTCGTTTTGGTTACGGAAGACGTGCTGGGAATCGAGTTTGTCGCGACAGGTCTTTCGAACCGCTGACTGTAAAGACGGTCGGCCGCCGGACTATTTTTCCTTTTCCTTAAGTTCGCTCACTTTTACGCCACGGGTCTCTAATTCGGCGGCGATCTGGCGAAAGTTTCGGTCGCCCAATTTGAGCACCGCGTAACTATCGTCTGTTCGGACCGTCATCCAGTGCTTTTTCTTTTTGATGAATAGAAAGGGAACGGCGATAAATGGAACTATGAGGCTAGTAAGCACGACGGTCGTGATGCCACCGCCGACCGAGAATATGGGTTTTTTTGAATAAGACTGCTCCGCGAATTTGATGTCGGTGTAGGCGAACTCACGTATTTCCGTGCTCAGGCTCGATTTGTCGGGGACGATCTTGACCGTTTTTTCACCAAAAATTATGTCCGCATCCGTTTCGAACGATGTTTTGTCTTTTGTTACTACCAGTTCGACGGCAAAAGTCCTGCTCGTGCTCTGAGCCATACCCGACGAAACCAATAGTAAACTCAAGACGAGCACCAACACCGTCAAGCGGCTATTGATCAGCGATCTCATAACACTGATTCGATGATCGGCGGGCCGAAATGGTTTTATTGCCCGAGAAAACAAAAAAGCGGCCAAATGGCCGCTTTCTCAACGAAAATTGATCGAATTGGGTTATGCGGCCGCCTTCGGGGCCAACTCAGGAGCACCCTCTGCGTAAACGCTGACGAACTTGCCTTTCTGTCCCTTATTCTCGAATTTAACAAAGCCTTCGATCAGCGCGAACAGAGTGTCGTCCTTGCCGATGCCGACGTTGTTGCCCGGCTTCCACTTGGTGCCGCGCTGACGAGCCAATATGTTGCCGCCGAGTACGTGCTCGCCGCCAAACTTCTTAAGACCAAGCCGCTGCGAGTGCGAATCGCGGCCGTTTCTGGATGAACCTACACCTTTCTTATGTGCCATATGTTTGAGTGGGTCAGTATCTGAACACTGACAGCGGAACATCCCGCCGTCAATCGATACGACAGATCGCCTTAAATCTTTTCAATCTTAATTTCGGTGAACCCTTGACGGTGACCTTGTTTGCGCTTGTACTGTTTGCGTCGCTTTTTCTTGAAAACGATGATCTTGTCAGCCTTTCCGTGACCGACGACCGTAGCGTTGATCGTCGAGCCGCTTTCCATCTTGGCGTCTTTGCCCTCGCCGACCAGAAGAGCTTCAAGCGAGACCTTTTTTCCCTCTTTCTCGTCGATCTTCGGCACGCGAAGAGTCTGGCCGCTTTCGACCGCAAACTGCTTTCCGCCTGTTCTGATAATTGCGTAACTCATGTCTAGTGTTAGCTCCTCTTGACCCTATGCAAATTCTGCACAAGTCGAAAAACTCAAATTATACGGAAAAAGAGTCAGCAGGTCAATCTCAAATGCGATATTTACCTCGATCGCTCAAAAGATGGGAATTTGATGAATTGGGGCACTGACAAATGCCCGGATGACCGCTGCCTAAGCCATAGACGGGTCCTTCACAATGCCGATGAAAGGCAGATTACGGTAGCGGCCGGCCGCATCGAGCCCGTAACCAACGACGAAGTGATTTGGGACAACAAAGCCCGTGTATTCGATCCTGAGTTCGGTCTTAATACGCGGCTCAGGCTTGTCCAGAAAACTGGCTAGCGTGATCGACCGGGCGCCTCGGGAACCGAGTATGTCCAACAGCCGCGAGAGCGTGAGCCCTGTATCGATAATATCTTCGACAACCAGCACGTCCTTGTCGCGGATCGGGTTGCTCAGATCCTTGATGATCTCGACGTCGCCGGTCGAAGTCGTACCGTCCTTGTAGCTCGAAACCGACATAAAATCGATCGAGAGCGGAAGGTCGATGGCCCGCATCAGGTCGGCCAAAAAGACGCATGAGCCCTTGAGCACACCGACCAGTACGAGGTCTTTGCCCTCATAATCGCGGCTGATCCGGGCACCCATTTCCTTGACACGGTCAGCGATCTCCTCAGCGGAAAACAGGACTTCCAGATTCGGGTTCGTAAATTCAGTATGATCCATTCGGGTCGATTCGGCGGCCATATTTTCCTCGCAAATTTGATTGAAAAGGTTTTTACAAATACTATTCAAACATAGGTCAATATTCAAGTTGTCCGGTATTTAAGATCGCAAAGTATGTCCGACCCCCAAAATGATACACGCGAACGTGTCAGAGCTCTCGTAAGACAGGTGCTTGCAGCCGTTCCGCCGCAATCGCCCGATACTGCCGACGAGGCCTTTCAGGTGAAACACGTGGTCGTCAATTCGATCGCGGACAAGGTCGGCAAGCCCTTTGACCGCGACGAATCTGCCAAATCGCTTATCACGGAAGATGATCTCCGCGGACTCGGGCAAGGCTCCAGGCTGAGGGTCGCGGCGAATGCCAAATTCACCTCTCTGGCGGCGGATCTTATAAAGGATCGCGGGATCGAGCTGATCCGAAAGGAATCACGCAAGAGCACGTCAAAGGTGAGGTCGATCGCAATAGGCTCTGACCACGGCGGCTTTCGCCTCAAGGAACAGGTCAAGGATCTGTTGACCGACCTTGGCCTTCAGGTCAGGGATTTTGGTACCGACAGTGAAGAGGCGGTCGATTATCCGGATTTTGCCCACGCCGTGGCCCGCAGTGTCGCTGGTAAACAGGTAGACGCCGGCATCATCATTGACGGGGCCGGTATCGGCAGTGCGATGACCGCTAACAAGGTGCCTGGCGTACGAGCGGCGGCGTGCTATTCGCCGGCCCTCGCCCGTAATTCGCGTGAGCACAATGGCGCAAACATCCTGACACTTGGAGCAGGGCAGAATAGCCTTGCCGAAGCAAGAGAGATCGTCGAGGCATTCATTTCGACGGATATCGCCGAGGAACGGCACATCAAGCGGGTCGGCAAGATCGACAACATTGACCGCCAATATAGAAAGTAGACGGAACGGTGATCTAGAGATGCAGCAGAATGGCAGTTACGAACAATTGGTCGACCAGATCACCGATATGGTGCTGGCAAAACTCAGTGGCGAGGAGTATTGTCCGACGTTTTGCCACGCCGACGTTCAGCGGATCGTCGATGCCGGGGCCGAACGAATCGGCATTGTGCTCGGTGAAACCGCCACCGCCCACGACTGGGCGAGTCTGATCGATCACACGCTTCTCAAACCTGAGGCGTCTGAGGCAGATATTCGCAAATTGTGCGAAGAGGCCGCACAGTTCGGCTTCGCGTCGGTATGCGTTAATCCGGCTTGGGTAAAAAAGGCCTCCGGTTTTCTCAAGGGAAGCGGCGTGCCGGTCTGCACCGTTATCGGTTTTCCACTGGGAGCAACGCTGCCGGACGTAAAGGCGTTCGAGGCCCGGAGGGCGATATTCAACGGGGCGACTGAGGTTGACATGGTGATCAATATTGGGGCTCTGAAATCCGGCGACGATTGCGCCGTTGAGGACGACATCCGCGCCGTCGTCGAAGCCGCGCATGAAAACCACGTTCTGTGCAAGGTCATCATCGAAACAGCATTGCTGACGGACGATGAAAAAGTGCGAGCCTGTATCGCATCGAAAAATGCCGGAGCCGATTTCGTCAAAACCTCGACCGGCTTTGCCAAAGGCGGAGCGACCGCGAACGACGTGGCGCTGATGCGTCACACCGTCGGCAAAGCGCTCGGCGTCAAGGCGTCTGGAGGCGTAAAGGGCATCGAGGACGCTCGTGCGATGTTCGAAGCCGGAGCAACGCGCATCGGTGCCTCGGTCGGCGTTAAGATCGCCCAAGAGGCAAGCGGTCTCAAAGTCGATGCTCCGACCGGCGGTTATTGATTCGGGACGAAGTTATAGACGATATACCCCGACGCCGACACGGGTTTGCCCTGAACGGTCATCGGTTTGAAGGTCGACCTTTTGACTGCCTCGACGGCGGCGTTTCTCAGCGATTTGGGACCTTCGGTAGCCTGCGCATCGATCAGTTTTCCTGTCTCGCTCAATGTGATCTGGACAGTCACCTTTCCCTGAATATTCATTCGCCGGTCGAGAGCCGAATACATCGGCATCACGAGGTCGGTCGCTAAGCCGTTCATTGCACCGACGGGAACGATACGAGGTTCCGATCTTGCCTCTTCAGCCGCCTTTGCGGCGGCGATGCGTCGTTCTTCAGCGGCCGCGGCATCTCTGATCTTGGTCGAACCTAGTTTGGCTGCGGCGTTCGACGGGTCGATGACGGATGCCTTGTCAAAAAGAGCAAGTGCGTTAGCTGTGTCGCCTTTCTGCTCGAAAATCTGAGCCCGTGCAACCATTGCCGCAGCATTCTTTTGATCGATCCCGAGACCCTTTTCAAGATCGGCAGCGGCATCGTCCAACTTACCCTGCTTGAGGTAAACGAGTCCGCGGTCGATGTATGGCTGAGCTTCGCCCGGCTTGAGTCTTATCGCGTTCGTCAGGTCCGCCAGAGCCATTTCGAGGTCGCCGGCGAGCAGGTTGGTGGCGGCACGAGTTCGGTAGAACGCAAAATCCGGCGGCGGCGGAACCGATACGGTCGGTGGAGCGTCGGCCTTGACGGGCTCTGGCTTCTGGACCGCGACTGGTTCATTCACAACCGCCTTTTCTCTGATCGCTTCGATCAATTCCTTGTAGGCGCCGGTGCTGCCGAGTTCTTTTTCGATCTCGGGCGTCAGGCTGAACGTGATGCCGCGCTGCTTCACGGCATCGGCAAGGATCTTGTTCTTTTCCTCGATGACCGCCTTTTTTGACCTAAGAGCGATCAGGATATCTGCCAGGCTCAGCTGTCGGGCCTGACCAACCGCAGATGACAGTCCGCCGAAAAGCAGACCGACAAATACCGCGACGAAACCCAACGCGAATCGTCGGCTGGATCCATTTATTACCTTGCTGTTATTCATACAGAGTTTTTTGAATCATCGGCCGCAGCAGGGCCGTCTTTCTTTCGATCAATTGTCACTGATCAGGTCGTCGACCGTGACGGTCTTCTTAGGCTTCTGCTCCGGTTTGACATCAGCTTTGGCGGCCGGCTTTTTGTCCGCCTTGGCGTCAGCAGCGACGGTCTTAGCAGACCGGTTTTGCGGCGTGGGCTCCTCAACGCGATCCGTATCAGTTGTGACCGGTGCGGAAACGACCTCCGGCGTGGCCGCCGGTTGAGGCAGTACAGCCGCCGGTTCCGGTGCCGGACGGTTCTCGACAGCAATCGAGGCCTGCGGCTGCGCCGGCGTACCCGAAGAAGTCCCCATAAATACAAACGCCACCGCCCCTGCCACGATCACCAGAAGTGCGGCGACCGCCGCAACCGGGATAAACTTGCTTCGGTTATTCGGGGCTTCGTCAGCTTCACTACCGGGCCGGCGTTCAAACAGTACAGGTGAATCTAAGACGTCGAGTTCAGGTTTTGTCGGTTCAGCCGGTTTCATTACCACCTTGAGATCGTCTGCCACAAGGGGCGACGGTTCTCGACGAGTGGCCGGTACCGTGACAGGCGGTAATGTCGGCGAGGGCGTCGGCGATCTCTCGGCCGTGGGTTTGTCGGTCCGCCGCGAGGGCATTCGCGGAGTCGCCGTTGCCGCCGCAGGAGGCAGTTCGAGCAGGTCAAATTCGTCCGGACCCAAGACGGCCGGGACGCGTTCGATGCCCGCGAGCGCGGCACGTGCCGTTTCGATCGTACGGAAGCGATCTTCGCGGCGGATCGATAATGCCCGAATGAAGAAATCGGTGAGGCGGTCCGAGTACCCCGCAGCGATCAGTGTCGATCTGCCGAGCGGGTCAGGTCGTCCGTCAAGCATCTCGATCGACCGTTCGAGGGCACTGGGCGGCGTTTGGCCGGTCGCGACACGATAGATCATCGCAGCGATGGAATAGATCTCGGACCGAACGTCACACGGACTTTCCAGGGTATCGAGGGCCGCGTCGTCAAATAGGTTGCCGATGGCCTTTTTGGAGGCTGAGTCAAGCTGCGGCCATATCGACTCGAGCGGAGCACACGACATCGCCGCTGTGATATCGGCATTGTCAGCCATTCTGATCGCGCTGGCCTCGTGTCTGCCGAGGAAAAGCAAATTAAAGCCACCTTTGTCCGAGATCCTGACCGTTGTCGGGGTGATCTCGATATTTACATTCGGGGCAAAGCGGCCGCGTATGTCCTCGATCAGCGAGAATGCACCACGAACTTCGGCGGCGACTTCGCTATCGAGAAACAAGCGTCGAGTCACCGTCAACGGTGACGACATCTCATGCTCCGATCGAGCGACCACATAGAATCGATCGACTTCGACGAAATGGTCCGTGTTGCGGATCAATCGGTCGTTGGTGATCATCGCCGTCAGCGCAAAGCTCTGCTCGAGGGAGCGCATCCGGCTGTCACGCTCGCTTGCGGTAAGTACGCGCGTTAACGAAAGCGGCGTTTCGACGATATAGACCGAGGTTTCGAGTAGGCAGTCACGAGCGTGATATACAATATCGTTGCTGATAGTTCCCAAGCGTTCGTGGATCCTGTAGCGGCCTTGCTGAAGATGTGTGTTTGAGGAGAGCATTGATCGGTTACCTGTCGGCATAGAAGCCCAGCGATCATTATATCATATTGTGTTAAATTGTGAAGCAAAATGTTATACGTTGTTGTGCAGTTTCGCCTGCGACACTCGGATCGCCGGCGTTTGTCATACCGTTTTGAAAATTGACGTCACATTGTAATGAAACTCTGCCGAGCAATTGTGCGAATATATGTACGAGTAATCTATGCCTGAGAAGATCAAGACCAGTGAGATAACCGATGAGGCTACCTACCTTAACCGGCGTAATTTCATAAAGGCCGGCATCGCGGCCGGCAGTTTGGCTGCGACTACCTCGGCGTTTAGATTTTTCAGCCCCGCCGGCTCCAATGCACCGCAGCCGCCGGAGCTTGCCGAGGTAAAGCGTTCGGGTCCGTCGTCCGATGGTCTGACCCCGAACACCTGGGAAGAGATCACAAATTACAACAACTATTACGAGTTTTCGACGAGCAAATCGGCGGTTGCGGCAAAGGCCGAAGCGCTGGTGACGAGGCCCTGGACCGTCGAGGTCGGCGGTATGGTTCAAAAGCCGAAGACGTTCGATATCGATGAACTGCTCAAGTTCGACCAGGAAGAAAGGATATACCGTTTTCGCTGCGTCGAAGCCTGGTCGATGGTGATCCCGTGGGTCGGATTTCCGCTCAAGAAGCTGATCGATTCGGTCGAACCGCTCGGCTCGGCACGATATGTCGCATTTCAAACGAAATACGATCCGATCCGTATGCAATCCTCATTTTCGGCCGGTATCGATTTTCCATACGTCGAGGGACTTCGGCTGGACGAGGCCATTCATCCGCTGACCATTTTGGCTACCGGGCTTTACGGTAAGCAAATGCCCAACCAGAATGGCGCTCCGATCAGGCTCGTGGTCCCGTGGAAGTACGGATTTAAGAGCATTAAATCGATCGTCAAGATCATGCTGACCGATCGTGAACCGCCGACAACCTGGAACCAGGCCTCGCCGGAGGAGTACGGCTTCTATTCAAACGTCAATCCGGACGTCAAACACCCCCGATGGTCGCAGGCATCTGAGCGACGTATCGGCGAGATCGGCATGAGGCCGACAATGCCGTTCAACGGTTACGTTGACGAAGTGGCCTCGCTGTATAGCGGAATGGACCTGAAAAAGTACTTTTGATGAGCGACGTACGATTTTACAAGACACTGCTCTGGCTGAACAGCTTGGTCCCGGTCACCATCCTCGGCTGGGATGCGTGGAATCACCGGCTCGGAGCAAATCCCATCGAGTATTTTCTGCGAGCTACGGGCATAATGACGCTTGTTTTCATACTTGCGACCATGCTCATAACCCCGCTCAGAAAGTGGTTCGGCTGGAATCAGCTGATCAAATATCGCCGGACCGTTGGCCTTTTTGCATTTTTCTACGGCCTGATCCATTTCACGACCTATATCGCGTTTGACCGAAGCCTTGATCTTGCCGGCACAGTGGATGACGTGATCCAGCGGCCCTTCATTGCACTTGGGATGGCTGCGCTATTGATGATGGTGCCGCTGGCCGTTACGTCGACCAACGCGATGATCAAGCGGATGGGCGGCAAACGCTGGCAAATGCTGCATCGCCTGATCTACCTTTCGGCGGCTGCGGGCGTCGTTCATTTTTGGATGATCGTGAAATCAGATGTTTTCTATCCGGCTATCTTCGCTGCGGTTCTGTTGGTGATGCTCGGTGTAAGAGCCTATTTTGCATTGCAGGGCCGAAAGACCGCGTCCGCAAAAGCCTAAGCCGTCGCCGGCGATGGCTCGGGTTCGCCGGAGCCCTGATTCCGCGGCCGGAACCACCTTGCCTCGAGCTTCTGCCTCCAGGCCAGCGAGTACTTTTCGACAAAATAGTACGAGACCGAACTCATTACGGCGATGCCGATGAGGTTGAGCGGGAATGACGTCAAAAGCCCGGGATCGTGCGGGTTAAGAAACGGCTGTTGCCAGAGATAGATCGAGTAGCTCATCACGCCAAGTCTGACCATTACCGGCGAGTTCAGAAAGCGGCCGGTCACGGTCGAATGGTTGGTCACTGACCAATCGATGCAGAGAGCGACGGCTATATTCATCAATGTCAGGCTGGCGCCCAAAAACACCAGCGGATGGTCGCCCTGGAGATTTGCCAATAGAATTACCGGCAATAGCAAAAAGACGATCCGGGACCCAAGAAAGCGGCGGTAGGCCGGCAACCGGTGAAGGCGATCACGAAACAACGAAAGCAGGCACCCGATCGCAAGTGCATCCGCATTGGCGTGAAAGCCTTTCAAAACCCATATCTGATCCGGCCCCGACATCCAAAAATCAAGTACCCTGACGATCGGGGCGAGCATCACGATCGCGATGAGCAGAGCCTTCGCCCTTCGGATGCCGAGCAGCATCAAAAAGCCCGGCAAGATCAGGTAAAACTGCTCTTCGACCGCCAGCGACCATGTGTGGCCGAGCAGCCAGCCGGTCGGGGCGACATAATCTGTAAGATATGCCGAGGAATAGACCAGCGATGCCAGTGGTACGGCTGCGAGCCCGAGGGCGGCGGCGATACCGATGACGCCGAGGTAAAAATAGTATGGCGGAAATATCCGAAGTGTTCGCCGAAAATAGAACTTGAGCAGGTTAACGGTCGAGGTGCGTTCGATCTCACGAACCAGGAGCCCGGTGATCAGAAAACCCGAGATCACAAAGAACACCCTGACTCCCAGATTGCCGAAATTACCTGTTGTGCCGAGCCCGTAAACGTGAAACGCATGACCGATCAATACCAGTGCGATCGAGACCGTTCGAAGTCCGTCGAGCGATGGAATGCGGTTGTCTGGTTTTGATAAAGCTTCGGCCACGAATCAATAAAATCGCAATCGCCCTCGAAATCAGTAAAATCTGCGGTAATTCAGCCTTTGGGCGATCGAAATTTGCCCAGGCCCGTGGCACGGTGCATTTTTTTGCGATGGTCTTCGCCGTCGATCACGACGGTTTG
>JAIBCA010000070.1 GCA_019694345.1 Pyrinomonadaceae bacterium | reverse complement strand
TTCGAGGCCGGATGGTTTCAGCACGAGAGCGGCAACTTCGCCTTGGCATCGCAGATGTTCATCGATCATCTTGCCCGATACGCTGATAAGGATACTTCGAATCGGGGAAAGGCCGGATACTGGGCTGCTCGCGACTCCGAACGTGCCGGAAAGACGGCCGAGGCCTGCGCCCTCTACGAAGGCGTCATTTACCGGTACTCGGCAAATTGGTACGGCTATTTGGCTCTCGGCCGCATGTCGGCGATGAAAGCGCAGGGCAGCTGTCGCTCGACCGCTCCGCCGAACGATCTGGTCGCTCGTGCGGTCGCTAATCTCAAAACAGTGACGGTCGCCGGCGAAACTGCCGGCCCGGCCGCGGTGGCGCTCGCTGATAAAAGCGACGAACTGAGCTCGGTCGGAATTTTCGATTGGGCCTTTGATGAATTGCAGGAGGCAAAAAAGTCGGCCGGCAATAGCCCGCGCATCAATTTGGCTCTCGCCCGGCACTATCGTTTCAAGGGCGACAATACGGCCGCGTTTTTGGCGCTCAGGGCAAGCTACCCGGACTATGCCCAGATGTTTCCTGAAGAAATGGGCCGTGAGGAATGGTCGATCTTTTATCCGCTTATCAACTGGAACGAGATCAAATACTGGGCCGGCGAACGCGGCCTCGACGCATTCCAGGTCGCCGGACTGATACGGCAGGAATCGGTCTTTACGCCAACCGCTAAATCGCCCGCCAACGCTTTCGGCCTGATGCAGCTGCTAGTCCCGACGGCACAAACGATGGCAAAGAAATACGTTTCAAAGACCGCCCAGATCACGCCGGCTTCGCTTTTTCAGCCGCAACTGAATATCGAACTCGGTACAGCCTACATGAAAGACCAGTTCGCAAAATTCGGTCGGATCGAATACGTCGCCGTCGCCTATAACGCCGGCCCCGGCCGCGTACCTCAATGGCGTGCGACGCTGCCTGCGGAGATGGACGAGTTTGTCGAAGATATCCCCTTTAAGGAAACAAAGGGCTATGTTCAGGGCGTGATCCGAAATACGGCACAGTATCGCCGGCTGTACGACGAGGCGGGAAATTTCCGTTCAAATGTCGGAACGCGTCCGTTGCGAGGCGAGATCGACGGAAAGCCCCGGGACCAGTTCACCGCCGAGTTTCCCGAGATCCAACTGACCGGATCTGGCGACGAATAGCACATTTTGTTGCGATGCGCGGTCCGATCCGTGCTATCATTTCGGTGATCACAAATTTCACGTTTTCGTTATTCTTTAGCTCGTTGTTTCTGCGCAGTTGAGGCTACCTTTATGACTAAGATCAGCGTAAATAAAAAGGTTTTCGAAACCGATTCCGACCCCAGCACCCCGATGCTGTGGGTACTCCGGGATGAATTCGGGTTGACCGGTACAAAATTTGGGTGCGGCATCGCTCAGTGCGGTTCGTGTACGATCCATGTCGACGGTGAGGCTCGCCGTTCGTGCGTTACGCCGATCAGCGCCGTCGTCGGCAAGGAAGTCACGACCATCGAGGGCCTGTCGCCCGACTCGAGTCATCCGCTCCAAAAGGCCTGGATCGCTGAAGACGCTCCTCAATGCGGCTATTGCCAGTCCGGCCAGATCATGGCGGCGGCGGCAATGCTGAAGAAGACCCCAAAACCGACCGACGCTGACATCGATCAGGCAATGAACGGCATCATCTGCCGTTGCGGAACTTACAACCGTGTCCGGGCGGCGATTAAGCTGGCAGCTATGAATGGAGGTAAATAAGATGAAGACCAAACAGGAACTTGATCGGCGGTCATTCTTAAAGGCGTCCATCGTTGCCGGCGGAGCATTGGTCCTCGGCCTGAATATTCCCGGTGTCAGCAGGGCCGAAGAGCGTTTCGGCGTAACTTCTGAACCGGCGGCCGATTTTTCACCCAACGCTTTCATCAAGATCGCAAAAGACGGCAAGGTCACCGTTGTCGTCGGACAGTCGGAGATGGGCCAGGGTGTGATGACCAGCCTTCCGATGATCGTCGCGGACGAACTCGAGGTCGATTGGGCCAACGTGAGCTTTGCCCACGGGCCGGCCGACAAAGCGTTCTTCAACCCCGCGATGGGGATGCAGGGCACGGGCGGCAGTTCGAGCGTCAAGGGCTTTTTTGCTCCGCTTCGAAAAGCTGCCGCTCAGGTTCGTGAAATGCTGATCTCCGCCGCCGCCGCTTCTTGGAACGTGCCTGCCGATACCTGCATTGCGGAGAACGGACGGGTCATTCATACCGCGACGAAGCGCAGTGCCGCGTACGGCGAACTTCTCGAGGCCGCAGCAAAGATAACACCCGCGGACAAGCCGAAACTCAAGGATCCAAAGGATTTCAAGTACATCGGCAAGGCCGTCAAACGGCTCGATTCACCCTCCAAGGTCAACGGATCAGCGACGTTCGGGATCGACGTCAAGGTCCCGGGAATGCTCTACGCGATAATACTGCGTTCGCCGGTAATTGGCGGGACCGTCAAGTCGATCGACGACACGGCCGCCAAGGCGGTCAAGGGTGTGACGCACGTCGTTTCGCTCGGGTACGGCGTCGGGGTCATAGCCGATTCGTTCGTTGCCGCTCGCAAGGGCAGATCGGCCCTCAAGGTAACTTGGGAAGAAGGCCCGATGGCCGCGGTATCGAGCGAGACGATCATGAAGTCATTCGTCGATGCCGAGGCGTCGAAAAAAGGCCTGGAGGCTAAAAAGATCGGTGATGTCGCCGCCGGCCGTTCAAAAGCGGCAAAGGTCCTCGACGCAGTCTATTACGCGCCCTTCCTCGCGCACGCGACGATGGAGCCGATGAATTTTACGGCTGACGTACGGTCCGACAGCGCCGAGGTCTGGGGCGGCGTACAGGCTCAAATGCTGGTTCAGGGCACCGTCGCGAAAACCGCGGGCGTCCCGGTCGAAAAGGTCAAGGTCAACACCACGATGCTCGGCGGCGGATTTGGCCGCCGGTTCGAGATGGACTACGTAATTGACGCCACGCTGCTGTCAAAAGCCGCCGGAAAGCCGGTAAAGGTCGTATGGACGCGCGAAGACGATATGCAGAACGATGTCTATCGTCCGGCGGTCTACAACAAATTGTCCGCCGGTATCGATGCCGCCGGAAAGCCGGTTTTCTGGCACCATCGGCTGGCGACCGATGCGATCATGGCACGGGCCGGAAAGGCTTTCGGTTTTAACCTGAAAGACGACCAGCTCGACAGTTCGTCGTTTGAGGGTGCTCACGAACTCGAATATAAGATACCAAATTTCCAATGTGACTGGATCCGCGTCGATACCGGTATTCCGGTCGGTTTTTGGCGATCGGTCGGCAGTTCGCACACGGCTTTTTCGGTCGAGTGCTTTATGGACGAACTTGCTGCTCTTGCCGGCAAAGACCCTCTAGAATATCGCCTGTCGCTCCTTGAAGAAAATTCGAGGCACGCAGGTGTGTTGCGGCTCGCGGCCGAAAAGGCCGGCTGGGGTAAAAAGCTCCCACCGGGCTCCGGCCGCGGCATTGCTGTGGCAGAGAGTTTTGGTTCGTATGTCGCACAGGTCGCCGAGGTGTCGGTCGGGTCGGATGGCAAAGTCAAGGTCGATCGGGTGGTGTGCGCGGCTGATTGCGGCCAGATCGTAAATCCGGACACCGTCGCCGCTCAGATGGAAGGATCGGTCGTTTACGGCCTGTCTGCTGCCCTCTACGGCGAGATCACGATCAAGAACGGCCGAGTCGTTCAGACGAACTTCAATAACTACAAGCCGCTCAGAATGAACGAGATGCCAAAGGTCGAGGTACATCTGGTGACGAGTTCGGCCCCGCACGGCGGCGTAGGCGAACCGGGAACGCCGCCGATCGCTCCGGCGGTCGTCAACGCGATATTCGCGGCAACGGGCAAACGCGTTCGAAGCCTTCCGATCAGGACAGATGAGTTGAAGAAGTCATAGTTACAGTTCTTTCAAGGGGTGGAACAATTTGAGCAGTCGAGTCTTAAAGTTTCTGGTGATATTTATTGCGGTGGGCGTCGTCGCCTTCGCTCGTTTTGGCCGGTTTGAGCCCGTCGAGAATGTCGCGGCCTCGACGGCCGAAGACCCCGTGAAGGCTCGTGCCGCTTTTAACGAGGCGGTAAAGGTTTTCTTCTCGGCCCGATGTTCGAATTGCCACCCCGGCGGCGATGCCCCGACACAGGGCGACGAAAGGCGCATCCACGATCAGGACGTGAAGCGAGGTCCCGATGGCAAAGGCGTCGCCGGTATGGAATGTGCCACATGCCATCAGGCGGAGAATATGGATGGCGAGGGACTGCCGCCCGGCGCCCCGAATTGGCACATGCCGCCCGCCGGCAACAAAATGGTGTTTCAGGGAATGACGGCGGCAGCATTGTGCCAGCAGCTCAAAGATCCGGCCCGCAACGGCGGCCGAAAGACCCTCAAGGAATCGATCCATCACATCGAGACGGACCCGTTGGTTGGCTGGGCATGGAACCCGGGCAACGGACGCTCGGCACCGCCCCTTAGTCAGGCAGATTTCCTCAAGAAGCTCAACGAGTGGATCGACGCCGGTGCCGCCTGTCCCGAATAAATGAAAGAGATCAGCGATATTTTAGACCGCGTCGCCGGGTTCAAACCCGACGAACGCGCCGTCTTGGCGACCGTGATCGAGGTCATCGGTTCGGGTTATCGCCTGCCCGGAGCCCGCATGCTGATCCTTCCTGACGGAACAACGTCGGGCACCGTTTCGGGCGGCTGCCTCGAGGCGGACGTGCTCGAACGGGCCAAACGAGTGCTCGAGACGGGCGAGACCGAGATATTTACCTACGACACCACCGACAACGAAGCCTCGGTCTTTAGCCTCAATATGGGCTGTCGCGGCATCATCCGTATTCGGCTCGAATCGATCGGCAAAGACAGCGAGATCATCGCGAAAATGGATGCCGCTTATCACTCCCGCGAAGCATTCGATGACATCGTGCCGCCGATCGCATTGCTGATGTTCGGTGCCGGTACGGACGCGATACCGCTCGTCCGCATCGCGTCCGAACTTGGTTGGCAGATAACCGTCCATGATCATCGCCCGGCGTTTCTGGTCGCTGAGCGGTTTCCGGCGGCGAAAACCCTTGTCCTCGACACCGCCGACCTATCGCCCGAGATCACCTCCGACGCATATACTGCCGCCGTGATGATGACGCACAATTACAGCCGCGACCGTCTCGTGCTGCCGAAATTGTTGCGGTCAAACGCCTTTTACGTCGGAGCGTTGGGGCCAAAACGCCGCACCGAACAGCTGCTTGGCGAACTCGCCGCGGCGGGCGAATCGTTTACCGACGAACAGCTATCGCGGCTCTATGCACCGATCGGGCTCGATATCGGCGCGGACACGCCCGAGGCTATCGCCCTTTCGATCGCCGCTGAGATCCAGAGCGTTATCAAACATCGAAACGGCGGACACCTTCGCCAACGACAGGGTTCGATCTATGACCGAGAGCAGATCTGAACCAACCTTGAAGATCGGCGGCATTCTGCTCGCCGCGGGCGGCTCAAAGCGTCTGGGAACACCAAAACAGCTCCTGCGTTTTCGGGGCAGATCCCTGATACACATCGCGGCCAAAACTTTGTCAAACTCGTCATGCCGCCCGGTCATCGCCGTCATCGGTGCCGATTCCGAACGTACATCCGCCGAGATCGTCGGCCTACCGGTCAGCGTTTGCGTTAACCCGGATTGGCAAGCAGGGATGAGTTCATCGATCAGGGCCGGCCTGCAGCATCTGCTCGAGATCGAACCCGATCTTGACGCCGTTGTCATCTCACTCTGCGACCAGCCGCACGTAACATCGACTGACATCGACAGTCTGATCGCGGAATTTGCCGCCACAGCCGCAACGATCGTTGCGGCCCGCTACCGCGACGTGGCCGGCGTTCCCGCTCTCTTTTCAAAAGCTGTTTTCGGCGAACTGCTCAGTCTAAAAGGCGACAAAGGTGCCCGCCAGATCATCCGGAGCCGCCCCGATGACGTCCGCACCGTCACCATAGAAAAAGCGGCCATCGACATCGATACGCTCGATGACGCTGACCGCCTGAATCTGGCCTGAACTATTTACAAATTCCTCAAGATAAACTCCGTCATCATTGAGTACCAGTGCTTTACCTGCTGCGGGTTTTGGACGCCGTGGCGTTGGGTCGGGTAAAGCATCAGATCAAACTGTTTGTCCGCCTTTTGCAATTCGTAGACGAGCTGTGTGGTGTTTTGCATATGGACATTGTCATCCATCATTCCGTGGATAAGCAGCAACCTGCCCGAGAGGTTCTTAGCGGCCGTCAGGACCGACGATCGCTCATAGCCGCTCCGGTTGTTGGCAGGCGTCATCATATAACGCTCGGTGTAGATCGAATCGTAGAGCTGCCAGTCAGAGACCGTTCCGCCGGCGATGCCGATCTTGAATGACTTGCTGTGGGTCAACGCATAGCTAGTCATAAATCCGCCATAACTCCAGCCGTGCAGGCCGATCCGTTCGCCGTCAATATATGGCTGCGACTTGAGGAACGACAATCCGTCCTCGAGGTCGCGCAGCTCAAGTTCGCCGAGCCGCTTGTAAACCGGCCAAACCGATTCTTCGCCCTTTCCGCTCGCCGAGCGGTTATCGCAGACCCAGATGATGTAGCCCTTTTGGGCCAGCATTTGAAACCACATGTAGCGGTTGCCGCCCCAGCGATCAGCCACCGACGGAGCGTGCGGGCCCGAGTAGGTGAACTGAAAGACCGGATATTTCTTGTTCGGGTCAAAATCCGGCGGCTTGATCATCATCGCCTCCATTTCGAACCCATCGCGCGTTTTGACCTTCAGAAATTCGGGCCGGCTCAGGCGATATTCGCCGAGTACGTCCACTCGATTTTCATTGATGATCCGCTCAAGCGAACCGTCCGCCCGATAAAGCCGTGTCTGCCACGGCGTGCTGGCGTCGCTCCAATTTTCAAAATAATGGGTGAACGTCGAGTTAAATGAAGCCGTGTGCCAGCCTTCGCCGCGGCTGACCCGTTCGACCTCGCCGCCGCTCAAACTGACTCGATAGACATTCTCGGCGATATGGCTGTCCTTTGTCGCCGAAAAATAGACAAATCCACCCTTTTCATCCACGCCGTAGAGCGAACGGACCTCCCATTTTCCGTTGGTCAGCTGACGGATGATCTGGCCGCGGCCGTCATAAAGGTAAATATGGCGCCACCCATTCCGTGCGGACTGCCAGATCAGTTCGCCGCTGCCCTTAAGCTGGATCGGGTTGTCGTACACCTCGACCGACGCGGGTGAGGTCTCCTGCAAAAATCGTTCGACCTTGCCGTCCGCCTGCATCGCGTTCAGGTCAAGATAGGTCTGTTCGCGGTTCAGCGCCTGAAAGATGACCGCACTGCTGTCGTTGGACCACGTCACTCGGGCGATCAGCAGATCATCGGGTTTGTAGGACGACATATCGGCAAATTTCACCGCGTCGCCAAACCGGAGCAGGGACGGCGGCAGCCGTTCGCCGATCTTCGGTATCCGGCCCGCGTTGGGCACGAATGTCGATCTTGAAATGTCGGCGACGCCCAGTTTCACGGTCGGGTTTGGATCGCCGGCCTTCGGATAATATGTCGATTCAACGTTCTGGCCTTTCGGGATGTCGTCGGGAATGATAAATTTCGGCACTTGCGACTCGTCCAGCCGCAAGAAAGCGATCCGCTTCGAATCGGGCGACCACCAGTACCCGCGCTTCTGCCCGCGACCGTAAAGCTCCTCTTCGTAAACCCAGTCGAGATAACCGTTATAGATCGGCTTTTCACCCTCGCGGCCGTCACGGGTCAACTGCTTTTCCCCGGCCTTTGCGACATCGACAACATAAAGGTTATTGCCGCGGACAAAGCTGACGAACTTGCCGTCCGGACTGAAATCGGCCTCGAGCTCCTCGTCACGGCTATTCGTCAGCCGCTTGAGCGTCGCTGAACTGAGGTCATAGTACCAAAGGTCGTTGGCGTTATTGATAATGATCGCCGTCTCAGACTCGTTGAACTGGACGAACGGCGACCCCGCGATCGCGTTTGCCTGATCGGTCTTGACACCCGCTTTGACGAGCGCCGCTGCGAGGGCTCCGGAGTCAAAATACGGCGTCGTCCGGCCGCTCACCGCATCGACCCGCATCAATCGGCCGCCAATGACCTGCTTGAACGACTTACCGTCGGGCGACCATTGTACCGAGGTCGGAGTACCGCCGAACCGTACCCTTTTAGCCGGATCGGGACTGAAAATGTCGTCGAGCGAAAGCAACTTGTTTTGCGCATACGCAACCGACGAAACGGTAAGCATTAAGAACATCAGCCAACGAAACTTTTTCATAATATTAAGCAATAGCGGGCAAAATTTGATCGGATCAAAGTCAAAACTTGACACTTCGGACGATCTGCCCAATATCAGGCAACTCGTCGCCGACGGCATTTCGGCTGAGGCCGTTTACGCCTTCGGATGTGCTTTATCATACACCTCGATCATCTTTTCCATCGAGACCTGGGTATATATCTGTGTCGTTGACAGCCGTGCATGGCCGAGCAGTTCCTGTATGTCGCGGAGGTCGGCACCCTGATCGAGCAGGTGCGTGGCAAAAGTGTGCCGCAGGCTGTGCGGCGAAATGTCGTGAATGTCAGCACATTGTTTGATGTATTTGTCGATCATTCGGCCGACGCTGCGTGTCGTCAGTCGCCCTCCGCGGCGGTGCAGAAATACCGCGTTCGCATCACGCGTCGCGATCGGGCATTCGTTCAGAAAGACCTGCCGCGTTTTTTCCAAATAGAGCATCAGCGCCTGCAGGGCGGGCTCGCCGAACGGAACGATCCTCTGCTTTTTACGCTTTCCGGTGACGCGGACCATGCGTTCGCGAAAATCGATGTCAGCCAGATCGATACTGACGAGTTCGCCGACGCGGATGCCCGTCGCGTACAAAAATTCGAGTATCGCGCGGTCGCGGCGGCCAAGATCGGTGTTCATATCAGGCGTTTCGATGAACCTGACCGCGTCCTCCATCGAGAGATGGTTGGGCAGTTTCCGTTCGATACGCGGCGTCGCAACCAACTTTGCCGGGTTAGCTTCAAGCTTGCCCTCGCGTACGAGAAACTGAAAAAAGGTGCGCAGACTCGCGAGCTTTCGTGCGACAGATGTCTTTTTGTGATCCTCGTGCAGGCCCGCCATCCACTCGCGGATCGTCAAACGGTCGATCTGCTCGACTGGGATATCGGCCCGCTTCTCCACCCGAAAAAGATGGTCCCGGAACTGCTCGAGATCGCTGGCATAGTTCCTTAGCGTGTGAGCGCTCAGATTACGCTCGTATTTCAGATGCTGGAGAAATTGTGCAAGGTGATCATCAAGCATTATGTCATTTCCCGCCTACATAATAGCCTTTTCGAGTACGGATGGTCATATTCGGCCGACCCTTTACCGCCAACGAAATGTTTCGAAAATCGCCGCGCTTTTCGCCGTCGTCGTCGGGGTAATAGCTGAGTACGTACTGCTGCGAGAGGTCAGCCGATATCTGAGCGAACGCGGCGTTCATCTCTTCCTCGTCGATCGGCGAATAGACCGCTCCGCCCGTCTGCTCGGCAATTTCGAGCATTCGCCGTTCGGCTGTTAATGCCCGAATATTGGCATTGCCGCCCCGCTGACCGGTTCGTTTGAAATTCTCAAATTCCTTGGTCTTTACAACATAGACCTGACAATCCGAGACCTGAAGCACCTTGATCACGCCCTCAAGGGTCGTCTTGATATCGCTGTACGTGTCCTCGCCATCCGAAACGATAACGACGACGCGGCGGCCCTCCGAGGCCTTAAGATATTCGGCAACCTCGATGATGCCGTCGAGTAGTGCCGTTGCTCCCTTGGGTTCGGGAAACAGTCTGATCGCCTGTGTGAGCAATGACACGTCACGGGTCAGCGGCTGTTCGAGTCGGGTGTAGTCCGACAGCGAGAACAGTGCCGCCTGATCGCGGTCCGGTCTGATCACCCGCCGAAAGAATCTCACCGCCGCATCTTTTTCAAATTCGCGGGCGATCATTACGCTTGACGAATTATCAAACAGCATCGCGAGGCGGATCGGCGACTCTGACCGCGTCAGTTCGCTCAGTTCGACCGGTTTCCCGTCGATCTTAAGTTCAAAATCCGCAAGTTTTAGATTGGTTACCGCCCTGCCTGATGCGTCGCTCACCGAAACCGGGATAGGAACCAGTGCCGCGTCGACCTTGATGATATCCGGATCGTCTTTGGGCTTTGGCGTCGGGGTCGGCGTTGCTGCCGGTATTTTTGCTTCGGTCGGGATATAGCCCGCCGCCGTGCGCCCGGGCGGCGTCGGGGTCGGGGTCTCGCTCGGCTTGTTTCGCCCCGACTGGGCCGACACGCAACCCGCCGCAGCGATCAATACAAATGTCGATATGAGTACCTTCATTGAGCCGACTATTGGATTACCAAACGCCGTTAATATTTGCCTATACGAAAATTAACTTTATTCCGGCAAAAAGGAGCACGGCCGCAAGCATTCGCCGAAGGGTCATCGAGGTAAACCGCTTGCTGCCAAGCGTCGATCCGATAATGCCGCCGATGACCGCAACGCCGATCCATCCCCAAACCTCGGCCGGCAGGCCGTAAAGAGCACCTTTGTAGAACTGCCCGACCAGTCCGGAGATCGAATTGACCAGAATGAACAAAACCGACACGCCCGCCGCGACCCTCGCCTCGGCCCAATGCATCAGCAGCAGAACGGGCGTCAGAAAAATGCCCCCGCCAACGCCGACCATTCCGGACAGCAGCCCGATCACACCGCCGATCAACAGACACGCGATCAATGGCGGATCCTTTATCCCGTCGTCGCTTTTCAGGTGTATCGCCAACCGTACGGCCGCCAGACAAAGTACGGCCCCAAGTACGATCTTGTAAACCTCGGTCGGCAAATGGATCATCCCGCCAACAAACGCCATCGGTATCGAGCCTGCCGCAAACGGCAGGAACAGCCGCCAGGAGAAATATCCGGCCCGATAAAACTGGATCGTCCCGATGGTCGCGACAAACAGGTTCAGCAATAACGCTGTCGGCCGGGTCACCTCCGGCGCGACTGCGAAGAACGCCATCACCGCCAAATACCCCGAGGCTCCGCCGTGCCCTACCGAGGAATAAAGGACTGCGACAAGAAAGATCGCGGAAATGACCAGTAATGTTGTTGGTTCCACCATGCCCTATTTGTCGCTGCGTTTTGGCACTAAATGTCCGCGATCCATTTATCCCAATCCTCAAGAGCCCTTTCCACCTGAAAAATATGCCGTTCGCGCTTTCTCCGGTATTTCTTTCTCAGTTCCGGCGGGAGCGGTTCGAGCAGGCCGAATGTGATGTTCACAGGCTGAAAGTTCGTTGTTTCGACATTTGAAACATATCGGCACAGCGACCCTATCGCGGACGTCTTTGGAGCCGTTATCATCGACCGGTTCTGCAGCATGTTAACGGCGTTGATACCGGCAAGCCAGCCGGTCGCGACCGACTCGACGTAACCCTCGACACCGGTGATCTGTCCGGCAAAGAACAGGCGTGAATTTTCGCGGGTCGCAAGCGTTTCATTCAAGATCGCCGGTGAGTTGATGAAGGTATTGCGGTGTATCTGGCCAAATTGCATGAATTCGGCGCTTTCGAGGCCGGGGATCAGCTTCAGAACCCGTTCCTGTTCGCCGTAACGCAAGTGGTTCTGAAAACCGACCATACCGTACGCATCGGCCATCATATTTTCCTGACGCAATTGCACGCATGCCCAGGGCTCTTCACCGGTTTTCGGGTCACGCAGCCCTTTGGGCTTCATCGGGCCGAACCTCAGCGTCTCGGGGCCGCGGCGGGCGATCTCCTCGATCGGCAAGCACGATTCGAACCAATGCGTCTCCTCGAACCGCTTGAGCGGCACCGAGTTAGCGTTCAGCAAGGCGTCTATGAACGCGTCGTACTGCTCTTTGTTCATCGGGCAGTTGATGTAATCGGCTCCACCCTTGTCATAGCGTGCCGCCTTGAAGGCGATCGTCATATCGATCGAGTCGGCAGCGATTATTGGGGCGATCGCATCGTAGAAATATAGCTGGTCATCGCCCGTCAGCTTCATTATCTCGCGTGTCAATGCATCAGACGTCAACGGCCCGGTCGCGATGATCGTCACGCCGTCGGTCGGGATCGCAGTGACCTCTTCGCGGACGATCTCGATATTCGGATGTGCCTCGACCCTCTCGGTTATCATTTCGGCAAACTTGATCCGGTCAACCGATAGGGCCGCCCCGGCCGGCACACGTGTCGCTTCTGCAACTTCCAGCACCATCGAACCTCCGCGCCGGAGTTCTTCTTTCAATAAATAAGGGGCACTTCCCGGCTCGTCCGTCTTTAGTGAGTTTGAGCACACTATCTCAGCCAGCTTGTCCGTGCGGTGAGCCGGTGTCTGCTGCACGGGCCTCATTTCAAACAACCTGACGCGAACGCCCCGCTCGGCCGCCTGCCACGCTGCTTCGACACCGGCCAGTCCTCCGCCGATTATGTTGATCACTTCCGTCATTGCTGACTGATTATAGATCAAATTTAGCGTCGGGTCAGCGAAAGGAGCCGCACAATGGCCGTGTGGCGAATTTTGAACTGCTTTACGAGCGAGGACACAAATAGCTTGACCAACAAAAGTTATTGACTTTTAACAATGTTTAATGCAGAATCTTGGATGGACTGTTTTGTCGCGCCTTGCCCGCCGGCGACACATCAGTACTTTGGTTTCCAACACTTCCCTACGGTTGGGAGCACTTATTCCCGGGAATACATACCGCCAATGCATTTTATTGTGGTCAAAAGCAAAGGACATGGAACCATTATCGCGGCCGGACGAGTCTGAGATCACAATGCCGATGGCATCGTTCGATTCGACGTATCCTCATCACACGCCAAAAACAACCTCAGACTTTGAAATATTGAATTTCACAGAGCCGCATATGACCGACGGCGGCTCAACGCCGCTTCTGAGCCTCGGCGACAGCATTTTCAATTCGATCAGTGATGCGGTACTTGTTATCGACCCGGAAACGAGGATCACGAGGGTCAATCCTGCCACGCTCGAACTTACGGGCTATACACGGGAGGAACTGGTCGGAAAGCCCATTGGGATACTCGCCAGGAACGAGCGCGTCTTCACCAAGTTATTTGCGCGGCTCTTCCAAAAAATGGGTAATACCAAGCGGCTCGAGACCTATTGTCTCCGTAAGAACGGCACCCGCTTCCCGGTATCGGTCTCGGCGTCGAAGATATTTGACCCCGAGACTTGTGCCTACAATATCGTCTGCCTGGCCCGCGATATTTCGCGGCCCAAACGCCTCGAAGCCGAGGCTCGTGCGATATCCAAGATCATTCACGGAGTCACGACGACGGCAAATCTCGATGACCTGCTGAACCACATCCATCGAACGATCAAAAAGATCGTTTATGCCGAAAACTTTTTCGTCGCTCTGTTCGATCCCGCCACCGAACTGCTGACCATGCAGTTTTGGGTCGATAAGTTCGACCCGATGCCCGGCCCGCTGCGCGTCGGCCGCAGTTTGAGCGCCTATGTCTTTCGCCAGGGGCGATCGATGCTTTTTACGCACGAAGACGCACAACGGCTGATCGCTCTCGGCGAGGTCGAGTCGGTCGGTACCGATTCGCCGATCTGGCTTGGCGTTCCGCTCAAAACGCCTGATGGCGCGATCGGCGTGCTCGTCGTTCAGGACTACGAAAATTCAGATACCTATACGCAGCAGGATGTCGATCTGCTGACAGCGGTCGCTGACCAGATCGCAATGGCGATCGAGCGAAAGCGAACCGAAGAAGCACTCAGGATCAGTCAGGAGCGTTTTGAGCTTGTGACCCGTGCGACCAGCGATGCGATCTGGGACTGGAATCTCTCGACAAACGAATTTTGGCGAAACGAGGGCTATCAGAAGCTTTTTGGCTACTCAAGTGATGAGATCGGTTCGAGCATGACGTCATGGTCGGAGCGGCTGCACCCCGACGATCGCGAACGCGTCAAACTCGACATCCATCGTCACATCGAGAGCGGAAAGAATCTCTGGACCGATGAGTACAGATTTCGGCGAAGCGACGGTTCCTATGCCTTTGTCGTCGATCGCGGCTATGTCGTTTACGACAGCGATAACAAGCCGATCAGGATGCTCGGGTCGATGATGGATGTCACTGAGCGCAAGTCGCTCGAGGATCAGCTCACGCATCAGGCCCTGCACGACCCCTTGACCAAGATCGCGAACAGGACCCTTTTCCGTGATCGCGTCGATCATGCTATCCGGAAACGTGTCCGAAATCACGTTTCGGTCGCCGTGCTCTTCCTCGACCTTGATAACTTCAAATCCGTCAATGATTCGCTAGGGCACGCGGCCGGCGACAAGTTGCTTGTTGCGGTCGCTGACCGCCTGCAGGACTGTCTCAGAAATTCTGACACGGCGGCGCGTCTCGGCGGTGACGAATTTGCCGTTTTGGTCGAGTCGGTCACTCACGCCGACGAAGCGGTCAATGTCGCCGATCGCATTTTGTCCGTTTTTGAACAGCCTTTTGTTATCGACGGCAAAGAGGTTTATGTCGGCACCAGCATCGGCATCGCGTCGGGCACCGGGGACATTTCCGGCTCAGAAGAGCTGCTGCGCAATGCCGATCTGGCGATGTATTTGGCAAAAAATAACGGTAAAGGCAAATATGTCGTCTTCGAGCCACAGATGCACGAGGCCCTGATGGAGCGGATCGAACTTGAGGTCGATCTGCGCCGCGGCATCGAAGAAAAAGAATTTACGCTGCAGTACCAACCTATCTTCGATCTGCATTCAAATAGTGTCATGGGACTCGAGGCACTCGTCCGGTGGCAGCACCCGAAATTTGGCCTTCTGGCACCGATGAAGTTCATTCCGCTTGCCGAAGAGACCAATCTTATCGTGCCGCTTGGCGAGTGGATCCTGCGCGAGGCTTGCCGACAGGTACAGCATTGGCGTGAGACCCACGACGACCTCAGGGACGTTTCAGTAACGGTCAATATCTCGATCCGCCAGTTCATGAAAAAGGAATTGGTCAACATCGTCGCCAGTGCCCTCAAGTCATCCGGCCTGCCGCCACGGTCGCTGATCCTGGAGATCACTGAGAGCTTTATGCTGCAGGATACCGAAGCGACCATTCTCAAGCTTCATGATCTTAAGAAGCTCGGCGTCAGGCTCGCGATCGATGATTTCGGGACTGGATATTCCAGCCTCAGCTATCTGCAGCGATTTCCCATCGACATTCTCAAGATCGATAAATCGTTCGTGGATAAGCTCGGCCAGGGCAGCGAGGGCAATGCCGTCGCCCGCGCGATCATTATGATGGGCGATTCGCTCAATCTTCGCACGATCGCCGAGGGTATCGAGCATGACCATCAGATTCGTGAACTCCGGGATCTCGGCTGTGAGGCAGGTCAGGGATTTCACTTTTCACGGCCGCTTGCCCCCTGTGACATAGAGGCTTTTCTCGCAAAAAGCAAAGCCGCCGTTACCGCTTAGATTGCCGGCTTCGTGGCATTTCGGATCTATATTGTTTGAGATCTATCGTCGGAGAGGAAAGACATTCTCTTGCGTAGATTTTTTTGACTTGTGTTTCATCTATGAGATATACTTGCATTCTCGCACGTATTTGTATGAGACACCTGAGCCTGGTCAAAAGTTTATCCCACCTGAGAGAGGAACAAAAGCACTCTGATGAGGTTCTGCTCGATGCGGTCGGATTGGCACTCACACGCGGCACGTTGAGCGAGTTTGTCGGTGCCGCGAGCACCGGCCGGACGAGCCTCGTGCTCAATCTTCTGGCGAAGTTAACCGCCCTCGGCGAGGTCTGTGCGGTGGTCGATTCGTGCGATGGATTCGATCCGCGGTCGGCGGCCCTGGCGGGCGTCGTGTTGGACAACCTGCTCTGGATACGCTGCGGCGGCGACCTCGAAAGGGCGTTCACGGCGGCCGACTATCTTGTACAGGCAAAGGGTTTCGGGGCGATCTGGCTCGATCTGGGCGGTCTGCCGACACAGAAACTGCGGATGGTGCCGCGCACCTATTGGTACCGTTACCGTACGCGGATCAAAGAAACGCCGACGCTTTTCGTCGTTACGGCCGAGGAACCCGTTGCAGGTTCGGCGTCGCACCAGTCGTTCGAGATGTCGCGGCAGGACACGGTCTGGTCGGGCCTCGGGCGGTACAAACTGCTGCGCGAATTTCACCTCGGGCTGCAGTCGAAAAAGCATTTTTCCGGCCCGCAGACGGCGGCCAGGATCGAGTTTGACTACAGCGATGTCTAGAGCCTATGCATGCATCATTTCACAAAATGCACGCGAGGACGTCCGCATCTTATCGGCGATCGCCTACGGGTTTGCCTATCGCATCGAGATGCTCGACGACGGCGTCCTGTTTGACGTCAGCGGGCTCGAAAAACTGGTCGGCGACGAGAACAAGATCGCCCAAAATATAGTGAAAGAGCTCGAACGCCACAATATCGCCGGCAATGTCGCGGTCGCCGAAACGGTCGAGACGGCAATGCTGCTGGCGCGTGAGAACCGCGGCCTGAGCCGCACCGTCGCCGAGCCGGCGGCTTTTTCGCAGCTGCCGCTTCGCGACCTGGATATCGACCGCGACACGGTCGGTGTTTTTGAGGCTCTCGGCATCAGCCGCATCGAGGATCTGCAGAGTATCCCGGCCGACGACCTCGTCGCACGGTACGGACGCGATTTTCGCGACGTACTCGACGTCATAGAGCAGAGACCGCGCCGTGTCCTGGCTCCTAATATCAAAGAGACCGAGGCACTCTGGCACTACGAACTCGACGATCCGGTCGATGATTTTACCCAACTGATCTTTATCGTCAACCGCGGCCTTGAGCAGATGCTGGCTGAGGTTGGCAGGCACGGGTGGAGCACCGAGCAGATCGATATTCGGTTCAGGCTCGAAAAAAAAGGCGACAAGGCATATGAGATCAAAACGTCGTTCCCGACGCTCGACAAGTCGTTCTGGCTCAAGATCATCGATCTGCGCATTTCGGTCGATCCGCCCGCCTCGGGCATCACGGCCGTCAGTACCAGAGCACATTTCACGCGTCCGCGTCCGGCTCAGAGCGGGCTCTACGCCGCCTCAAAGCCGCAGCCCGAAAGTTTGCTGCTGACGGCCGGCAAGATCAAAAAGCTCGTCGGCGACGAGAACGTCGGCGTACCCGTGCTGCTCGAAAAGCGGCTCGAACGGCCTTTCGCCCTCGACGCTGAACGCCTGCCGACGGGCAAAGAGACGCACACCGGGCCGAGAGCTCCGATCATCGCTTTTACCTATTACGAACCGCCGGTCGCGGCCGAGGTACTGGTGCGTGACAGGCAGCTCATCTACCTGCGGACGCGGCATTTCGCCGGCCGTGTCGTCGCGTGCAGCGGCGTCTGGCG
>JAIBCA010000069.1 GCA_019694345.1 Pyrinomonadaceae bacterium | reverse complement strand
GAGAAGAGATCGGTGTAGTACGAAAAGGGAAGCTTGCTGTTCAGCCCGCCGACAATGTGCAGTTCGGTCGCGCCTTCGGCCACTGCGGTGCGGGCGATCTCGATACCCTCTTCGATCGAATGCGTATAGGCGTCTTCCTGACGCGCACGACGGTAAAATCCGCAAAATTTGCAGTCGGCAACACAGATGTTCGTGTGGTTAAAATGACGATTGACGTTGTAATATGTCGTCAAACCGTGCTTTCGTCGGCGGACGATATCCGCCATTTTACCAAGCGCGTTGAGGTCGGTAGTTGCGTAAAGCGCGAGGCCTTCTTCAAAGGTGAGGCGTTCGCCGTCTTCGACTTTGAACGCGATGTCGGTCAGATCCTTGTCAAATGAGAACTGCATAAGACTATATTGCCACAAATGAGTGTATTGATAAAAAATCTACACATTTATGACCTCGATCATAATTTCGCGTTTCCGACGGGGTTAGATTCTATCTAACAGCCCGTTCGGCAACATTATTGGCGACCTGCGATATTGCATGAGCGAACCGCCGGCCGGGAAATTGATGAAACGGAGAAAATGAAATGAAAAGACTTTGGTTATTACTTATATCGGTCTTTGTGATCTCGTTCGCGATCCTCGGCTGGGTCGGGACCGAGATATTCAGACAGGCGCCGCCTATACCCGATCAGGTCGTCGCCTCGGACGGCCGCGTGATGATCGACGTCGGAGCCGTTTCCGACGGGCAAAATGTCTGGCAGGCAATGGGCGGAATGCAGGTCGGGTCTATCTGGGGCCACGGTTCGTACGTGGCACCGGACTGGACAGCCGATTATCTGCACCGTGAGAGTGTCTTCATCCTGAACGCCTGGGCGAAAAAGGAGGCCGGAACCGGCTTTGACGCGCTGTCGCCTGATCAGAAGGCCGTTCTGAAGGCACGGCTGCAGGAATTGATGCGAAGGAACACCTACGACGCGGCGACCGGCAAGATCACGGTCGACCCGGTCAGGGTCGAGGCGTTCGAGGACAATCTCAAGCATTACTCCGAGATATTTACCAACGGCAGCAAGGACTATGCTATTCAGAGAAATGCCCAGTCCGACCCCGTCAAATTGAAAAAGCTAACGTCGTTCTTTTTCTGGACGGCGTGGGCGTCAGCCGCCAATCGGCCTGGCAACACGATCTCGTACACAAGCAATTTTCCTTCTGAGCCGCTGGTCGGCAACGTTCCGACCAGTTCGGCTATAGTCTGGACCGGCGTCAGCGTGATCATGCTGATCGCGGGCATCGGTGCGATGGTCTGGTTTTACGCCGGTTGGCGAAAGCCGATCGAGGAAACCGGTGCCCCGGACAGCGATCCGCTGATCGGACAGACGCTGACGCCGTCGCAGAAGGCGACGGTCAAGTACTTTCTGGTGGTGTCACTCCTGTTTTTGCTGCAGATCGTAATGGGCATCATTACGGCCCACTACGGCGTCGAGGGCGGCGGCTTTTACGGCATCCCGCTCGCGGAATATCTGCCGTACGTCGTTTCGCGTACCTGGCACACTCAGCTCGGTATATTCTGGATCGCGACCGCCTGGCTCGCGGCCGGACTGTACATCGCGCCGTACATTTGCGGTTACGAGCCTAAATTGCAGAAGTTAGGTGTCGATGTGCTCTTTGGGGCATTGCTGATAGTCGTGCTCGGCTCGATGGCCGGTGAGTGGATGAGCGTGATGCACATCCTCAGCGGCGATCTCTGGTTCTGGTTCGGACACCAGGGTTACGAGTACGTCGATCTCGGCCGCGTTTGGCAGGCAGCCTTGCTCGTCGGCCTGCTGTTATGGCTATTCCTGATCGCTCGTTCGACAATTCCCGCCTTGAAAAAGGAAGGCAACAGCAAATCGCTGATCATGCTCTACCTTGCTACGACGGCCGGCATCGCACTGTTTTATGCACCGGGACTGTTCTGGGGAATGCGGTCGCACGTCACGGTCGTCGAATATTGGCGTTGGTGGGTCGTCCACCTCTGGGTCGAGGGCTTTTTTGAAGTTTTCGCCACAGTGGTCATCGCGTTTCTGTTTGCCCGGCTCAAGGTCATCAATTCTGATAATGCGGCGTATGCCTCGCTGCTTTCCGGTGCGATATATCTGAGCGGCGGCATTATCGGCACTCTGCATCACCTGTATTTTGCCGGAACGCCGACGGTCGCCCTCGCGTTCGGGTCGGTCTTTAGTGCACTTGAGATCGTACCGCTCGTTTTTGTCGGGTTCGAGGCGTTTGACAACATTCGCCACTCCAGATCAAGGCCGTGGCTCGCGCAGTACCAGTGGGTCGTGTATTTCTTTGTCGCCGTGGCGTTTTGGAACCTGGTTGGCGCCGGTATCTTCGGATTTATGATCAATCCGCCGATCGCCCTTTATTATATGCAGGGGCTGAATACCACCGCGGTGCACGCTCACGGGGCTCTGTACGGTGTGTACGGCACGCTCGGCCTTGCCCTCTTGCTATTCTGCATGCGGGCGATGCAGCCCGAACGAAAGTGGAATACGAAACTGCTGGCATTTGCATTTTGGACGATCAATATCGGACTTTTGATGGAGATCGTCTTTAGCCTCCTGCCGATCGGCCTGCTGCAAACCTATCAGTCGGTCTCGCAGGGCTACTGGTCCGCCCGCGGGCCGGAATTCATGCAGACGGACCTGATGCAATTTCTGCGTTGGATGCGCCTGTTTGGCGATACGGTGTTCGCGGTGGGAGCGATCGCCTTTGTCTGGTTTGCCGTTAAACTGATGGTGACCAAGGGCGAAACTCGAGCCGAACCGCTCGAGGTGTCGACGGTCGGATAATGTGCCCCAAGAGTGCGGCCGCTGCTCGACGCCGGCCGCACTCTCTTATAGCAGGGAATGGATAATTTGATCAGAGATATCGAGGACCGAAACGACATCGACCGGTTAATGCTCAGGTTCTATTCGCGGGTGATGGCCGACGACCTTATCGGCTATATATTTACCGACGTCGCCAAACTCGACCTGGATCGTCACCTGCCGGTTATCGGTGATTTTTGGGAAACCATTATCTTTCAAACCGGTGTGTATACGAGGCATGGCCGCAACCCGCTTCAGGTCCACGGCGAGTTGAACGAAAAGGAGCCATTATTGCCGGAGCATTTTCGGCGTTGGCTGGAGATATTTACACAGATCACCGATGAGTTGTTCGCCGGCGAAAAGGCGGATTTCATCAAGGTGCGGGCCGCGGCGATCGCCGAACGGATGATGCAGTTCGTCGGCGGCGTTCAGCGAGGCGAGATCAGCTTTCCACGATCCGTTTAAGAGCGTCGACATCACCGATGACGATCTTGCCGCGATCGATCTTGATGAGGCCCTTGTCCGCGATCCGGCGGATCACTCTGATGGTCGTTTCGGTGGTCAGGCCGGCCATCTTTGCAATGTCCTCGCGTCGGAGCGTGATCCTCACGGGTTTGTCGGAGGCGTTGCCGTTGACAAGTTTGAAAAGTACATTGATGATGCGGTGCTCGGGTGACGATGTCGCGAGAGTTTGGATCATAGCGACCTGATCTCGCATCACGCCGCACATTCTGGTCATGATCCCGCTCTGAAATTCGGGGTAGTCACTCATTAACCTCAAAAAATCGACTCGGTCGATCAGCAGGAGTTTGGTCTGATCCATGGCGATCGCCGTCGCGGGGTAGTTGCCGCCGTCGATTACGGGCGGTATGGCAAATATCTCGCCTTCGCCGAAAATGCCGGCGATCACCTCTTTGCCCGGCTCAAGAAACTTGACCATTTTGACACGGCCGGAAACCACGATCGGCAAGTAACCGGCCGGGTCGCCCGCGGCAAAGATCTCGGCACCCTCGTTGTACGAGCGGAGGTGCCCGATCGAGCGGATCTCGTCCGAAAGCTCGGTACTTACATTTTGGATCAGTGAGTTCATTGCGCCGTCCGTCTTGCTTCGTGGGTCGATCCGGTCCGCCCGATAGCAGTGAACCCGATTCTATCAGACTTAAGCCAAGATCGGCGAATTTCATGGTGACAGCGCCGATGAAGATACCGACAGGACCAAATCGCGAATGTACGCCGCGATTGACAACGTGCCGTGCGGTGACTAAAGTGTCGGTGAGGTTTTTCGGGCGGCAAAATTGTGTAAACGCACGCAGTCAATTGCCGAACCTTCAATTTTGGCAGACTCACGGACAAGCGAAGGAGAATCTATGGTTCGAATAATATTGGGCGTGATCGCGGGTTTTATTGCGTGGTCAATAATTTGGGTCGGCAGCGATCAAGTGCTGGTTAACTCACTGAGTTGGTACGGCGAGCATCAGAACGCGTTCGAAAAGGCATTTACCAACAAAGATCCGTTTCAGGCGGACACGACGGTCCTCTTGATGAACATAGTGCGAAGCATAATTACCTCGCTTATAGCAGGTTATCTGACGGCGATCGTTGCCAATGAGAACCGCAAGAGTACCTTGATACTCGGAATTCTATTGTTGTTGTTTGGAGCCGCTGTTGAGATCGCGGCCTGGAATTATCTGCCCGTCTGGTATCACGCGATCTTTCTGGTACTGCTGATCCCGGTCACTATCGCCGGCGGCAAGCTTAAGAAGATTGCCTGATCCTTGCAAATCGTTCAACGGCGGCCGGGATCGGCAATAAAGGCTGCGGGCCGCCATATGTTCTGATGTTGACGGCGTGTACCGCCTGCTCTGCTCGATCAAGCATCTCGTCCGGCGGCAGATCGGCGGCCGACTCATAGCATGCGTGCTGAATGCACGGCAGCGGCTTGGCCTTTTCGTGGACCAAGCAGCCCGTTCCTCTTTCGTACAGCGGACAAGCGTACGTCTTCAGCGGATGGTCACGATCGTCGAGGCCGAATCGCTCGACCGCGTCGGCGATCCTCTCGATCACGGCTTCGCGCCGCTCGATGGGCAGCGAATCCAGAACGCCGCCGATCGCGACAGCCTCAAGGCGCGAGATGCGGACATTAACAAAGTGCTCGTCCAGGCAGCACGCTCCCGGCGTGTCGCAGGTCAAACAACTCTTCGCCCGATGCTCGTAATTCATCCGAACGTCATCCGCGAACGAGTTTCTGATACCGTTCAACAGCTCGAGTGCTTTCTTTTCGGCCAATATCTTCATTTACAACGCCATTTCAATCTATAGTTTGGCCGCATAATTGGTCAAACCGGACGGGAGCTTCGGCAGGGCTGACCATTAACATAACTTTTCTAAAGTGCTAACATCATAACTTTATGTTCGGCGGGGGAACTCGGGCAGCAGGTGCTATCGGGGCAAATTCATAAAAGACGATGAAAAAAGTGCTATTTAGGATATTCGCAGTGATCGCAGTCGTGACATCGGTGGTATTGAGCGTTGCTGCCCACGAGATCACACTCAAAAATGGCGACCGCCTTTCCGGGATCGTCATATCACGCGACCGCGATAGTGTGGTACTCGAGACTCAGTACGCCGGACGTATCAAGATCGCCATGGAATATATCGAAACCATCGACATGGAACGCCCGGTCACCAACATCTCGGCGTCAGGCGAACGACCGTCGCCGGCAATGGTGACGAACGACAAACCCGTGGCCAACGCACCCGCCACAACGGCAAAGCCCGCCGCCGACCTGGCTGCAAAGCCCGCGTCGCCGGCCGCACCCAAGCCGAAAGCCAGGTTGTTTGGCGGCCGATACATGGGGATCGTTGACGGTTGGGAAGGCAACGCGAATATCGGTTTCAGCTTCACATCGGGGAACAGCAACACCTCGACACTGACAAGCGGCGTACGTGCGTCAAAATCCGGGCATAGCGACAAACTCACGGTCTATGCCCGCAGCCTCTGGAACAGCAACCGCAACGCCGCACAAAGCACGACGCAGAACGCGGTCTGGGGCGGTTTCAGATACGACCGCGACCTCAATAGAAAGCTGTTCAGTTTCGGGTCGTGGGATTTTGAACGTGACCGTCCAAAGCGGCTGAATTTTCGCTCGGTCATCGGCGGTGGTCTCGGGAATCATACCATCAAGAATGACCGCACGGAACTCGATCTACTCATCGGCCTCGCGTGGAACCGCGCCTGGCAAGTTGGTGCAAATACCGACACGCCCGAGTCGCTCGGGGCTGCGGCCTTAAAGCATAAGTTCACCGAACGGCTAAAGGTGCAGAATTCGTTCACGTTTTATCAGGACCTGACCCATATCAGCAAATACCGGTTCATTTTTGACGCATCGCTGTCGGCCGATATCACCAAACGTATCGGCTGGTTCTTTACGGTCGGCGACCGGTTCAATAACCGTCCCTTCGGCGTCGCGAAGAAGAACGATTTTTTGCTGACGACCGGCATCAAATGGAATTTTGGCAAGAAGAAGTAGCTTGCATCGACCGTGCGAATCGGGCAAGATTGAAAGGATAAAAATTATCGATCAGGAGTGAACAAATAATGCTTCAAGAGGGAGATGCCGCACCGGATTTTGTCTCGACGGACCAGAACGGCAACACTGTAAAGCTTTCGGACCTTAGCGGAAAGCGGATCGTACTGTATTTTTACCCGAAGGACGACACACCGGGTTGTACCAAGGAGGCGTGTTCGTTCCGCGATGCGGACGATATCTTCAAAGCCAAGGGAATAAAGGTTTTCGGCGTTTCGACCGATAGTGAGAAATCACATCAGAAGTTCATATCGAAGTACCAGCTGCCATTTGACCTGCTTGCCGATACGGAAAAGCAGATCGTCGAGGCGTACGGCGTTTGGGCGGAAAAGAGCATGTACGGTAAAAAGTACATGGGTACGCTCAGAAAGACCTTTTTGATCGACGACGGCAAGATCGTCAAGATCTTTGACAAGGTCAACGTGTCGGAACACGCCGAAGAGGTTCTAGCTGCATTTGGAGAAAAGTGAGTTATGAATTTGTCACCAAAACTCGTGGGGCCGTTGGCCGTATTGGCCTTGTCATTGGTCGTCGCGTGCCAGCAAGCTGTCCCATTCAAAAAGTTTGCAAATGATAGCGAAGTGCCGCGGATGACGCTCGCGGAAGCTAAGAAGGCGTTTGACGAAGGGAAAGCCGTCTTTGTCGACAGCCGCGGCGATGCGGCCTATAAGGCGGAGCACATCGCGGGCTCTATAAACATCCCGTATGACGGCAAGGCGCCAAATCTCGACTCGCTGCCAAAGGGCAAAAAGATAATCGTCTATTGTTCCTGACCGAACGAACACACGAGTGCCAGTCTGGCATTCCAAATGAACGAAAAGCAGATCCCGGATGTACACGCATTGGTTGGCGGAACGCAGGCCTGGAAAACGGCCGGATATCCTATGGAAAAGAGTCAGTAAACGACCTTGCTACCTGAGAAAAAACGAAGGCACGAAACAGATCAGATCTTTGTTTCGTGCCTTTGGTCTATAGGGCAGTTATTGAGCTGACAGTGCGATCGGTTACGACGATATAAGCTCATCGCATATGCGGCGGGCCGCGTTGCCATCCCAAAATGGCGGGATATTGGCGGTGCCTGCTATTCGATCCTTTTCGAGAGCTTCGCAAGCCGCGCGTTCGATCTTGACCGGATCGGTTCCGACGAGGATGTTGGTGCCGAGTTCGATCGTGACCGGGCGTTCTGTATTTTCGCGGAGCGTGAGGCACGGAATGCCGAGAACCGTCGTCTCCTCCTGCAGCCCGCCCGAATCGGTCAGAACTAGCCGTGCTCCGCTGTAGAGTCGCATAAAATCAATGTAGCCGAGCGGGTCGATCAGCCGGATATTCGAGGCCGAGATCTGCTCAGCAAGATCAAACTCGTCGATCTTCGACCGCGTTCGCGGGTGTACGGGAAAGATGATCGGCAGCCTCCCGGAGATCTTGGCAAGCGCATTGATAATGCCCGAAAATACCGGTTTGTCGTCGACGTTCGACGGACGATGCAGTGTACAGACGGCGTATTCGCCTTCGGCCACATCCAGTTTCTCGCGAATGTCGGACGCCGCGGCCACCTTGAGGTGCTCGCGCAGGGAATCGATCATCACGTTACCGACGAATCGGATCTTTTCAGCCGGGATGCCCTCAGCCTTGAGGTTTTGGTCAGCGTCCTGTGATGTGGTCAAAAGCAGGTCCGAGATCGAATCGGTCAGGATCCGGTTTATCTCCTCGGGCATAGCACGATCACGCGAACGAAGTCCCGCCTCGACATGAACGACCTTAACCCCAAGCTTTACCGCGACGAGAGCACAAGCTATCGTCGAATTCACGTCACCGACGACTAGTACCCAATCAGGCCGCTGCTCCAGAAGGACCGGTTCGAACTCGGTCATGATCCTGGCGGTCTGTACCGCATGAGAGCCTGATCCGACACCGAGATAAACGTCGGGTTTCGGCATGCCCAAGTCGTTAAAGAACGCGTCCGACATCGCCGCATCGTAATGCTGGCCGGTGTGCACGATCACGGGCTCGAACGCCGCCGACCGCCGCTTCATCTCGGCATAGATCGGCGCGACCTTCATGAAATTAGGCCGGGCACCGGCGATCAGCAGGACCTTTAACATCAGAGCCTCACGATCCTTGCGCTGCAATTCTCCCGCACCTCGTTCGACAATGCATTGCGAGTATCAACGACGAGATTTGCGAGGCTGCAGACGCGGCTGTAGTCGACGTTTGAATGTTCGGTGCAAATTATGACGCAGTCAGACGCCGATATCAGGTCGTCGGTCAGTTCCTGATTGAAAAGCGGTTCGCCATCGCCGATGGTGTAGGCGTGGTCAAAGGTAACCTCAGGCACGAACGGATCGTGATAGGCGACCTCGGCTCCGTCCGCCCGCAAAAGGTCGATGATCGATAAGGCCGGCGACTCTCGCATGTCGTCAATATCTTTTTTATAGGCGACGCCGAGGATCAGGATCTTGGAACCATTAACGGCCTTTTTGTCAGAATTCAAAGCCTCGGTCGCGAGTTCGACGACGTAATTCGGCATAGTCGAGTTGATCTGCTCTGCCAGCGAGATGAACTGCGAATCGAATCCGTGCTGGCGTGCTTTCCAGGACAGATAATGCGGATCGAGCGGAATGCAGTGGCCGCCAATGCCGGGGCCCGGATAAAACGGCATAAAGCCAAACGGTTTTGTCGCCGCCGCCCGTACGACCTCCCAGGTATCAATGCCGAGGGCGTTGCAGAGCTTGGCCATCTCATTGGCCATCCCGATGTTGATCGCCCGAAAGGTGTTCTCCCAGAGCTTGGCCGCCTCGGCGACCCGCGCTGACGAAACCGGAAAGACGTTCTCAACGATCTGCCCGTACAGCATCGCCGCGATCGCCGTCGAATCGTCCGAGCACCCGCCAACGACCTTCGGGATATTGTGCGTTTGAAACTGCGGGTTGCCGGGATCGACCCTCTCGGGCGAGAACGCGAGAAGGAAGTCCTTGTCCAACTCAAAACCGTTTTCCTCAAACATCGGCTGCAGCACTTCGTCTGTGGTGCCCGGGTATGTCGTCGATTCAAGGATGATGAGTTGGCCGCGCCGGAGCGACCGCTGGATCTCGCCACCTGCGGTCAGGATATAGGACATATCCGGATCCTTTGTCTTTCGCAGCGGCGTCGGGACGCAGATAATGATCACGTCGCACTCGGCAAGCCGGCCGAAATCGGTCGTTGCGGCCAACTTGCCCGAATCGACACATTTCCGCAGGTCCGTACTTGGGACATCAACAATGTACGAATCGGCAGCGTTTACCTGAGCGGACTTTTTAGGATCGACCTCGAATCCGACCGAGTCAAACCCTTTCAATGCAAATTCGACAATAAGCGGCAAGCCGACATAGCCGAGACCTATCACGCCGATCCGGGCGCGTCGGTCCTTGATCAGTTTTTCAAATTCGTCTTTGATCATTATCTAAATATTCCAATCCGATATATTGGGCTGTGGTGCCGGGTGAATTCTCATTTGGGAAAACGATGCACCGATTCTCTAAACTATGTTAAGCAGTAAAGTTAGTCAAATTTTTTACCAGTTGTGTTAAAATTATCCGGGTTTTGACGCGTTACCCTCCAAGTAAATTTTAAACAGTTAATAGGCTGGTTTCTCCGACTTCTTATGAGTTCAGGGGTGTTTTCAAGCAATCCGGTTGTACGATCCGTTGTCGAGGGCACCGCACCGCGTCCCGCGTGTGTGGCGGCATCACGTGGCATATTGCCGCTGCCGCAAGCGGACCTGCTCGAGATACTTGTCACCTTTTACAACGGCAGTGATGCCGAGCTTAAGGAAAATGCGCGGCAAACACTGAGTACACAGAGTACGGTCGCACTTGACGGAACGTTGACGTCCCATGACACCGCGCCTAGCGTACTCGAGTATTTTATTGGTCAGGACCACCTTCCGAGCGCCGCATATCAGGCGATCATACAGAATTCGAATACGCCCTCAGGAGCGATTGCCGGGTTTGCCCGAAAAACGACGAGCGGCGACCTGCTCGAACTCATTTCGCTGAATCAGCAGCTGCTTATTCGCGACAAGAGCATCATCGAGGCGATACTCGGTAATTCTCACCGCACGTCGGAGGCGGAAAGACGAGCGTCGGAAACGAAACGAGAGTTTTTTGAAAAGGAACGCGGAGCCCAACAGATCGCCAACGAGCTTCGGGCTCAGGGCAAAGAGGCGGCAGCGGAATTTGTCGAAAGCGTTGATATTGCCGCTGACGGCGATGAGCTCGGGCTGAGTGAAGAAGACGCGTTGTTTCTGGCTCAGCACATCGAAGTGCTGGACAAAGACACCGATGACGAATGGCTCAGGCTCGAGTACATCGAGGATCTCTATGAGGAAAGCGAGGCCCAGCGAAAGGCAACGCTCGATAAGATACTCGGCGAACTGAAAAACGAAGAAGATGAGATCGCCGGTGAACGCATCTCGATGATCAATCGAATAATGCGGATGGGGGTCAAGGACCGCGTCAAACTCGGCATGAAGGGCGACCGCGAGGCTCGTAACATCCTTATCCGCGACCCCAACCGCCTTGTCTCAAGTGCCGTCGTCAACAATCCGCGGATCAGCGAGCAGGAGATCGAAGGAATTGCGTCGATGCGCAGCCTTTCCGAAGATATCCTCAGGCAGATCGCCTCAAACCGCCAATGGTCACGAAGCTACGGCGTGATGCACGCTCTGGTGCGAAATCCGCGAACGCCGATCGCCAATTCGCTGACGATCATGTCGCGGCTGCAGCTGCGTGACCTGACGGCACTGTCCAAGAATCGAAACGTATCGGATGCCGTGCGCCGCCATGCGACACGGCTGTTATCGGCCCGCACGGGCGGCCGCGGCTAGAAGAATTTTTCACGACGGCCGGTTTTGATGAACGTCCCCGCGATGTCGGTCAGAGTGTGACTCGCCGCCCCAAGCCAAAGCCCCAAGAACGCAAACATCAAAAAGCTCTCGCCCAGGTAATTTCGGGTGACTGCGCCAACGGTGCTCCACGCGCGGGCAAAGTCGGCTGTATCTGGGGTGTCATCGCCGGCAATGCCGTTCCAAGCAAGGGCCGCAACGTATGCGAGGATGGTAGCCACGCCGAGAAAGTAGATCACTCGAAACAAGGCTCCGAAGACCAGCCCGTGCGAAAAGCGCGAGCGGTGCTTGAAGAAATGGCGGTACGGGAACCACAGTGTACGAAAGATCCACCAACGTGAGTACTGCCGGGAGGATGTGTCGAGATCGGGCCCAAACATCAGGCCGCCGAAAAGAAATGCGGCACCGACCGTCGCCGCCGCTACCGGCCTGCCGGCCGTTGCGTATGTAATGACGGTGGCCGGGATCGATAATACTACCGTGATCGCATCATGTGTCTTTCCGCTTGGCATCGCAATATTCTAACCTGTTGAGCCGTGCCGACGGTATTGTGCTAGAATCTTCGTTTTCGTTTGACGATGAATTCCGCCTGGACAAAACTAAAAACGACGCTCGAGATGATCAAGTTCGAGCATACGCTTTTCGCATTGCCGTTCGCATTCATGGGAGCTATTTTGGCGGCGAACGGATTGCCGACATGGCGGCAGATCCTGTGGATCACGTTGGCGATGGTTGGAGCACGCTCGGCGGCGATGACCTTCAACCGCATCATCGACCGCGACATCGACGCGAAAAACCCGAGAACTGCAGGCCGTGAACTGCCATCAGGAAAACTCACCGTCGGATTCGCATGGATATTTCTTTACGTATCTATCGGACTTTTCCTGCTCGCTTCGTATTCGCTCAACTGGCTGACCTTCGCCCTGTCGCCCGTCGCATTGTTGGTGGTTTTGGGTTATTCGTACGCGAAACGGTTTACCGTTTTCGCGCACTTGCTGCTGGGCCTTGCACTGGCGATCGCTCCGTCGGCCGCGTGGATCGCGGTTCGCGGTTCGCTCGATGACGAACTGCCGATACTTCTGTCGCTATTGGTGCTGATGTGGACGGCGGGCTTCGATGTGATGTACGCGTGTCAGGACTTCGAGTTTGACCGAAAAAGCGGACTTCATTCGATACCGGCAAGATTCGGTATCGCAAATTCGCTTTGGATCGCAAGGCTATTCCACCTTCAGGCGTTCGTCGTTCTGGTAATCCTCTATTTGGTCAGCGGTCTCGGTTGGCTCGCTCTTGCCGGTGTTGCCGCTGTCGGGGCGCTGTTGCTGTTTCAGCACACGCTGGTCCGCTCAGACGACCTAAGTCGTATGAACGCAGCGTTCTTTACAACCAACGCGTTTGTCAGCGTAATCCTCTTGCTCACTTTCGGCGGTGCCGTTTTTATGGCCCAATAGGCCTGCGTTCGCCGGTAAAAACTACGCCAATCTAGCCTTCACCGCTTCGCTGACCAGTCGGCCGTCGGCCGACTTGCCGGCAAGTTTCGCTTGCGTCGCTTTCATCACCAACCCCATTTCCTTCATCGAGGCAGCGCCCGTTTCGGCGATCGCGGCGTCAACCGCGGCGGCGATCTCTTCGGCGGTTGCGGCCTGCGGCAGATACACCTCGATATAGCTGATCTCGGCCGCCTCCTTGGCGGCAAGTTCCGGCCGGCCGGCCTTTTCATAACTATCGATCGAATCGCGCCGTTGTTTGACCAATGATTGAAGGGCTCTTGCCACTTCGTCATCGGTCAGCTCGCTGCCCTTTTCGATCTGGCGGTTCGTCAGATTTGCCTTGACCATTCGCAGGGTCGACAGTTTGTCGGCATCCTTTGCTTTCATCGCGGCCGTCAGGTCGGAAATGATCGTTTCTTTCAAGCTCATTCACTTAGTCTAAATTCACCGCGGCCGATACTCAAGCCCGCCGGCAAAAGTGAAAATTGTCGCGTCAGGCTCGCAATATGCTAATCTGTCAGTTCTTTTATGAAGCTACGCTGGCGATTCGGGATCATTGCAGGGCTTTTTTTGGCGGTGTTTTCGCTGTATCCGCAGATGAAGATGATCTATCTTCGCGGAGCGGAATGGCAGGGCCACTACGCCTATAACGATATTGATGAAGTGGCGTATGCCGCATATCTGAAAGCCCTTGTTGACGGCCGGCCACGCAAGAATGATCCGTACACCGGCCGCGACGATTCGCCGGATCATCCTCAGCCTGAGTCGCTGTTCTCGATACAATTTGCGGGCCCGTACACGATCGCGGTCCCGGCCCGTATTTTGGGTGTCGGTGCCCCTTGGGCGATGACGCTGGCCGGTGCATTCGCGGCATTTTTGACTGCGCTCGTCATCTTTTGGTTTGTCGGCGCGGTGGCCGGCGACGATTGGTTCGCAATGGCTGCGGGACTGGTCGTTTTGGCGGGCGGAGCCCTTTTTGCCGGCGAAGGTGCGATCGGCGAGATACTCGGGAGCGGCTACTCTTATCCATATTTCCCGGGATTTCGGCGGTACATACCCGCAATGGCGTTTCCGGCGTTCTTCGGCCTTATCGCCCTGGTGTGGAAACTCCTTGACAAGGAGCCGAACGACCGGCGGACATTTCCGTCCGGGCGGTCTGCCCTGATCGCAGCCGCCGCCGCGATCTGCTTCGGCTATACGGTATTTTCGTACTTTTATGTTTGGACCGCAGCCGCTGCGTGGCTTGCAAGCTTGGTACTCAGTTATTTGATCCTCAGGCCGGATGGTTTCAGAAGCGATCTGAAGTGGATATTGTGCATCGGCGTTGGATGTCTCGTGTTTCTTGTGCCCTATGCCTACCTGTTGTCGCAGCGGTCGCATACGATGGACGATGTCCAATTGCTCGTCCTAACACATGCACCGGACCTTTTCCGCGTGCCCGAGGTGATCAGCTATGCGGTGATCGCTATTCTGATGGCGGCGGCGTTGATCGGCGTCATTGAGCTGCGAGAACGTGCAAGCGTTTTTGCCCTTTCGCTGGCGTTGGTGCCGATCGCCGTATTCAATCAACAGGTGATCACAGGCCGCTCGCTGCAGCCGATCCATTACGAGGTCTTTATCGGCAATTACGTTGCCGGGCTCGCGCTCGCCGTATCGATCGGGTTGGTGGTCAAGGGCATCGGTGATACAAAGCGGTTCAGGCCTGCATTCGCAGGTTTGGCCATCGCGGCGGCCGCCTGGGGCTTTGTCGAGTGTCACTACACGGTAAGGGTACTTGACGATGTCAACGTGCTCCGGGATGAACAGATGCCGGTTGCCAGGCGTCTGACCGAACTTGCCGGCAATTCACCAGACCGCTTTCAGCAATCGGTGCTTCACTTCGGGATCGCTGAGGCCGACGACCTTCCGACGATCGCACCACAGGCCACGGTCTGGGCCCGGCATCAACACGTGTTTGCAGGCGTTACCTGGGAGGAGAACAAGGAGCGGTACTATCAGTATCTGAATTATCAAGGCGTCACGCCCAAGCAACTCGCCGCCGGCATGAAAAGCGGCGACGACTTCGTCTCGGTGATCGCACTTTTCGGTTGGGGCAGGCACACCGACCGATTGAACGCCGCCTATAAACCGTTGACATTCGGCGAGATCGAGGCCGAATCGCTGAAGTACGCAGATTACATCAGAACATTTGAACCGGCGAAAGCTATCAATCGCCCGCCGGAATACCTTGTGGTCGATGCTGAAATGCCGCCGGCTCTCGCTAACGTCGATAAGTGGTTTGACCGCGATGCCGGTGAAAGGCTGGGCAGATACATGCTGTATCGCCTAAAGCTCCGCCAATAGGTGAAAAAAAGACCGCCTTTTGTTCAAAGGCGGCCGGAGTTGGTATTACTTAAAATATTAAAACTACTAAGCTGCGAGTAGATCGTTTGACGTTTCAGCAAACACTCGGCGCCCATTCAGGGCGTCGTCTATGATCTCGCGAACGGCTGAGGCATCAGGATTGACGTCCATTCGAACGCAAGCCCTGAGATGTCTGATGATGCCTTCCGTTGCGATCTCAAGCGTATCGCCCGTCAATTTCGAAAAACGGCGTGCTTGGATGTGATCGATCTGCAGAACTCTGTCCTGCAAACTCATTGGTCTAGCTGCTGCCACTTTTTATTCTCCTTTGTATATAAAATTCTCTCTATTTCGAGAGATCTCATTCCATAAATATCCAATGGAATGGCCGATTCACGTAAAAAACGCAAAACGGAAAAAATAAGTTGAAATCCTCAACCTTTACGTTGCAGGGATAATGCGCCTGTTACCTTCCTTTCAACTTGTAAGAAGATGGTAACAGAGATTTTGCCGGTTTGTCACTACTTTTTTTCGGGAAAGGACACTTTTTTTCGATTTTCGGGCAAAAATGCAAAAACGGCAGACCACAAGGTCTGCCGTTTCGCTTGAAACGTACTACGAAATGTAGTGGTCTTAGCTGACCGCGTCTTTCATCGCTTTGCCCAGACGGAACTTGACGGTGGTCTTGGCCGGGATCTTGATGGTTGCGCCGGTAGCGGGGTTGCGGCCTTCGCGGGCCTTGCGGGTTGCCTTTACCAATTTGCCGAAGCCCGGAAGAGTGAATTCGCCGTTCTTCTTGACTTCTGCCGTGGCCAAAGCTGCCAGAGCGTCAAACATACCTTTGACGTCGCTCTTCTTGCATCCAGTGCTATCAGCCAAGCTGCCGATGATTTCCGTTTGTGTCATACGTGCCATAATCTAACTATCCTCCAAGTGTGGTTGTGAATATTAAAAACTTCTTCAGTGAAATGTCTTATCGCGGTCACCCCGCAAAATGGTGCAAACGACCAATCACAAACTTCCTGACTGGTCGGGGCGGCAAGATTCGAACTTGCGGCCTCACGGTCCCAAACCGTGCGCACTACCAGGCTGTGCTACGCCCCGTCTGTCTCACTCCAGAAACGATTCCAAGTGTCGAATTCTAAGGCTGAAAATGCGTCGGGTCAAGTCAAAGTGCCGAATTATCGCGTAAAAACGGTATTATTTCGGCAAGGGCGCGTGCACGGTGGCTGATTTGGTGTTTATCAGCGGGCGAAAGCTGGCCAAAGGTGCGGTCGTGTCCTTCGGGAATAAAGATCGGATCGTATCCAAATCCGCCCTTTCCGAGCGGTTCAGCGGCGATAATGCCGGTGCAAACGCCCTCGGCCGTATGGACGATATTTCCGGCCGGATCTGCGATCGCCATGCTGCAGACGAAGCGGGCCCGGCGGTCCTCGCTCCCCGATCCGGCTAGTTCCGCGAGGATCATTGCCATTTTCCGGTCGAAACCGGAATCAGCTCCTCCGTAGCGGGCCGAGAGTACGCCGGGCCGTCCGCCGAGGGCCGCAACCTCGAGTCCGGAATCGTCAGCCAGCGTGAAGGTTGAAGTGATCCTCGCGTAGCCGGAAGCCTTGAGAACCGCGTTTTCGGCAAATGTGGACCCTGTCTCGTCGACCTCCACGGCGTTTCCCAGACTCCTGAGGCTCGCGAGTTCGATCGGCAATCCGTTGAGAAGGGCGATCAACTCATCCAGTTTTCCCTGATTCAATGTCGCGACGGTCAGTCGACGGATCGGTTCGATCAGCGCCATATAACGACAATATATCCCGATAGTTACACCGGCGTCACGGCCCCGAGCGATTTACATTGCCAATAGCGGTAAAATAAATGTATAAATAGAGTTATCGGCCTGTTCCATTGGCCGCCTCTGCTTTTTCGCTCTTAAACGGGGAATTCACACATTGCGATCCGCCATTACTGAACAACACAACTTCGTTTCGGAGCCGGTCCCATCGGACCCGGTTTCTGCCGCCGGTGACTCGATGCTAGAGTTGGCAGGCTGGACCGCCGGCCTCGACAGCTTTTTGTCGGCTGCGGGCGATGCATTTGGCGACCGGGCCGCTCAGAGTGCGGGTGCCGACCTGATCCGCCATCTTAGGTTATCGCACAATGTCCTTCAGCGGTGTTCGCGGCTGGTTTTGACGGCCTCACTTGCGGAGGATGCCCTGAAGCCCGAGTATGGTTTGACGATGGAGGAACTGCTCGAGTTTGGGGCCGCATTGCGTGAACCGCTCCTGCTGGCGGAAAGCCTTCAAGGATCGGATTCACTCGGTCTTGCGGAGTGGCAGGCATGGTGCCGAGTATTTATCGATCGACTTGCATCGGTTCCGGCTTATCCAAAGTTGATCGCCATTACCGAAAGCGGCGGAAACGAACACCTGCCGGAGGTTTTGCAGAGAACTGTTCTGGGAACGCAAGGAGCCGAGCGATCGGAGTTTGCCGTCATCCTGCCGAGATTCGGTCGGATACTGCGGCTGCTGGACATCGTCGGTCGAATGCTCGCCGCCGACGAGCCATTAAAGCCGTCCCTGCTGCTGTTCTCACGTATCAACGAAATGGCGCTCGAACTCATTGCCCACCTTAATCACCGCGTTGAGCGTTCCGGCGATGCTGATGACGAATTTACGGCCGCGATCGACGGAGCATCATACATGGCGTCGATCGAGTTGAAAAAGGTCGTCCAACTCGAGCTTGCAGGACTCACGACAGTCAGGCCGGCGACGTCGGTATATGCCCGGATCGAGGCCGCACACGCGGTGCTGACCGAGAGTTTTCAGCACATTTTGACAGGGTTTGCCCGCCATTTTGAACCGGCAGCCGACGCATTGGACCTATTCCCGAATTTTGAGGTCAAACTAAGGCGTTCGATCAAGCTTCGCCAAGACCTATACGACATTATGAAACTCGCCCAGCGGGCGGAACGTGAGCCTGAGCCGGCAAATGTCTCGGCGCTGAACTCGGCACTCGAATCTTACCTCGAGGAGGCTGTTTCGTTTCTTTTTTACAAAGATAAGGAAACGTTCGAGCGATTTGCCGAGGAGATCATCGTTACCAAAGAGAAAAAGGATCTCGTTCCGATCCTTCACCGATTCGGAGCTTACGTTGAGACCCTTTTTGCTCAGGTCAATATGAGAGCAGTCCTTGAAAAGCACCCGTTCGAGGTGCCAAAAGGCTAGTTCCATCTTATTGCGACCGAAGCGTGCCGAGCGGTTTGCGGAATAGAACGTCAAAACTCGCGGCGACACCGACGGCCATTACCAGGAACGCGGTGACGGCGATGCCGAGTAACATTCCAACCGGATCAAATTCCCATTTGATATTCATCACGAAGCGACTTACAGCGTAAGACAGGGCGGTCGCAAAACCCGCACCGATGAGCCCGGCGAGCAGGCCGAGCAATCCGTATTCGACAAACAATATCGCAGCCAGCACACGCCGTTTGGCACCGAGCGTCTTGAGGATCGCATTTTCGTAAACCCTTTGTGATTTGGTCAAAGCAATGGACCCGATCAGGATCAGAATACCGCTGAGCATCACAAAGCTGCCGACGAACGAGACAGCGAGGACAAAATTGGCGATCAGACGCTGAACCGTCGCGATGATGTCCGCGACGTCAAAGATCTGTATGTTCGGAAAGCGTTCAAGCGTATCACGCTGCAGCCGTTGACGGTCGGTCGCACCCAGGTGCCGGAGGACGGTCGCGGCGAAACTCTGCGGAGCTTTTTCGAGGACGCCAGGCCTGAACACAAAAATGAACGCAGTCCGTGTATTGCGAAGATCGAGCTTTCGGATGTTTGCCACGCGGGCTGTGATCTTGCGGCCGGAGATGTCGAATGTCACCGAATCGCCGGCGGTCACTTGCAGTCTCGCGGCCATGTCTTCTTCGATCGACACCTCGGGAACATCCGCCGCCGAAGCGGTCCACCACTGGCCGGAAACGACGCTCTCGTTCTCGTCGAGCTTTTCGCGATATGTCACGGCGAACTCGCGTCCGATCTGGCCCTGCTGTTGACGCACTTCGCGATTCGTGTAATCGAATGGTTGACCGTTGACGTAAGCCACACGGGCCCGAACCGTCGGGATGATCTCGGGCTGCTCGCCCGTCCGTTCAGCCAGCAACTGCCTCAGTTCCTCAACCTGGCTCTTTTGGATATCGACAAAGAAAAGGCTCGGCAGTTTCTGATTTCGCGAAAAATCAAACTCGCGGACCAAATTGGCCTGCATTGACTGTACCGCTAGCACGACGAACGCGCCCAGCCCGACCGCAAGCAGAATGATACGGGTCTGATTGCCCGGCCGGTAAAGCGAATTGATCGCCTGGGTGACTGAAAACGACGAAAATCGCTTGACCCGGCGGAGCAGCCAGGTCAGCACCGCTGCCGCCGAATATAGGATCACGGACGTTATGGCAAGGCCGGCCAGGAAAAAGACCCCGACCTTCCATGAACCCGCCTGCCAAACCGCCAATCCGAGCAAACCGGCAAGCGAGATGATGCCGAAGATCCATTTGGTCCAATCGAGGTTCGTCATGCTCGAGTTGTTTTCATCCCGCAAAAGTAGCTTTGGCTTGATGGTTCGGATCTGGAGCAGCGGCAACGCCGAGAAAAGCAACGATATCAGTACGCCAAGTACGGCACCCTGAAAGCCGGTCGAAAGACTTACGCCATATGTCATTTTGGCCGGCATGGCGTCCACAAAGCGCCATTTCACAAAAAGCATAGCCGCCTGGGCAAGGCCCACGCCGAATATGCTGCCGACGGACCCGAGGGTCAGGATCTGTAAAAGGTAAACCGAAATGACCCGTGTACCGCCGGCCCCAAGACACTTGAGTACGGCGACGGTCTTTCGTTTCTGTTCGACGAACGCCCGGGCCACGTTCCAAACGCCGACCCCGCCGAGGACAAGGATGAGAAGCCCCGTCAGGGCGAGATAGTTCTCAGTGCGTGTGAACTGCTCGCCCATATTCTCCTGCTGTTCGCGATAAGACGCTGTCGTGATCGTCGTGCCTTTTAATGCCTCGCGAAGCTGGCGAACCAATGCACCCGGATTATCAGAAGTTCGAAAAAGAATGCGGCGACGGATGCGGCCCGTGTTGCGGGTGATGCCGGCCGAGTCGAACGCCTTTTTTTCGATAAAGACGCGTCCGCCGAGCCTGAATCCATTGGTGCCGCCGGGTTCTTCGTCAAAGGACGCGCGAATTGTGAACTCGCCCTCACCGATCCTGATCTTGTCACCGATCTTGACCTTAAGATCCTCGAGCAGTATCTCGGCAATTACCGCACCGTTATCGCGGAGCAAGGCAAAGTCGAAAGGTTGTCCGCCCGAGATGGTGAATTGACCGACGAGTGGGAATGGCGGCTCGATGCCTTTCAGTTCCACAAATTTGACCGACTCGTTCGATGGGTCTGCCGGCCGTACCATCATAGCCGTGGTGATCGTCTCGTTACGAGCCTCGACGATCGTCGAATTTCCTATCACTGACTCGATCTTGGCGATCTCTGCCGGCGAAAAGTCATTGGTCGAACTCAACTCGATGTCCGCGGTCAGAAGTGCACGAGCATCCGTGCCAACTGCCTTGGTCAGATTTTGGATCAGCGAACGAAGAGCGACGACCGACCCAACTCCAAGAGCGATACAGAGAAAAAAGAACAGCAAACGCCGCCAGGAAGATCTGATCTCGCGAATTGTCAGGTTGAGGATGAATTTCATCGTTTAATTTACTGCCGAACGAGGATCACGTGAAAAAAGAGACGCCAACATAGCGATTTCACACTAACCTGATATCTGGTCTCCGATCTCATTATTCAATGTGTCCGAGATGACCCGTCCGTCCTTCAAGATCACTTGCCGCTGAGCCCTCGCCGCGATCGCGTGATCGTGCGTGACGAGTATCAGCGTCACCTTGCTCTGCCTGTGCAATTCCGTCATCAACTCAAAGATGTGCTGGCCGTTCTTTGAGTCGAGATTTCCGGTCGGTTCGTCGGCCAGAAGGTACTTCGGCGAGTTTGCAAATGCCCTTGCGATCGCGACACGCTGCTGTTCGCCGCCGGAAAGCTCAGGCGGGTAGTGATGTCCGCGGTTCGTCAGATCCACATCGGCCAGCAATTGCGTCGCACGGCCGCGGGCGTCCCTGAGCCCAAGGATCTCCATCGGGATCAAAATGTTCTCGTAGGCGGTCAAACTTGGGATAAGGTGAAAGGACTGAAATACAAATCCGATCTTTTCACTGCGGATCTGCGCAAGCTTGTCGTCCGTTTGTGCTGTCACTTCGTCGCCATCAACGATGATCGTGCCCGAGCTCGGTTCGTCGAGTCCGGCTATGAGACCAAGCAATGTCGATTTGCCGCTGCCTGACGCGCCCGTTATCGACACGAACTGCCCGTCCGGGATCGACAATGACACATCGTCCAAAATTGTGAGGTCATCTGAGCCCGATCGCACGGTCTTGGTGACGTTGTTGAGTTGGATCATATCGGGAATATTGGCCTCCGTGGCCCATTTTGAATATTAACTTGCGAAAATAAGCCGGACAAGTTTCAATTATCTTGCATCGAAAATTGCGTAACGCACGTAATAACAACAGTAAACTAAACTATGCGGTCTGTTATTCGATATTATTCGCTCGTAAGTTTCATATTTGTTGTCCTGTTCGGCGCCGGATGTGCATCGTCCGGTGGCTCGCAGAATTCGGCCGCATCTGCAAAGCCGCTGGCGACTCCGCAGATCAAGGCCGACCGGCCAAAGGTCGTCGCTTTTGGCGACAGCCTGACGGCAGGGTTCGGTCTGCTCGAAAAAGAATCGTATCCGTACCTTTTGCAGCAAAGATTGGCGGCGGACGGTTTCGATCTGGAGGTCATCAACGCGGGAGTATCGGGCGACACGACCCTAGGCGGCCTGGAGCGCATCGATTGGGTACTTGAAATGGAGAATATCAAGATCCTTATCCTTGAATTGGGTGCCAATGACCTGATGCGTGGGGTTCCGCCGGCGAAAGTGAAGGCCAATCTCGATACGATGATCCGCAAGGCAAAGGCTAAGAACGTGCGGGTCTTGCTGTGCGGCATGCTCGCTCCGCCCGGCGGCGGCAACGATTATTCGAGGGATTTTATTAATCTTTTTCCCGATCTTGCCACCGAACACAAGCTTGATTTTCTTCCGTTCCTGCTCGATGGCATCGCTTTGAAAAAGGAACTGAATCAGGCCGACGGCATCCACCCTAACGCCGAAGGCGAGCGATTGATGACCGAAAACGTTTACAAAGCGTTAAAACCGATGCTGGCGAAGTGAATCCGTAACTACGATCCTTTCGAAAGCAATTCTGTATGAAAAAAGTGCTAATTACCCTTCTGCTGACCTCGATCAGCGCACTAGCGACGGCGGCTCAGTCGACGAGCCCGGCACCGGCATCGAACGACCAGGCATCTTACGTTCGGCCAAATGCCGAAAAGCGTTTCAAGCGATTCGTCAAGGACACGGTGGGCCCGACGGCATGGATCGGTATCGGTGCAGGAGCCGCATTTGCAACCGCGGCGGACAGCCCCAAGGAGTGGGGCAGGTCCGGCGAAGGCTTCGGCAGGCGCGTTGCCTCGAACCTTGGCAGGAACGCGATCCGAAATACCGTCATCTACGGCCTTGACGAAGCGTTCAAACTCGACAGCAGTTATTACCGCAGTACCAAACGTGATGTTGGTTCACGCGTTGGCAATGCTCTGCTCTCGACCGTGACTGCCCGTAAGGCGAACGGCAAACGCACCGTCGGAGTACCGCGTATCGTCGGGACCTTTACGGCAAACGTCGTCGCCAACGAACTGTGGTATCCGGCGCGGTACGACTGGAAGGACGGAATGAAGAGCGGCGGCATATCGTTGGGCGTCAATGCCATGTTCAATCTGGTAAAAGAGTTCGTATTCAAGAAATAGGCCGTTCAGCACGTCAAACCCTGACGGCCGCCATTCGTTTTGCTGCGGTTGAGCGTTAGAATGAACCTACCGACAGGATCGCGCAATGCCTGACGCAGATCGGGCAGATGGTGTTTGGTGTGCGAACCTGATCGGATCACGCTGTGCAGCTTACCGTTCGAGCCAGATTCAACCTGTTTCGCGAATCGATATCCCTGGCGTGGGATTCCGTTCGCGCGAACCGCACCCGTTCGGCTCTGACGATCATCGGCATTGTCGTTGGGGTCGCCGTGGTCGTGACCGTAGCGGCGCTCCTGCAGGGTGCACAAACGTTCATCGTTAATGCAACTGCCGGCTTTGCTCCGGACGTCCTGCGCATCGAAAAGGCTTCGTTTCAGGATTTTGGATCTGACGGACAAGCTTTTGTGGAAGCTCAGGCAAAACGCCCGGATATCTTTGCTGACGATCTGACCTATCTCAACGAGCGACTGGGCGGAGATATCCTGTTTGGTGCCGAGGGCTCGGCTGTTCTGCCGGTGCGCCGAGGTGCCAAAACCCTGGCCGGCGTTTCTATTCAGGGTGTTACGGCAAACATCACCGAACTTTCCAATATCAAGATCGCGTACGGCCGCGGATTTGTCTCGGCAGACGATGCTTACAGGCGAAACGTTTGCATCGTAGGCCAGGATATAGTCGAGGAGCTATTCGGAGCAGCAAGTCCGGTCGGCGAGGAGATCCAACTAGGGCAAATGCGCTAAACCATCATCGGTGTTGCCGAACCCCGCGGTTCATCATTTGGTTCGTCGCAGGATGGATTTGTTCAAATACCGCTCGGCACATTCACGCGGATATTTGGATCGCGATCCCGTTCACTGGCAATTCTTGCAAAGTCCAAAGAAGCCGAAAGACTCTCGCTCGCAGACGTGGAGGAGCGTGTTCGTGTGGCCTTGAGGATCCAGCGAAAGCTGATCGGCACTGAAAAAGAAGACAATTTCAGCTTTGTGACCGCAAAAAGCGTTCAGGCATTTTCGGCTTCGTTGACGGGTATCGTCGGCACCATTGTTTACCCGTTGACAGGTATCTCGCTGTTTGTCGGTGGAATAGTGGTGATGAACATGATGCTTTCGTCCGTGACAGAACGGACCAGAGAGATAGGTGTGCGAATAGCGGTCGGGGCCAGGCGTCGCGATATTCTGATCCAGTTTTTGATCGAAACGACTACGCTGACCGTGATCGGCGGGGCGATCGGTGTGCTTTTTGCCGCCGCCATCGTCTGGCTTCTGGCCTTGGCGACCAAGTTGCCGCTGACCGTCCCGGCTTGGGCCGTTGTCGCTGCAATTGGCGTTTCATGTGCGGTCGGGATCGTTTTTGGGGTCGTGCCGGCGAGGCAGGCTGCCGCTCTCGATCCGATAGAGGCTCTTCGGTCGGAATGACCGCACCGGCGTAACCAAAGTGAATATTCAACGATTAAATGATACTTGGAGAACGGTCATCGATTCGATCCGGAGCAATAAGCTGCGGTCGGGGCTGACTCTGACCGGTGTCATTATCGGCACGGCGGTCGTTGCACTGGTTGGGGCGGTGCTGACCGGTCTGTCGCAGAGGGTTCAGGAGGTGTCGGACAAAAGCGCTCCTAACGTGATCTACTTTACCAAGCAGGCTCGGATCGGCCCGTCGCTGCAGCAGCCGACAGCTGAGGAAAGACAGAGAAAGGACTTTACGCTAGACGACGCGATCGCCGTATCCGAATTGAGTTCGCCGCAGGCCGTTTCGCCTCAGAAGGTCCGCGGCAGCTATGGCCCGTCTGCGGACATTCCCAAACTGACCGCCCGCTCTCGGGAGGGCATAAATCCCTTGATCCTCGGGGTATGGGAAAATTATCCGGAAGTGATCAACGTCCCGATCGAGCGAGGCCGATTTTTCACTGAAGCGGAGCGGCGCGGCCGGGCGTCGGTTGCCGTTATCGGTTTCGGAATTGCAAAGCAGGTGTTCGAAGATCTCGATCCCGTCGGTGAGGACGTTAAGATCGACGGAAAACTGTTTCGGGTTATCGGCGTGCTTGCCCGTGCGAGCGGCGAGGGCGTGATCGGCAGTGACGAACTCGACGAGCGGACGGTTTACATCCCATTTGAAACGGCCGAAAAATTCTATCCTGAGATCGAGGAGACACTCATTGCCGTGCGGGCGCCGAACGGCCGCGTGGACGAGGTGACGGACGAGGTGACCTTCCTGCTGCGGCAGAGACGAGGCCTGAAAGCGTCGGACGCCAACAACTTTGGCGTGAATCGCTCGGAGCAGGTTTTCGAACTCGTCGATGATGTTATCAGCGGACTTGGCGTCATCGTCGTGCCTATCGCTCTCGCGAGTTTGTTTGTTGGCGGCGTCGGCGTTATGAATATAATGCTCGTGTCGGTAAAGGAGCGAACTCCCGAGATCGGCATTCGGCGGGCTCTCGGGGCAACACGAAGTGAGATATTGACACAGTTTCTGGTCGAGGCGATCACGTTGACCGGTCTTGGCGGCCTCAGTGGGATCGCAGCCGGGCTGTTCCTCGCGTTTGCCGTGAGAAACATCGTCAGCTTTCCGGCGGCAGTACCGTTTTGGGCGATCGCTGCCGGATTCGGGGCGTCGGTGCTGGTCGGATTGATCGCCGGATTCTATCCGGCTCTGAGGGCGTCTCGGCTCGATCCGGTCGAGGCAATGCGCGGGATATAGTTAGATCTTATGAATGTCACACATCTCGAATGCGCTTTGTGCGGGCAGCGGCACGAGGCAAATACGCTGCAGAATCTCTGCGTAACTTGCGGCAAGCCGCTGCTGGTCCGCTATGACCTCAAAAAGGCGGCCGAAACACTGTCGCCGGATTCGCTTGCTGGTCGCGAGTCTTCGTTGTGGCGGTATCGCGAAGTTTTGCCGGTCGTCGATGAAGCGAATATCGTCAGCCTCGGCGAGGGATGGACACCGCTTTTCAAAACAGACCGGCTCGCCGCGACGCTACCCATCAAACTCGGCCTTTACATCAAGGACGAGGGACAGAATCCGACTCAGTCGTTCAAAGCCCGCGGAATGACAGCCGCGATCTCGATGGCAAACGAACTCGGCGTGACAAAGCTAGCGGTGCCGAGCGCGGGCAACGCCGCCGGGGCCATGGCCGCGTACGCCGCTCTTGCAGGAATGGAAGCCAACATCTTCATGCCCGCCGACACGCCGCACGCGAATATCGTCGAATGCCGGCAGACCGGTGCGAATGTCAGGCTCATTGACGGGCTGATCACTGACTGCGGCAAGATCGTCGCCGAAAGGAAAGAAGAAATGGGCTGGTTTGACGTTTCGACGCTCAAGGAGCCGTACCGCGTCGAGGGCAAAAAGACGATGGGATATGAAATTGCGGAGCAATTTAGTAATGAGTCATTAGTGATCAGTGATGAGAACGGGAACCGAAACTCATCGCCCAAAACTCATAACTCATCGCCGGGCAAACTTCGTTTGCCCGATGTCATCATGTATCCGACCGGCGGCGGCACTGGCCTGATCGGTATGTGGAAAGCCTTTGACGAAATGGAGCAGATGGGATGGATCGGCAGCGAACGGCCGCGAATGGTGTCGGTGCAATCCGAAACATGCGCGCCTATCGTGCGAGCCTTTCACGCGGGCGAGAGGTTCGCCGATGAATTTGAGAACGCCTCGACCGTCGCCTCGGGGCTTCGGGTGCCAAAGGCGATCGGCGATTTCCTTATCCTTGATGCGATCCGCGCCTCCGGCGGTACCGCTGTAACTGTCACGGATGCCGAACTCGTCGCGGCCGTGGCCGAGATCGGCGCTTTGACGGGCATCTTTACCGCCCCTGAAGGTGCCGCCTGCCTTCCGGCGTTGAGAAAGCTGATCAAACAGAAGGCGGTCCGCGAAGGCGAGTCCGTGGTGATATTCAATACAGGGTCGGGCGTGAAATATCTCGAGGCGTTCGCCTGAGTTCGGCTAGCCGCCTGACCGTGAGTGAGCATGTTCGGTCGCCCAACGTGTTCGTAACTCTGCCTAACCCGTTCACGGGGCCTCGGCGTCTAGCGTTTTGCGCCGCAAAGGAGTAGATTTATTGTTTGCCGCCGGCCTTTGCGTTAGCGGCAATTTGTTTGTAACGAGATTTTTAGGAACGCTTTTGATGAACAGCCTCGTATTTTCAAATATGCTTCACCGGCCCGCACGGACGGCGGTCAGCATGATCGGCATTGGTATCGGCATTCTGCTGATCGTATTTACGGTCGGGCTTGCCAACGGCAGTTTGCGTGAGCGGGCACAGCGTGAGGCGAATGTCGGGGCCGAAATAATGCTGCGTGCGTCCGGCAGCCTCGGGCTCAGCGGTTCTGAGGCACTGCGTCTGCCGGTGAGCCTGGCCGACGACGTAAAAGAGGTAGATGGCGTCGCGACCGCTGTGCCGATCGCCCAGAACAGCATCTCGGTCTCGGACGCAAATACCGGCAGCCGACTGGTCGACGGCATCAACTTTGACGAATACGCATCTGTTTCCGGCGTACAGATCGCCAAAGGGCGCAAGCCCGCCGACGGTGCCGACGAGGTGATCGCCGACGTCGCATGGGTCCAGCAAAAGAATCTCGTCATCGGCGGCAAGATGAATATCTACGACCGTGATTTCACGCTGGTCGGATCATACGAACCGAGTGCCGGCGGCCGCATAAAGATCCCGCTCGCGACCATGCAAAAGCAGCTCGGGGCCGAGGGCAAGGTCTCGGCACTGCTGATCAAGGTCAAGGAAGGCTTCACGCCCGACACTGTCGCACAGAGCATTCAGGCAAAGTTTCCGGACGATCAGATCATACTAACGCGCGACCTCGAGGAACTCTACATGCAGGGTTTTCCGGCCTTGAACGTCTTTCTGAACGTCGTGGTCGGAGTCGCCGGAGCGATCTCGGCGCTCATTATCCTTTTGACGATGTACACGACCGTTACCGAACGAACACGTCAGATCGGCGTGCTCAAGTCGTTGGGTATGTCCAATTTCAGCATTGCGTTCACGATCGTTCAGGAAGCCCTTTTGATCAGTACCGGCGGCGTACTTTTCGGTGTGATCGCGACGTTCTTGCTCAGCATTGCCTTGACCAAATGGACGTCGCTGACCGTTCAGATCGAACCGTCGATCGTGCTCAGCATTCTGATCGTCGGCATCCTCAGCAGTATCGTCGGAGCCCTTTATCCGGGCCTGCGTGCCGCCAGGCTCGATCCGGTCGAGGCGCTCGGGTACGAGTGATCGCACTATATGCCAAACTTCATTGGCCTTTCATGAGCGAATGTTGGAAAACATTCGCTTTTGGCTTTTTATACCTCTAGTATTTGCCGCTCGCTGCCGCCGCATTATGATCCGAACATCATTTCGACAGATCACGAGAGCAATGTGCTTGATGGCGATCATATTCGCCGTTTCGGGCGCGGCGGCCGCGCAAAAGCGATTCTATATCGCTCCCGACGACCACACCGATTATTACTGGATCGCCGACGAGGCAACTTATCGACAGGCATTCCTGACGATGATCGACTATTACCTCAACAAAATGGACGAGACGCAGGCGAATCCGTCCGATTCGCAAATGCGCTGGAGCTGCGACGGCAGTCTTTGGATGTGGGAATACGAGCGTAACCGCAGCACGGCTCAGTTCGATAGATTTATCCAACGCATCCGCGATGGCCATATGAGTGTGCCGATGAATCCGCTGGTCGTCGCGCAGGGCGGTTCTAACGCCGAGAGCGTGCTTCGTGGAATGTATTATTCCGGGCGGATCGAGCGGCGGCATGATCTGAGGTTCCCGTTGGCCATTGCGATGGAGAATCAAACTCAGCCATTCGGCCTGTCGTCGCTCTGGGCGGGCGCCGGTGCGAAATACTCCTGGAAGGGCGTTTGTAATTGTGCGACCGAGGTGACCGGCTTGAACGACCGCGACCGTGAGATCTATTACTCGGGCGGCCGCGACGGCAGCCGGGTTCTGATGAAATGGCAGTCGCAATACACGACCAACAAGATGTTCGGCAGCTACATCGAGGCCCACGATCCGGTCGAAACGATCGACTTTGCCGAATACGACCCGATCTTTCAGTCAAAATATCTGTATCCGGTCATTGGGGCCTTTGGCCGCGGCGGCGATGACCTGCAATACACCAGCGACGAGTTCGTTTCGGTCGCCCAGCAACAGTCAACGCCCGAACGGCGAGTCATTATTTCTAATCAGGAGGACTTTTTTCGCGATTTCGAGGCCAGTCACGGAGCAGGGCTTGAGACATACTCGGCCGCATTCGGCAACGAATGGGACGTGTTGACCGCATCGATGGCCGAGGTGTCTTCGCGGGTAAAACGTGCCTCGGAAAAGCTCCGCAGTGCCGAAGCAATGGCCGCACTTGTGGCCCTCGAACAACCGTCATTCATGTCGTCGCGGATCGCCGACCGCGACCGGGCGATGATGAACTTTGGCCTTTATTACGAACACGATTGGACCGCCGACGGGGCCGTCACGCGGGCGCAACGGGCGGCCTGGCACCGCAAGGTTGAAAGGGAGATCACGGGGTATGTGGACAAGCTTTACGACGATGCCAAATTCGAACTTGGCCGCTTGATCTCGCGGACCGGTAATGCGGAGCGGTTCTATGTATTTAATCCGCTCAGTTGGCCGCGAACAGATGTTGCCGACATTCCACTGCGCGGCTATCGAAAGCTCAAAGCGGTGGACGCGGCGACCGGTGTCGAACTACCGTCGCAGATACTGACGTTTGGAACGCAGAGGATACTGCGTGTTTTGGCTTCGAACGTGCCGTCGGTCGGTTACAAGGTCATCGAACTGCGAAGCGGGGCACCGGCCGCAATTCCGAACGCCGCGGCACAAAACGGCGCGACGATCGAGAACGACCGGTACCGCTTAACGCTCGCGCCGGATGGGGCGATAACGAGCCTGATCGATAAGACCCGCGGCGATCGCGAGACGGTTCGCAATATCGGCGGCCGTCTGCTCAACGACCTTGGCGGTGACCGTTCGGGGACGGTCACGGTCGAAAATGCGGGGCCGGTGAGCGTCACACTCAGGGCCGTTTCGGGCAGCCCGGTCCGTCATGTCACCCGTGTAACACTTTTTCGCGACATTGACCGAATAGACGTTCGCAACGAAATTACCGAGAATTTTGGCGACGTCAAAACCTGGAGTTATTCGTTTGACGTAAATTCGCCGGACGTCTGGCATGAAGAGGTCGGTGCGGTGATCCGGGGCAAACTACTGGCCGGCGGAGGACACTATTCGCCGAAGAACGCCCGGTATGATTGGCTGTCGCTAAACCACTTCGCCGATATTTCGGACGGGGGCAACAACGCGTTTGGCATCACGCTGTCGAACTGGGACGATTCATTTATGCGGTTAGGCAATAGCGGGCCGCGTGTTTTTGATACGTCGACGCCGCAGATCAATGTGCTTGCCGGTGGACAGGTTGACGGCCCTGATCTCGGGATCCGCGACCAGGGAGGCGATGCGTACTTTATGCAGCGTTTTGCTCTGCGGACTCACGGCGGATTTGATCAGGCGTCGGCGATGCGGTTCTCACTCGAACATCAAAACCCGTTCGTTACTGGATGGGTTGGCGGCACGGGTGAAGTCACACGGCCGTATCCGGCACTGAGTTATTCGTTTTTGCATGTATCCGATCCAAATGTATTCCTCTGGGCGTTGAAGCCCGCCGAGGATGGCATCGACCGTGGGGTCGCCCTCAGGGTTTGGAACCAATCCTCGTCGCCGCTCGCGTATTCGGTTTCTTTTGCCAGAACTGTTGAATCTGCCGACCGAACGACCAATGTTGAAACCGCGATCGCCCCGGCCAATGTCGGAGCCGGCCGCTTGAATGCGGCGTTGAACCAGCAGCAGATCCAGACGCACTTGGTGAAGTTCCAATAGCGGGCGGGCGTAACCATCAGGATGGCGCTCGGATCGCCGTGGACGGCCGTCCGATATGCCGGCCACCCAATTGCATGAAATTAGAGGTTGCTATTTACCTTAAAGACGGTCATACTCAAAGAGTTAATCCTTCTCTCGCGCCTTTGATGGTGCGCTTCGTCTTTAACGATTTCTGGATAAGTTTGAGAGCGGGCCCTAATAGTTAATCAGAAGTAGCTCTCAGTTTTTGAGTATCAGAGATCCGTTTCCTTCGCACGACGATAGTTTCTATTTGACGCAAGACCGGTTCGACACTTCTTTAGAAACCTCGAAAAGAGGCAAGGTAAACATAACAATGTCAATGAAACTATACGTTGGAAACATTTCCTTCAACACAACAAATCAGGATCTTAACGATCTTTTCGGTGCTATCGGCACCGTCGAGTCGGCCAACATCATCGAAGACCGCGAGACCGGCCGCTCACGTGGCTTTGGTTTTGTCGAAATGGCATCGCAGGCGGAGGGTGAAAATGCCATCGCGCAGCTGAACGGCAAGGAAGTCGATGGGCGTGCACTCAAGGTCAACGAGGCGAAACCGCAAGAGAACCGCAGCGGCGGCGGCCGTGGCGGCTACGGCGGTGGAAACCGCGGTGGCGGTGGTGGTTACGGCGGTGGAAACCGCGGTGGCGGCGGATACGGCGGCGGCGGCCGTTGGTAGTCGGTTGACCAAATCCAATAAGTGAAAAGCTGCCCACGGACGTGTTCCGGCCGGGCAGCTTTTTATTTCATCCAGGATCGTCCCGGACGTGTTAAACTGCTTCTATGGCTTACGGACCACTGGCTCTTTCTCGCCGGCATGTGCTTGGCGAATATTATTCACGATGCGAGGCGATCGAGAGCGTGCCGGTTTACCTCAACGATCCGGCAGGCGAGGTCATCGGTCACGTTGATGAGAGTATGGGAAAGTACGCCGATGCTTTTCTCTTTCATCTATCAGAAGATATGTGTAAGAAACTCTCCGCCGGGCACTATACATATTCGTTCGAATTCGAAAACATCGATCCCGGATCGTCGGCCGCCGGTCGCCGGTTTCGGCTTTTGGCGGTGATGCTTACGGCACGAAAGGGCTACACGAGGCCGCTGCCCAAGCGGGGCGAGGCCGCACTGGCCGATAACGCCGATGCGCCCGGCAATGTGGGCGAATCGGACGGGCAATAGGTTCGGCAAACGAGTCGATCATTGACTTTTAACCATTTTAGGGCAATAATCTGCCGCTTGGTCTTTAAAAATTTATAGCTTTGAGGTGCCGCTTTTTCAAGAACCGGCATAAAAGGGAAAGCCGGGTGAGACTCCCGCACGATCGCGTCACTGTGAATACATAAGTCAGAACGCCTGCCTCAAACGTTATTGCCAACCTGGTGTTTCGCGTCAAAACATCGCCGGCAGACATCGTTTTTCAATCTTAATTTTTGGAACGCCTTGTTTTTCTGGTCGATGTAGCTCGACGCGGAGAAGCAGGGCGTTTTGGCGTCTGCGAAGGTGAATAAGTGAAAAAGTCGAAAGGTGAAAAAGTTTGGATCGTACTTCTGCTCGCCGCGGCATTATTGTCGGCCTGCGGCGGGCGGACGTCGTCAGGCAATAACTCTGCAGGGGCGGTTGGCTCTACGCCAGTAGCAATGCGTGTCGTGACAGACGACCTGGGGCGTAGTGTGACGATCCCGACAAAAGTTACGCGTGTAGTCTCTTTGGCACCGAATCTGACTGAGAACATATTCGCAGTTGGAGCCGGCGATCGATTGGTCGGCGTTACCACATTTTGCAATTATCCCGAAGAGGCAAAGTCGATCGCGAAGATCGGGGATACGATGAACCCGAACATGGAGTCGATCGTTGCCCTAAAACCGGACATTGTCTTTGTATCGACGGCATCACAGATCGAAGCGTTTATGAAAACGCTTGAGGCGAATGGAATTGCGGTTTATGTTTCGAATCCCGGCTCACTCGAAGGTGTCATGACCGGAATCCGGAGATTGGGTGATCTATTCGGTACCGCCTCACTTGCCAATGCACTAGCTGAGTCGCTTAACGAACGAGTAGCAAAAGTGAGGAGTTTCAGCACTTACGATCCCAGATATCCGATGGATTTGGTTTACCAGAATAAGGTCTTCGTACAAATTTCTAAGGAGCCTCTATTCACAATCGGCAAATCCTCGTTCCTTCAGGATGTGATTGTAAGTGCGGGCGGACAATCGGTCACCGCAAACCTGGAGACAGATTATCCAAAGGTAAGTAAGGAAACCGCATTGACCTTAAACCCCGAGGTCGTAATTCTTTCCGACAGCGAGGACAACAAAGAGCCAAACGAGGTTTTTAAGAATTCGCCTGCAGTAAAAAATGGACGCGTATATAGGATAAACGCTGATCTGATCTCCCGGCCGGGACCGAGGTTGGTCGATGCGTTGGAGCAGATCGCAAAGGATCTGCATCCCGAGAAGTTCAAGTAGGGTTTTTAGTTGCCACTAGCTTTAGCTAGTGGAATGATTAGGGCGACTGGTGCGGCTTTAGCCGAATCTCTTGTTTGGCTAAAGCCGGAAGTTTTTTCCAAACTTAACCACTAGCGAAAACTAGTGGCAATTTATTTGAAGACCGTAAAGAAAAACGATTCGAAACGCAAATATCTGCTGGTAGGCGGCGGACTAATCTTGCTACTTCTCATCGTTCTTTTCGGTGCGGCTTTGCTCGGGGCCGAACGGCTCCCTTTGTTCGATCTGTCAGAGCAGCAACGAACGATATTGTTTGATATTCGTTTGCCTCGGATCCTGCTTGGAGCCGCCGTTGGGGCCAGTCTGGCAGTGGCCGGAGCCGGCCTGCAGTCGCTCTTGCGAAACCCGCTGGCCGAACCGTACCTTTTGGGCGTTTCGAACGGCGCGGCGTTGGGCACAATGCTGGCATTCGTTTTTTTTCAGAGTTTTGAGTGGTCGCGGCCGCTGCTTGCGTTTGCGGGTGCCGGCCTGGCAACCGTCGCGGTCTATCGAATGGCAAGGAGCCGCACCGGAATGAACGTCGAGCGGTTGGTCCTTTCGGGTGTGATCGTTACGACATTCCTCTCGTCTGTGATCGTAATGCTGACGACATTGCTTGACGTTGCCAAATTGCGCAGTTTTACGTTCTGGCTGCTGGGTGATCTGTCACAGTCAACTATGAATGGCGTCTACATCAGTTTCGGGGCAATGCTGATCGGTACGCTGGTGCTTGCCTCGCAAGCAAAGGCTCTCAATCTGATGATGGTCGGCGAGCGTGATGCATTCGATTTTGGTGTCGAGGTCGGGCGCGTCCGTTTGCTCGTCTTTGGTTCGGCAAGTCTGGTGGTCGGAGCCGCCGTCGCCGCAAGCGGTTCGGTCGGATACGTCGGATTGATCGTGCCGCATCTCGTGAGACTAACGGTCGGCAGCGACAATCGTCTGGTCGTGCCGCTGTCGGCTATCACCGGAGCGATATTTGTAATATTCGCCGATACTATAGCCAGAACGGCGATCGCGCCGCGTGAATTGCCGGTCGGAGCGATAACGGCGCTTGTTGGCGCGCCGCTTTTCATTTATTTGCTTAGGCGAAAATAACAAAGCAGATGCTTGAGGTTCGAGATATTTCGGTTGGTTACGACGAGCGCACGGTTTTGAGCGGCGTCACGTTCGATCTGCGCGAAGGCGAGATCATTGCCCTTCTCGGAGCCAACGGAGCTGGCAAAACGACGCTTATCCGGGCACTCAATGGCACGCTGCCGCTGGTGAATGGCGAGATATTGCTTACTTCGCGGAGGATCAGCGAAATGTCACGCCGCGAGATCGCAGGGCAGGTCGCGGTGGTCGCACAGGAAAACGAGACGCGTTTTCCCGTGACCGTACTTGAATTTGTACTCTCGGGCCGCTACGTCCATGGCGGAGCTCTTGGGTGGGAAACCGAACGCGACTTAGAGTTTGCACGCAATGCCTTGCGTGACTGTGACCTGGATGGATTTGAAGATCGGCTGATGAATCACCTGTCGGGCGGCGAACGTCAGCGGGTCGTATTGGCACGAGCATTAGCAGCCGGTTCGATGACGCTGCTGCTCGATGAGCCGACGGCAAACCTCGATCTTTCGCATCAGGCGATGATGTTCAGGCTTGTTAGAAAACGCTGTGCTGAATGCGGCTGTTCGGCAATAGTGATCACGCACGACCTTAATCTTGCCGCCGAATTTGCGGATGAGATCGTGATGCTAAAAGCCGGAAAGATCACCGCACAGGGTTCCCCCGCGGAAGTTCTAACGGCCGAGAACATACGCAATACCTTTGGAGTCGATGTTTTGCTGGATCGGCATCCGGTCAGCGGTAATGTTCGGGTTACGAGCGTATTTTGAAAGGACTATTAAGCCTCGATTGGCACGAATAGAGAAGCACTATTGGTTCGTGTAGGTAGCGGCAAACATCGTCTTTTTTGTTGACAAGCGACGCAAAGGAAGTTTGGTGTAATGCCAACGCTGCCCACGCAACAGTGAGATCAAATAATGGATGTCGAATGGCGAATATCAAAACGGTAGCCGTTTTCACCGTTGACGATCCGGAATTTGGCCGAGCCTGGAACTGTGCCCGTTTGTTGTGTTTTGGAGCCATTCTGCGATGGGCAGAACAAGAGATAAATGAAGCTACTTGCAACAATATTATTTTGTGCCGCCACGGCTTTCACCCAGTCCGGCGGCGGTCTATCGGGCAATGTCACTCAAAAAGGTGCGGCCGTCGCCGGGGCCAAGGTCGAGGTCACGATCCACGATCCGGCCGGAAACAAGACATTCACAGCCGTTACCGATCAAACAGGCACCTACAGATTTGCCGGTCTCAAGCCGGGGAGTTATATGTTGATAGCCGAAGGCGAACCGGGCAAAGGGATAGCCTACAGAGCGTCTGTAGTTGTCGCTGAAGGACGTGAAACAGTACTTGCCCTTGAACTCGGAATGGCCGATTACGCGGTATTTGTTTCAACCATGAAGATCATTGAAAGCGTGACGGTTTCGGCCGGGATCGGCCAACCTGTCGATGAAGTGTCAAAATCCGTGAACGTGATCAGCGGGCAGGAGCTGCGTGACCGTGCCGATTTTTCGATGATCGAGTCGCTCCGAACGATTCCCGGTTTTCGCGTTCAGCAGTTAGGCGGATTTGGCAGAACGGCGACGATAAAGACGCGCGGACTTCGCAATCAGGATACCGCGTTGTTGATAGACGGTATTAGGTTGCGTGACCCGGCGGCGATCACCGGTGACGCCTCGCCGTTCTTGAGCGACATCACCTTGACCAGTGTCAGCAAGATCGAAGTGCTGCGCGGTTCGGGTTCGTCGATCTATGGTACCAATGCTATCGGCGGAACGGTCGACTTTCAGACGCCGCGTGCGGCCGCCGGCACTCACGGACAGATCTCGGGAGCCTTCGGCGGAATGGGGCTCGGGCGATTTCGCGGAAATATTTCACACGGTTTGAAAAATGGGAAATTTGGCATTTCCGCGGGTGTTTCGCGCACCACATACACCAAGGGCATCGACGGGCAGGACAATGCAAACAACACGAATCTTCAATCGAGGATCGAACTGAAGCCATTCTCAAAAACGAGTATTTCCAGCAGGTTCTTTCTGTCCGACGCACGGGTTCGTCTGAATTCGAGCCCGGACACGTTCGGAACTTTGCCCTCATCGAACACCACGATAATCAATGCCGATCCGGGCGTAAATTTCGTGGCGGATGCAAACGATCCCGACAGTTTCCAGCGGTCCAGGTTTTTCAGCGGCCAGCTTGTGGTGAATCAGGTGGTGAATACCAAGTTGGTCGTCAGCGGGTATTACCAAGGGCTTACGACGAAGCGGACAAATGACAATGGGACGCTTGGTGCCGGATATCAGAGTGCATCAAGCAGCATATTTGACGGCAGCATACACACCGCGAATATTCATTTGAACTGGATGCCCATCAGTGAGAACCAGCTTACCGCCGGGTACGAGTTCGAATTCGAAAATTTTGGTAATGCTGGCAAAACCCCATCGGGAAACGGTAACTTTTTCACACACGCCGGCCAGTCAAGCAACACCTTATACCTTCAGGATCTGGTCCGGCTGTTCGAGGGAAAACTACAGTTCGCCGGCGGTCTTCGTGTTCAACGTTATAGCCTCAACCGACCGTCATTTAGCTTGACGAACGCACCGTACAGCGGACTCGTCCTCGATAACCCGCCAACTGCTTACACATTTGACGGATCGGCTTCTTATTTTGCGGCGGAAACCGGCACCAAATTCCGAGCCCATGTCGGCAACGGTTATCGTGTGCCTTCGCTGTATGAAAGGTTGGGAACATTCTTTTCCTCTTTCGGAACGCCGAGCTTCGTTGCCCTTGGCGATCCATTCCTGAAGCCGGAGAAATCGATCGCTTTTGACGCGGGCGTCGAGCAGACCCTCGTTAACGACAAGGTGCGGCTGGCCGCGACCTATTTTTATACCAAACTCACGGACGTGATCGGTTACGGAAACGTTGTGCCGAACATCGGAACAACCACACGGCCATTTGGCGGATATTTGAATCAAAAAGGCGGGATCGCGCGTGGAGGCGAGTTCAGTGCGACGTTCAAACCAACAAAGTCGACCGACATTTTTGCGTCGTACACTTACACCAACAGCGACCAGATGACCCCGCAAGTGTCCGGCAGCCGGACCCTAAAGACTCTTGGCGTACCGTTGCAGCAGTTCACCTTGGTCGCGACTCAGCGGTTCGATCGATTCTGGATAAATTTTGACCTTTTAGCGACAACGGCGTATTTGGCACCGATCTTCAGCAGTTCAACATTTTCAACGTACGTCTATCGGTTCACGGGGAATCGAAAGGCAGATCTGACTGCCGGATACACCTTCGCTATCAAGCGGGAAAAAATGAATCTTCGCTTGTTCGGTACGGTTGAAAATGTCTTTGACCAGGAGTATTACGACAACGGATTCAGGACGGCCAAAGCCAGCGGCAGGATCGGTTTGTCATTCGGGTTCTAAGCCGGACATGCGGCAAGAAGCGTTAGACGGACCGTGATCGAAGACCGGCGGACCTCGGGGCCTTTCACGCGTCATTGCGGTTGTCGCGGTCAAAACTGTAACGTGATAAAATCAGTGGTCTCGGTAATACGGAGGCAATGGATCATGAAGACACTGTTTTTTGTGTGCGTCCTCTTGTCGGGCTGTATTGCGGCCGCTGCACAGTCAAAGGTCGTCACAAACACCGATCTCGACAAATATCGCGCTGAACGGGAAAAAGCCGCTGCTGATTATCGTTCGAACTATGCAAAGCGGGGGATGCCGTCACCGGAGGAACTCGCACAGCGGAACGAACGTGATCGAAAAGAGTCCGCTGAGCTTTCGTTCAAAATGCGAGGCGAGCGGCTCGAACGCGAGCGTCGCGAGTCCGAAAACAGGATCATCGGGGTTCTGCCGCAAGAGCGGATCCCGGAAGTGGTGTTGGTCAACGGGTATCAGACCTATGTTTACCCGGATCATTACTATCCGGCCGGTCAGGGGCGACGGTCATTCCAACAGCCGGGCTATTTTGCCGGTGGACAGTTTTGGCCGACAGGGTCGGCGACCAGAGTGCGTCCGATGTGGATAAGAAGGCGTTAATAACCAGGATCAATATGAAGCAGGGATGGGAAGCGGTCATCGGGATGGAGATCCATGCCCAGTTGGCCACAAAGACAAAGATATTTTGCGGATGTTCGGTCGAAACAGGCGGCGAGCCGAATTCGAATACTTGTCCGACGTGCCTCGGGCTGCCGGGAGCGTTGCCGGTCTTGAATCGACGCGTGATCGAGTTGGGGACGCGAGCAGCATTAGCTCTGGGACTCGAGGTGCAGGAGACGTCGATCTTTGCTCGGAAGAACTACTTCTACCCAGATCTGCCGAAGGGTTATCAAATATCTCAGTACGACAAGCCTTTTTCGGCGGACGGGCAGTTGACGATAATGACCGCCGAGCGGGACGAACACGGCCGTGCCGAGGAATGGCGGCCGATGACGATCCATGTACAGAGAATGCATCTTGAGGAAGATGCGGGAAAAAACGTTCACGAAGGGCTGCCTGAGGTCGATAAATATTCCTACATAGACCTCAACCGGGCCGGAACTCCGTTGGGCGAGATCGTAACGTCGCCGGATTTTCGAACGTCGTGGCAGGCATACGACTATGTCAACCACGTCCGGCGAGTGCTCCAGTGGGTCGGTGCGAGTGATGCCGACATGGAAAAGGGAAATCTCCGCTGTGAGGCTAATGTATCGGTAAGAAAGGTCGGCGAGACCGCCTTTCGAAATAAGGTCGAACTTAAGAATCTCAACTCGGTCAGGTTCATGCAGCGGGCGATCGAGTTTGAGATCGAACGCCAGATCGCCGCACATGAATCAGGCGAAGAGGTGAATCAGGAAACTCGGCTTTGGGATGAAAAGAACAACTGCACGCGGGTGATGCGGTCAAAAGAGGACGCTCACGATTACCGCTATTTTCCGGAGCCCGATCTACAGCCGTTGACCGTTTCTGCCGAATTCGTCGAGCGGGTCAGGCGAGAAATGCCCGAACTGCCAGATGCGATGCGTGACCGCTTCATCGATGTATATGGGCTGAGTTTTGCTGATGCGTCGCAGATCGTGTCGGATAAACATCTGGCCGAGTATTTTGAAACAACGGCGCGATTTACGGCAAATCCGCGATTGTCAGCTAACTGGATACTCGGCGAACTGACCCGTGAGATCAATAACTCGGGAAAACCGGTCAACGAAAGCTTGTTGACCGCCGAGGATCTCGCCGAACTACTTAAAACGGTTGAGGCCGGCAAGATCAACAACAATCAGGCAAAAGAGGTCTTGTCGGAAATGTTTGCGACCGGAAAGTCCGCTCCCGAGGTGATTTCGGAAAAGGGGTTCGAGCAGGTCTCTGACGCCGACGCGATCGGAAAGATCGTTGACGAAGTGATCGCCGCCAGCCGGGCAAACGTCGAGGCGTATCGAGCCGGAAACGAGAAACTCTTTGGTTTCTTTGTCGGCCAGGTAATGAAAGCCTCACAGGGAAGGGCAAATCCGAAAGTGGTTAACGAGATACTAAAGCAAAAACTGTGACTCAGACTGTAAGAACAGTAGTAATAACGGGCGGAACAAAAGGGATCGGGTTAGCGATCGCCGAGGCTTTTTTACGTGCCGGAGCGAAGGTCTTTGTCTGCGGCCGCGGCAAAAGAGATCTGACGTCGGCCCTCGAGCGGCTCAGGGAGCTTGGCGATGTTTACGGCGAAACCTGTGACGTCCGCAGCGAGGAACAGGTCCGGCAGATGCTCGAGGAAGCCGAACGCGTTCTCGGGGGGCTTGATATTCTGGTCAATAACGCCGGGGTCGGAGTATTTGGAAAGACGGTTGAAGACATCTCGGGTGACGAATTTCGCCAAACGATCGAGACGAATCTGCTCGGCGTGTTTTACGCATGCCACTACGCGATCCCGATGATGAAGCGGCGGGGAAGCGGATATATCTTTAATATCTCGAGTCTTGCGGGCCAGAACGCGCATCCGAAAATGGCGGCATACAACGCCTCAAAATTTGGATTGAACGGATTTTCTGAGGCATTGATGCAGGAAGTGCGGCAGGACAACATCAAGGTCAGCTATATTTGCCCGGGTAGTGTCAATACATATTTCGGCGGTGACACGCCGTCAGATGCAAAAGCCTGGCAACTGCAGCCGGAGGATATCGCACAAACAGTGATCTCTCTGCTTGAGATGGATCCGAGAGCATTACCCAGCAAGGTCGAGATCAGGCCGAGCAAACCGCCGGTGCGCTAGCCCGCATTCCTGCCAAGTTGGGCTGCGATAGTGGCGGCAAGCCGGACGCGATTGACAGGTTTGATGTGATAATCGGATGCTCCGAGTACGGTTGCCCGGTCGCGGTGCTGTTGTTCGTCCAGCGAGGTGACCATGACCACGGGGATCGTGCCGAAATGGTCGTCGGTCTTTACATATTCCAGAAATTCCCAACCGTCCATAACGGGCATCTCCACATCAGACAGGATGAGGTCCGGATGCCAAACGCCTGACAGAAGCAATTCGAGAGCCTCGGCGCCGTTTTGGGCTGTTATGACCCGGTGGCCGCACTCCTCGACGATCTTGCACGTCTGACGCCGGACACTTGGGCTGTCGTCCACGATCAGAACGACCTTTCTAGCCTTGGCAGAGTTCGGAGCATCCGCCTCGGTCAAGCGGGCGGACGACGTGGAGGCGGCGCTCTTCGGTATGGTCAGCGGCATCCGGATCGTAAATGTCGTCCCGATCTGAGGCTCAGAAGATATTGCCAGGCGGCCGCCGCACTTTTCGACGCTTTCCTTGACGATGCTCATTCCGATGCCGCGGCCGGCATTGAGATTTAGGGTGTCAGCGGTCGTAAGGCCGCGCTCGAACATCAGATAGTGGGCCGCCTCGTCGTCGAGCGTCTCCGCAATCTCGGGCGAGATTATCTCGTTCTTAACGGCTTTTTCCTTGAGTTTTGTGACGGAGATACCGCGCCCGTCATCGGCGATCATAAGCGTTACTCCATCCTCATCGGAGTCGACCCGGATCCTGATGAGGCCTTTTTCCGCCTTCCCGATCAATCGCCTTGTATCTGCGGGTTCGATGCCGTGGACGACCGCATTTTTCAACAGGTGCAGCAGTGGTTCGATAAGGGCATCGATGATCTGGGTGTCGATCTCAGTATCGCCATTTTCAACCACTATGCCGACACTCTTGTTTTCCTCTTCGCTCGTGACATGGACAGCACGCGAAAGGCGCGTTTCGAGCGTGCCGAACCGGACGAGCCTGATACCGAATAGTTTGTCTTGAAGTTCGGCCGTCAAATGCCGCTGTGCGTCGAGCAGTGAGGCGATCGACTCGACCATGGCGGTACGAGACCCTGCGTCATTCGTTTCGAGCAGCTTTGCAAATTCTTCGGCCACGGAGCGGCGATTGGCCGCCATTTCTCCGGAAAGTCCGATCAGATCATCCAAACGATCGAGGGAAACTCGAACTATCGGTGACGTTGCGGGTCGTTCAATGGTTTGGGCGACCGGTTTCGGGAGATTGACAGACGCCGCAGTCGGGACCGGAGTTTCCAATGAGCTGCCAGCATTTACGCGGGCGATCACACGATCAAAATCGGTATATATCGAGTTGCCGCGGTTCTCGATCGCAGAAGATCCAAACGTTGCCCGGTCGAGTCGCTCTGCGGCTATTGATAGCAGATCGAGGATCTCGGCGTCAGGCATCGAGCTGTTTTCGACCATGAGGTCCAAAAGGTCCTCGATCCGATGGGCCAACTCCGATGCGTCCCTTATCCCGACGATCCCGGCGGCGCCCTTGAAAGTATGGGCACATCTGCGCACTTCCCAGAGAGCCTCGCGGTTATCACAATGTGACCTGAGAGCATCAATGCTGTTAGCGATACTCCTGAGCAATTCGGACGCCTCGGAGCGAAAGATATCGAGCGTTTCTTCGTCGACCTCAGACTCTTCGGTCCATGCGTCAGTTTCCGGATCGGGCTCCTCGCCCCAAAGCGACCGGAACGAATCATCGATAAAATCAGATACGTCCGGAAGAAATTCCTCGGAATCGAGAGAGATGGTCAACAGAGACTCTTCAATACGAGCAACAATATCCAAAGACTGTCCGATCAACGAAGGCGGCGGTTCGGGACCGATCGCGAGCCGGATCGAGGCCTCGCATTCGTCGATGAGGCCGGCGACCGCATCTAAATGATGATCCAATGCATCCCGGCGTAGCAGTTCGAGCCCGCGAAGTGAGACTTCGATATCGCCGTCGGAGTTGCGGTTCTGATCGTATATCAGCAGGCCGTTGCGAATGCCGACAAGCCGGCCCGATGCTCGTTCGACGAAAGCATTCAGGGCCGACCTATCAATTTCGGTAAGTTCGGGTTGGGTGGGGGGCATTTTAAGAGACGAGGGAGCGATCAGTCGTTTTCGGCCATTTCCGGAAGGAGGTAGGTCTCAAGGGCACGCATCAGCGTTTCCGGGCCAAAGGGCTTGGTAATATAGCCGGTCGTTCCTGCCATTCGGCCGCGTACCTTATCGAAGAATCCGTCCTTTCCGGAGATCATCACAACGGGAACCTCCTTGGTCGCTTCATTGGAACGGATCAGCTTGCAGACCGAATATCCGTCCATTCGCGGCATTGCAATATCGAGAAGAACGAGGTCGGGAACCGTCGATTCGAGCACCGACATTGCATCGACACCGTCTTCGGCACAGACCACATTGTGGCCTGATTTTTCGAGTTTGCTCGAGATCAATTTTCGCACCGTCGCGCTGTCATCCACCACTAGAATGGTCTTGCCTTTCGGCATCGCGCCGTGAACTTCGTTCTGACGGCGGATCTCATCAAGGCGGATCGCGAGAGCATTGACCTGACTGGCCAGGATCACGTTGTTCGGATTGAGCCGCGACGCTTCCTGCAGGTACGCAAATCCGGCGTCCGGATCGTTGAGGTTCAACTTGCCTATACCTAACACCGTGAGTTCCTGTTCTGTGAACTCACGCAGATTCCACTCGGATTCCATCCTGGTGACGGCTTCCTGAACGGCCTCAACGTTCGGATTTGAATTGGCCAAAAGCCGCTCAAGGTCCGACAGTGTCAGTATCGCCATACACGAAGAGCATTCGAACGCATGCGGCTCATTTGCTGCATGACAGTATGGGCAATGATCTTGCGGAACGACATCCTCCACGATCTGATCGTTTTCGGCAAAGAAATGCTGGCCAACTTCGTCCGACGGCTGCTCGGCGGGCCACTCCGGCTCGGCCGCCGGTTCTTCGACGACAGGTGTCTCGGATGCGTGAGAGAGAAATTCACGCCTCTGTCCGAGATCATAAGCGTTAGCATCGTCGGCCATCGATCCGGCTGCGACGCTGGGTTCATCGTCGCTCTGTTCGCTATCGAAAGCATCGGTTTCCATTGTTGCTTCTGTGTTCGCGGGTGCAAGTTCTTCTTCGTGATAATACGAGCCGTTATGGTCGGTTTCTTCGGCTGCCTGAAAATCGACCTCGGGCATTTCGTCCACTTGGCTTGTTTCATTTTCGACCGAGTCAGGCTCAGTGTCGTTCAAAAAGTCATAGGATTCGGCCGGTTCGTTCATTTCCGGTATTACCGGCTCGATCGAATTTTCGTAGTAGCCGGTTTCCTCGAACTGTTCAACATCTGCCGACATCTGCTGATCGCCTTCGGTTGAAGGCTCGGCGGCGAACTGCTCAGCACCCTCAACGGTCTCGGCGGCTTCGGTATCGGAATCCTCGGCCTGGACCGCATCGCGCATGTCTGAAATGAAATCATGGCCGGCATTGGCCAGTGCGTTTGACGGATCGAGTTCGAGGATACGGCGATACGCGAGCATTTTTTCGCTGAACGGGGCAGCGACCTGTGACATCAGCAGCCAGGCGTCGATAGAGTCGGCATCATTCGCCAAGATCTGATGCAGGATCAATTCAGCGCCGCTGAGGTCACCGTTGACCGCCGCGGTCCGGGCTGCGTTCAATTGCAATTGTTCTCGTCGGCCGGTGATGGCTGAGAGGGCCGCCTTTGCGTCCTCATTGTCCGGGTTGATCTCAAGAGCACGTACCAATAGGCTTTCGCGCTCATTCTCTGATTCCATCAGTGAGGCCTTCCACACAAGTGCCGCTTCGCACTGCTCGTCATGCTCGAGAGCTTTATCGAAACAGTCGATCGCAAACTGGGTCTGGCCGTCCTCGTTCGCAGAGATACCACGCTGGACGAATGTCTTCGCAAGCAGAGATCTCGTCGCGGCTTTCCACTGGCGAGCACGAGAGTTGTCAGGGTCGACACTTAAAACGTTATCCAGGAAACCGAGAAGTTCTTCGGGATATTCGCTGATCGACGCAAGCCAGAGCCACGCGTCGGTGTTTTGCGGGTCGGCTTCGGTGACCCGCAACAGAAGCGTCCGAGCGAGCGCCCGTTCGCCGCTTTGAGCGGCCGAAACTCCCTGTTTAAGGAGCCGCGAAACGTCAACACCGTTCGATGATGTTTCTTCGACGGGCTGGCGATAGTAGTTGGTGGTTGTGGATTCGATGGATTGCTCGATTTCTAATCTCATATTTTGCACTGGGTGACGTAGTGAACTTTGACAACTAGAGTGCGGAAGATCGGGGCCCCTAGACAAAGGCGCCATTATCCCGGATAAACGGTTATGCAAAATGGGTGCCACATCGGTCAAATGCGCGCTTCGTTGTTTATCGACGTAAATATGCCTAAACTAGGGATGTTGAAGACGATCAAATGAAGGTGATGGTCAGCGAATATAACAAAGAACCTGGTAAAAGTGACATAATATGTCACAAGTCGATGACAAAATGAGGTAATGGACAGAGAGGTTTCGGATCAGGATGGCGACGTTCAACAGCGATTTTGACGTAGCGATGATCGGCGGCGGCCCGGGCGGCCTCGCCGCTGCACTGTGGTGCGGCGATCTCGGTCTGACTTCGGTCATCATCGAGCGGGAAGGCCTCCTCGGTGGACAAATGCGGCGGATCTACAACCCGGTAGTGAATTATCCCGGGATAGAAACTGCCAACGGAACGGAATTGGCCGATCTGATGATCGCTCAGGCTGAACGCCGTTCCGGAACGGAAGTGCTCGCGGGAGAAGCCTTGGGCATCGCCGAGTCCGAACATGGAGTCCAGATAGAATTATCCGGCGGCCGAAACGTTTGCTCACGTGCAGTGATAATTGCCGCCGGGGTCAGACGGCGAAAACTGCAAATTCCGGGCGAGATGGATTTTCTCGGACGCGGCATACTCGAGTCAGGGGCTAAGACAGGAAGCGGTGCCTCGGGCCTCTCGGTTGCCATAATCGGGGGCGGCGATGCGGCCGTCGAGAACGCCTTGATCCTTGGCAGATCTGCCAAAGAGGTATTCATAGTCCATCGCGGCAGACAGTTCTCGGCAAGGCGTGAGCTAATTGACGCCACGGGAGATCTCGAAAATGTTCAGGTTGTTTTCGGTGCAATCGCTACCAGGATACTCGGCGATGATCAAGTTAGGGGACTTGAGATCAAGGATGTGAATTCGAACGAGATCCGTCAATTGGCGATCGACCGTTTGCTGATCCGGATCGGCGTCGAACCTAACTCCGAGCCTTTTGTTGACATTGCCAAAACGCCGGACGGGTATCTCATCGCTGATTCAGTCGGCCGCACAAATCTCTCGAGGGTATTTGCGGTCGGCGATATCGTAAACCGGACGGGGCCAACGATCGCCGGAGCCGTCGGTCAGGCTGCGACCGCGGTCAAGGCGATATATCAACAGTTCGTCGGTGAGTAGACCTCAGTTTTTCTCGGACTTAGTTCGGCCTGCAAACCCTGCCCTGTCAACCGCCCAGCGCGAACCTGCGGCCATGCTCCGGCTGTCGCCACGATTACTTTTAGTATCGGACAGTGCAGAAGGCTGCTTTTCGTCAACTTGATACGAGTATCGGCAAAAAAAACGCAAAACGAGACTTCTCTTTTCTCAAATATGTGTTAAATTACCGTCAATTCTTTTGAAACACCTAAAATTTACGGATTGAGTAAAGACCGACGAGATTTTGAATCAAATTCAGATTCTCATCGAAAATGGCATTCCCGATAGTCCGGGTTGAGCCATAAAACTAGCTGATTACAACGGTCAGCATTGAATTTCTGACTTGCGGCACAGTACGTGCGTGTCAGAGGTTTCCTTTAACAATTTCGACGATACCGTAGTAACACTCAGGAGGAGCTATGACATTTGGCAATTGCAAGAGTAAGGGATTACTTGCTATTTTTGCGGTCGTTTTGTCGATCGTATTGGCCGGCTCGGCAACCGCACAGACGGGCTCGGCAACTATTCAGGGCACTGTAACTGATCAGCAGGGTGCCGTTGTGGCCGGTGCGACAGTCAAGTTGGTTAACGAGTCCCGTGGATTTAACCGTACGGTGGTTACCAGCAGTTCCGGGGCCTATTCATTTTCCAGCGTACCGCCCGATACCTATCAGTTAACGATCGAAGCCAATGGCTTTAAGAAGCTCGTCCAGTCCAGCGTCTCGGCGCTCGTGGACAAGACCACATCGATCGACGCGATGCTTGAACCGGGTGCGGTTTCCGAGGTAGTAAATGTTGCCGCGGACGGACTTGAAAGTATCGTCAACACGCAGGACGCCAGTTTGGGAAACAACTTTGTTTCACGTCAGATCCTGCAGCTTCCGCTGCAGGGCAGAAACGTTGCAAACCTCTTGAGCCTGCAGGCAGCCGTGACGCCTGACGGTTCGGTTGCCGGCGGCCGTGCCGATCAGGCGAATATCACCCTGGACGGTATAGACGTCAACAACCAGCAGAATGCGAGCGCATTTGAGTCGGTTCTGCGTGTCAACCCCGACTCGGTCGACGAATTTCGCGTTACGACGCTAAACCCTGATGCCAGCAAGGGACGGTCATCAGGTGCCCAGATCTCATTGATCACCAAGAGCGGATCAAATGATTTTCGCGGAGCGCTTTACGAATACCATCGTAATACCGCAACGACGGCCAATGACTGGTTCAACAACCGGTCAGGTGTCGAACGTCCGAAGCTGATCCGAAACCTTTTCGGCGGCCGGCTCGGCGGTCCGATCATTAAGGACAGATTGTTCTTTTTCTACAACTACGAAGGAATGAGAGAAGCAAAGGGCGAGTCGGTCGTACGACTCGTTCCGACAGCCAGTCTCGGACAGGGCAATATCAAGTTCTTCGACAACACGGGCCAGGCATGGACAATCACAACGGCCCAGATCAATACGTTTACGGTGAGTAGTCTGCCGGTGGTCGATGTTAATCCGATCGCTGCGAGCCTTTTCGCATCGGCGGCTTCAAGATATCCGGTAAATGACAGCACCGTCGGTGACGGCCTGAATTCCGGCGGTTTCAGATTCAATGCTGCGACACCCATCAAACAGAATGCTCATACAGCCCGATTTGACTGGAACGTGACCAAGGATCAGAAGCATCAGCTGTCGTTCCGAGGTAACTATCAGCAGGATATCACCGGAGCTCCGTCGTATTTCCCCGACACGCCGCCGACCAATACATGGAGCCACCCGCTAGGAATGGCATTGACCCACACTTGGTTGATCAACAGCAACATGACCAATCGCCTCAGCTATGGGTTGACGCGAATCGCATTCAGCAACCAGGGCGACTCAGACGCACCGGCGATCACGTTCCGCTATATCTTTCAGCCGACGGGATTTGCGCGTACGTTCAATCGTACCAATCCGACGCAAAACATCACGGACGATTTCACCTGGATCAAGGGCAATCACTCGCTGCAGTTCGGAACCAATATCCGTTTGATCAAGAACTCGCGGACTAATTTTGCCCGGGCGTTTGATAACGGTATTACTAACCCGAGTGCATATCCGAGCAATGTCGCCAGAACGGCGATCAACAATTACATCACTGCAACGGCGGGATCACCCAGGACCATCTCGGGAACCGCATGGAGCACGCCCGCACAGGGAGCTCTCGTTGCATTGCTTGGCCGTCTGAGCGGCTATGGGGCTAACTTCAATTTCGATACCCAGGGACAGTTGATCCCGGCAAATACGGGTATTTTCCGTCAGTTCAAGACCGAAGAATACGATTTCTACTTTCAGGATACCTGGAAGCTGAGGTCAAACCTTACACTCACCGCCGGTGTTCGATACGGGCTGAGCATGCCGGTGACCGAAACTCAGGGCTATGAGACCGTGCCGAGCATCGTGCTGTCGACCTATCTTCAGAACACGATCGATGCGATGAATCGAGGGCAGAACTACCGTGAACCGCTTTCGGTCCGCAAGGCAGGAAAGGCAAACGGCCTCGATAGCATTTATCCGCTCGACAAGAACAACGTTCAGCCCCGCGTTTCGATCGCGTGGTCGCCGGAGTTTGAAAAAGGATTCTTGTCGAAAATGTTCGGCAAGGATTCCGAGTCGGTCTTCAGGGCCGGTTTTGCGATCACCAATGACTATTTTGGCCAGCAGTTGGCGACCAACTGGGATGGTTCGAACACGCTTGGATTTGCGTCTTCGGCGTCGATCAACGTAAATACCTACAACATCACGAACAACCCGGCTCCGCTTTACACCGGCCCGAATATGGTGATCCGCAATCTGCCGAACCTGACGATCCCGACCGGATTGACATTCCCGCAGACTGCTCCATTCAACAACCCCGGACAGGGCAAGATCGAGACATCGCTGGATCAGAATTTGGTCTCGCCGATCAACTATACGTGGAATGTCAGCTACGGCAGACAGTTGCCGGGCAAGATCTGGCTAGACGTTGCTTACATCGGCCGCCTCGCCCGCAACCTTCTGGTCGGACGCGACGCGATGATGCTCCGTGACATCCGCGACCCCGTATCGGGTATGAGCTACAACGAGGCCGGAACTATCCTCGATCGGCTGCTGCAGGCCGGGGCTCCGCTGAGTTCGGTCCCGAATCTGGCGTTTTACAACAATATGTGGGCTCCGGGCAGTCTTGCGGCGGCGTTCAGCTTGCCGGCAGGCACGACCAACACTCAGGCCGTCTATCTTGCACAGCCAAGTGCGGGTGACTGGACCTATCTTATGCAGCAGCTTGACCAGTTTACCGGTTCAAGATACTTCTTCCAGGGCCAATATGATTCACTATCGGCCTTCAGCACGGTCGGTAAATCAGACTACCATGGTGCAACGGTGTCGCTTCGACAGCGTCTTGCCGGAACCACGTGGGACCTGAACTACACTTATTCAAAATCACTTGACGAGGCCTCGGGCTTGCAGACAGGCGGCCTGTTCGGGTCAGCTTTCGTTCTGAACGCATTCAAGTTGGGTGACCAGAAATCCTACTCGGATTTTGACCTTCGTCATCAGATCAACTTCAACGGCGTTTGGGACATTCCGGTCGGAAAGGGCCGAAAGCTCTGGAACGGAATGAACAAATTCGCTGATGCTGTCCTTGGTGGATGGTCGTTGGCGGCCGTGTTCAGATGGGATTCGGGTTATCCGTTCGACGGCTTTTACGATGCTACCGGTTGGCAGACCAACTGGAACATCCGAAGCTATATGACGAACATCCGCAAGGTAAAATCGGGCACGTTCTACAACTCGGCATCGAGCACCTGCACATCGGGTTGCGACATCCCGAATATGTTCGCCAACCCGGACGACGCCAACGCGGCATTCCGCACGCCTCATCCCGGCGAAACGGGCAGCCGTAATCCGCTTCGGTTCTCGCCGTCGATCAACCTCGATGCAAGCTTGTCGAAATCTTTCGATATGCCGTGGAGAGAGGGACACAAGGTAACGTTCCGATGGGATGTTTTCAACGTGGCTAACACGCCGTACTTCACGGGACAGTCGATCGGGACGCTTGGCTACACCGGAACAGCGGCCGACGGCGCGTTTGGACGATATACGGCGATGGCCAATTCACCGCGTATCATGCAATTTGCTCTCAGGTACGATTTCTAGATCTCGTACCTGACCGATAATAAGGGCCGGGCAATTCGCCCGGCCCTTTTTTGTCCCTTATTTGGGTGGGTTGTCTTTAATGTACTTTTCCAGCCGTTCCTTTTCAGCATAATTTGGCTGCTTATTTAGAAACAGCTTGTATTCGTTCGAAGCCTTGTTCTTCAGTCCGGCCGCGTCATAGAGCGACGCAAGACGCAGATGGACCTCAGCCTTTTCGATCGGTGCTAATTTAAGTGCCTCGTTATAGTGATAAACGGCTGAGTTTCCCTTCTTGGTCTGAAGATACGCCTCGGCTAGGAATACGTGAGCATCCGGTGAATCCGGCCGGGCCTTTACGGCATTGGTTAGCACCAGTACGGAATCATCATATTGCTTTCGGCCAAAATAAAGTTTGCCGAGGTTGAGCAGCGCCATAAAATAATCCCGCTTGAGTTCGATAGCTTTGAAATAGCAGGCCTCAGCATTATCGAGATCGTCGTGCTTGAAATACACGGTGCCGAGTTCTGTCCAGGCAATGTGGTCTTTCGGATCGGCGGTGAGCAACTCATTGAAAAAAGTGATGGCCTGGGCTTTTTCGTTGGATTTGGCTGCGTCAAGACCCTTACTGAAAAGGGCCTGATTATTTGGGGATCGGTCGTATATCTGGTCGGCGGCGATCACGCCCGGCTTCGCGGGCGGGGCTAGCGATGGCCAGGGGATCGAGATCTCAAGCGAAGTGTTGCCCATGGGTGACGCGGCAACAACCTGCCTGGCGGCCTCATTTCCGTCAACTTCAACGAGTATCGTGACGGTTTCCCTGGGAACGCTGCGAATGATGAAAAAGCCCTTATCGTTGGTAGTTGTTCGGTCGAGAACCGCTCCGGACATCAGGACAGAGACCGTTATCACCGGCCTTCGTTTGGGCTGATCGGTCCCCATCAAGGAGACCTTACCTGACACGTTCATCCGATTGCCGCGGCCGGCATTTTCACCGACCAAGGTAGGCAAGCCCGTACCCTGACGTGTTTCATCGTCCTGGGCGGCGACCGAAACTACGGCCAAAAGTGTCAACGCGCAAAGAGTTAGCGACCCGATAATTTTGTTCATACTTGCCTCGGCAGATCTAATGATCAAATGCAAGTAGATTTCAAACGGGATAGAAAGTCAAGAAATTGTAGGTCATGCTATCGGGCGGCAAATGAATCGTTCCCGGTGACGGCGGCCAAATGACGTGTATCGTTAAGAGCCAAGACGCGAATATTGCTTCGATTGCGGATCTCAAAGCGATTGATCCCGCAATTTGAAGTGATCAGCCATGGCGTCTGTTTTGTGCCGCGATGGATCGCCCCGAGAAGGTGCAGCGTGAGAAAACAGATCGCACCAGTGTGTGAGAAAATTGCCACTCGTTCACCTTGGTGGACCCGGAGAACGTCGTTGACCTTTTGGGTGATCCGGCGAAGCAGATGTCGATAACTCTCCCCTTTTGTGATCACATGATGTATGTTTCGATTGACGAGAGCGTAATAGTCCTTGGGATATGCCTCCTTTGACTCGTCAAACGTCAGTCCTTCGAGCACACCGACATGCCGCTCACGAAATGCGGGCGACTGATGTATCGGCAGGCCAAGCAGTTGGGCGAGCGGCTCGGCAGTTTCGACCGCACGCGTCAGATCACTGGAATAGATCGCGGAAATACCCTCTTTGGCAAGGGAGTTTGCCGTCATTTCCGCCTGTCGCCGACCGAGATCCGATAGCGGCGTGGGACCGTGACCGCCGAAGCGGCCCTCGGCATTACCGGCCGACTGACCGTGCCTTATCAGATATAATCGCGTTGGCTGCATCTTTTTTCGAAACGCCAAAATACTGTTTGGTATCAGGCTCCGACCGCTTCGGCTTTCAATTTTTCGGTTTGATAATGGGTCCGAAGCGTTTCAATAAATTCATCCAGCTGTCCTTCCATTACCAGGTCAAGCTGATGTACGGTCAGACCGATCCGGTGATCGGTGACACGGTTTTCCTTGAAATTGTAGGTTCGGATCTTCTCCGAACGGTCACCGCTGCCGACCATTGATTTGCGTTCGGCCGAAAGGGCGTCGTGTTGTTTCTGCTCTTCGATCTCCTGAAGCCGCGCCCGCAGTACCCTCATCGCCTTTTCGCGATTCTTGATCTGCGATTTTTCGTCCTGCATCGAAACGACCACGCCCGTCGGCATATGAGTGATCCGCACCGCAGAATATGTCGTATTCACTGATTGCCCGCCCGGCCCCGAGGAGCAGAATGTATCTATCCGGAGGTCATTTTGATTGATCTGGACATCGACCTCTTCGGCTTCAGGCAATACGGCGACGGTGATCGCTGAGGTATGGATCCGGCCCTGGGTCTCGGTTTGCGGCACTCGCTGGACACGGTGTACGCCGGACTCGAAACGAAGTTTCGAGTACACGTTATCGCCTTCGATCACGGCGACAGCATCTTTGATCCCGCCTACGCCGGTGTCGGAAGCCTCAAGAATGTCCATTTTCCAACCCTGACGCTCGGCATATCGGGCATACATTCTGAGAATCTCAGCGGCGAACAGCGTCGCCTCATCACCTCCGGTTCCTGCACGGATCTCGAGAATTACGTTCTTTTCATCGTTCGGGTCTTTGGGCAGCAAGAGCATTTTAAGTTCTTCTTCGGCTGCCGGGAGTTTTTCCTCGATCGATGCGATCTCAAGAGCGGCCATCTCACGCATCTCGTCATCGTCGGCCATCTCAGCTAGGTCCCTGGCTCCCTGAAGATCCTCGGTCATTTTTCGGACCTCGCGATACTTCCCGACGATCTCGCCCAGGCTGCGGTGCTGTTTCATCAGCTTTGCGTAAACTGACATGTCGGACATGAACTCCGGTTGGGAGATCTGTTCGGTCAGTTCGTCATAGCTTTTTTCGATCTGCGCAAGTTTTTCAAACATAATTCGCTATTTCTCGATACCCGTACCAGCGATCAGGCCGTCACTGGCTCGAGTTTTAATGATTCATCCAAGGCCCTTATTGCGACTTCGAGTTGTTCCGCATCGGGGTCCTGGGTAGTGATATTTTGGAGCCAAAGCCCGGGAAGGGTCATAAATTTGAAGATCGGACCTGATTCCTTCTTGGCGGCGTATCTGATCACCTCGTATGACAAGCCGGCGACGAGCGGCATCAACGCTATTCTGACGACAAGATTGAGCCACGTCGCCTCGAAATTGATCACCGAGAACAGCACGATCGCAACGAGCATCACGACCATCAAAAAGGAGGTCCCGCATCTCGGATGCTGGCGCCGCTGTTGGGCGGCATTTTCGACCGTCAGGTCGAGGCCTTTTTCCCAGGTAAACACGGTCTTATGCTCGGCACCGTGATACTCGAAAACACGGCGAATGTCCTTCAAGAAGGACATCGAAAAGATCATAAATATGAAGAACGCCATCCGGATCAATCCGTCAATGAGATTAAAAGATATCCACGAGCCGAACGAGTCGAGCTTGATCTTCCAAACATATGCCTTGACGAATGACCACCACGATGCATCGGCCGCAATGACAGGTGACTCTGCCCATCCGAGAGCGATGAACAGCACGTTGGTCAGCACCAGCGGAGCCACAATGAAAAGCAGAACGTTGAAGAGCAACGCAAAAATGATCGACCCAACCGCACTTGCCGACTGTCCGGTCTTCTTTACCGCCTTGTCGGGCATGATCACCTTCACAGGAGCTTTCAGAAATTGCTCGTCTATTGCCCCGTCAACTAGTGCGACCGCCGGATCGCCCGCCTTAGCCTTTTCGGCCTCCTCTTTAGCTGCCAGATCTTCTTCGTAGATACGGGCCGAGAAATTTAGTGCTTTGACGCCCAGCGCCATCGATTGGATCAGCGTTGCCCCGCCGCGGAGAACGGGAGTATTGAGCCACCTGTATCTATCGCTCCATTTGGGAAGTGTTTCCGCCGTCGTCACGATCGACCCGTCTTGCCGTCGGCACGCGATCGCGTACGCCGAAGGCGTTCGCATCATCACGCCTTCCATAACGGCTTGCCCTCCGACGATCAGATCACGCTCCATTGCAAAGACCGTATGGAGAAATCTAAGTTTTCTTGCCGATGGTTGCTTTTTCATACTTCGATTTTGATTGCTCAAGTCGTAAAACGGATGCTTGCTGATATTGGACCGGGCGTCATCGTGATCAGATGTTCCGCCCACACCGCATTTATCCCAACACAGCTAAGAAACAACTAACGCCGACCCTTTTTCACCGATCTGGGTGTGTTCGGCACACCCGTATCGAACGGCGCTAGTGGTCGGCGTCAAATTTTAGAGAGCTAATAGTTGAAAATTACGATTGTTGATCGCATTCTCGCCTTATTTCGCAGTTTCAGCGGCACCGCGAGCATATCGCTTATTGAAGCGATCCACACGGCCGGCCGTGTCAACAAGCTTTTGTTTGCCGGTAAAAAACGGGTGACAGGCCGAGCAAATTTCTATATGGAGATCCTCGCCCATCGTTGAGCGGGTCTTGAATGTGCTTCCGCAGGCACAGATCACCGAAATCTCGTTGTAATTAGGATGAATTTCCTTTTTCATAATCTCACTTCCTTCGCCGTATATAAGCGATGTGCGACTAAACGCAAACCTCAATCATAGAGCGGTTCGTTGGTCTGGTCAAGTAAAATCGAGCGGTCTGACGAATAAGGTTCAATCCGGCGGTCCCAGAAGCGTCTCAAGACGGTGTTGATCTATGCCGAACTGTTCCTTGATCTCAACGATCTGTCGCTGGAACTCTTCGGGAGGCCTCGGTCGACCAAGCCGTGTAGCGGCGAGCATATTGTTCTTTGGGGTATGCTCCGTACTGACAAATTCGAAAAGCTTGGTCGAATATCCGCTCCGTTCCAGCAAAAGCGACCTGAGACCGTCTGTAATGAACTCGGCGAATCGCTCGAGCATCACGCCGTGCTTTAGAACATCCTTGAGCATCGCCGGCGGCGTGATCTGCGGCCGGATCTCCTGATGACAGCACGGAGCGGCCAATATCAGGCCAGCGTTGGCCTTGATGCCCTTAAAGAGAGCCTCATCCGTCGCCGTATTACATGCGTGAAGTGCGATCAGCATATCGGTATCGCCCACCACGAAGTCGTCGATCCTGCCGACAACGAAGCTAAGGCCGTCGAAGTCGCAGGCCCTGGCGATGCCGTTACACAGGTCAACAAGTTCGCTCTTTACGTCGATCCCGGTCACTACGGCCTCGAGGCCAAGCGTATTTCGGAAATAATCGAACGCCGCAAAAGTCAGGTAACCTTTGCCGCAACCCATATCGACGATTGACAGTGATCTTTTTTCACGCAATTCAGATCTGTTGTATAGGCTTGCCATCACCTCGACAAATTTGTTGATCTGACGCCATTTGTCCTGCTGTTTATCCTTGATACGGCCGGTGTCATCTGTGATCCCGAGAGCCTTGAGATAAAAGCTGTTGGCATCGACGAGTGCGGCCTTTTCGCGATCATGTCCGAGCGGCGGAGTCAGCCGGAAAGCCGGTTTGGCTCGATTAAGGCGAGTTTTGCCTTTATTGCTAATATCCAACTGGAGGTCGCCCGCCGTGGTGAATAAGTGTCCGTTTCGAAAGCCGTCATCAAAGGCTGTAGCGATCAATCCCAATCCAAGGTCGAAATCATAGTTTTTAGCGACATCGCGCGTCTCGCTTCGATACAGAAAATATAGCCGAACGCCCTTTTTTGTTTCGACAAGGCGGATCAGTATCTTTTGCAGATGCGGTTCTGAGCCCTTATAATTTGCAAGCGAGAGTTTAACGAATGTGCCGTTCTGAATGCTCTTGGCGATCTCGCTGACAAAATTCTCAATATGTTCGACCATTATTGAAAAGACTAGCACAACGAACGGACTCTGCTGAATCGCGATAGCGCTTGGCCTCGACATAATCTAGATATGAGAAATCCTTTCCATTTGGCGTTCCCCGTAACTGATCTGGCCGCGGCACGTGAATTCTATCTGAATGTGCTCGGTTGCACCGAAGGCCGAAGTTCGGATCATTGGGTGGACTTTGACCTTTTCGGCCACCAGATCGTCGCCCATCTCGCCCCCGAACATGCCGGTGTACGGGCAACGAATGACGTTGACCGCGACCATGTGCCGGTGCCGCACTTTGGCGTGATCCTTCCGATGGAACAATGGGTCGCTCTCGCTGACGATCTCTCGGCGAAAGGCGTCGAGTTTGTGATCGAACCCAAGATACGATTCGCCGGCGAGGTCGGCGAGCAGGCGACAATGTTTTTTCTCGATCCGAGTGGCAACGCTCTCGAGTTTAAGGCCTTTGCGGACCTGGCACAGGTTTTTGCCAAATAATTAATGCCTAAAGTATTATCGTTCGCTCTTATTTTGGTATCGCTGATGCCAGTTATCTCGTTGTCGCAAGTTGAACGAACTTTTGCGGTAACTATAGACGACTTACCGGTCGTCTCGACACGCGGCACGCTCAAGAATCGTCAGGAGATCACTAAGAAACTGCTCGGGCACATTACCAAGGCCAAGGTTCCGGCGATCGGATTTGTAAACGAGAACAAGCTTTATGCCGGCGGCAAGGCGGACGAGAAACAGGTCGATCTGCTCCGAATGTGGCTCACTGCGGGTCTCGAACTCGGCAATCATACGTATTCGCACCGCAGTCTGAATCAGATCGACCTTGCCGAATATGAGTCGGACCTTCTAAAGGGCGAAACGATCACTAAGCAATTGCTCGCCGAAAAGGGCCGCAAAATGAGGTATTTTCGACATCCCTTCTTGCAGACCGGCCGTACGATGGAGATCAAGGCCGAATTTGGCCGGTTCCTGAACGATCGCGGATATACGATCGCGCCGATCTCATTCGATAACGCGGATTACATTTTTTCGCGAGCCTACGATCTAGCGTTTGACCGCGGCGATAAGGCGCTGATGAAAAAGGTCGGCGATGCGTATGTGCCGTACATGGAAAAGAAGCTGGACTACTGGGAACGCCAATCAATGAGGCTGTTTGGACGAGAGATCGCACAGACGCTGCTGATCCACGCGAATTTTATCAACTCGGACCATTTCGACGACCTGGCGGCGATGTTCAAGCGACGAGGATACAAGTTCGTCGATCTCGAGACCGCGCTGAAAGACGAGGCTTATCGCCTGCCGGACACGTACGTCGGGCCGGCGGGGATCTCGTGGCTCCACCGTTGGGCACGCGATAAGGGAAGGGAGTTCATAGTTCCGGACGAGCCGAGCGTGCCGGAATTTGTACTTTAGCTGTCAGGGTTTGAATCGGAATGATCTCAGATTCGCGACATCTTTCCGTCGATCATACGGTCAATCCCTAGTGGATTTGCTTCTTTCAACTCGTCGGGCAGTGACGGGTCGGGGAAATTCTGGAAACAGACCAATCTCGCGAACCGGGTCATCGCCCGACTGCCAACCGCTGTTGAACGACCGTCCGACGTCGCCGGATACGGGCCGCCGTGTACCATCGACGGACAAACCTCAACACCAGTTGAAAATCCGTTGAATATAAGCCGGCCGACCTTGGTTTCGAGTATCGCGATGAGATCAGCATATGAGCGAAGGTCCTCTTCGGTGCCGTGGACCGAGGCGGTAAGCTGACCTTCGAGCGAGCGGGCAATTGCCAGAAGTTCGTCGTGCCGGTCCGAGCGGACGAGCAGGGTTGTCGGGCCGAAGATCTCTTCGTTGAGTTCGGGCGTGTTGAGATAATCGACCGCCGGCACCTCAAAGGTCGAGGGATTTACCGCAAAACCCTCCAGATCAGACTGCGTATTGAAGGTAAATCCTTTGACCTCGTTCTTTCGTTTTGAGCTTGCAGCCTTATATGCGTCGCTGATCCCGCCGGTCAGCAGCGGTGCCGGGGCAGTGTCCTCGATCATTCGATCAAACTTTTCTGCAAATCCGTCGCCTGGCGAACCCGTCGGCAGAAAGACCAGACCCGGTTTCGTGCAAAACTGGCCGACGCCGCCGGTCACCGAGGCAAGAAGACCCTCAACGATCGCGTCGCCGCGTTCCCTTACGGCATTTGGAAGGATAAATGTCGGATTTACCGAACTCATCTCTGTGTAAACCGGTATAGGCTCGGGACGTGCGGCGGCGATGTCCATCAATGCCCGGCCTCCGCGACGCGAACCCGTAAATCCGACGGCTTTGATCGACGGGTGCTTGACGAGAGCCTGGCCGATGTCGTAACCGCTTGAAAATAAGAGGCTAAAGACGCCCTCGGGCATGCCGCATTCCATTGCCGCATCGGCAACGGCGTTGCCGACGAGTTCCGCCGTTCCGGGGTGGGCGATATGGGCGTTTACGATCACCGGACAACCCGCGGCGAGTGCGGAAGCGGTATCGCCGCCCGCCACGGAGTACGCGAGCGGGAAGTTGCTCGCACAAAACACGGCTACAGGGCCGACCGGCCGAAGCATCGAACGAACGTCAGGCTTGGGCAGCGGTTCACGGTCCGGAATAGCGTGATCGATCCGTGCGTCCACCCATGAGCCCTCGTCGAGCAGGTCGGCAAACATTCGGAGTTGCATACAGGTGCGTCCGCGTTCACCGACGAATCGGGCATTTGGCAGTGAGGTCTCAAGCGTGGCCCGCTCGATCAATTCGTCGCCGAGAGCCTCGATATTATCTGCGATCCTGCGAAGAAAAATGGCACGCTCGCGGCCCGGGATCACTCCATAGGGAATTCTAGCGGCTTCGGCAAGTGCGGCAGCTCGGTCAAGTTCGTCAAGTGTTGCCGAGTAAAACGCCGGCTCGACAGCGTTGCCGGTTGTCGGGTCGAATGCACGGAAGGCGTCGGCGGTGACCGCGCCGCGTGATCGGCCGATAATAGATGTTCCGGTCAGATCATTTTTCATTGGTCCAAAGTGTCATTTACTAACTGCGGTCCTCGGCATTGGATGTTTCCGACGACGCCGGACGTGTTGCCAAGGCGTGATCGATAATTGCAAGTGTTTCAGCGAGTTCGGTACCGACGAGTTCTAGACGCGGCGGTCGTACACGGGTGCTGCCCCAGCCCACTCTTTCCTGAACAAGCTTGATGAGCTGAACAAACTTCGGAACCGTGTCGAGCCTTAACAGCGGAAGAAACCACTCGTAAATTTCGCGGGCCTTTTCGTTCTCGCCATTCATCGCGTAATTGAAAAGATCGACCGATTCCTTCGGAAACGCACTCACGAGCCCCGCTATCCAACCTGTCGCTCCCGCATTTATGCCCTCGACGATGCAGTCGTCAACGCCGACAAAAAGCTCCAGGCGAGCGCCGCACAAAGCACGAATGGCGGTCACGCGGCGTACATCGGTCGAAGATTCTTTGACCGCGTGCAGGTTCGGCAATTCGGCAGCAAGCTCGGCAACCTGCTCCGGCAGAAAGTCGGTCCCATATGCAACGGGATTGTTATAAAGCATGCACGAAAGGTCGGTCGATTTGGCGATCTGTGAGATATGGTACTTCATCTCCCTCCAGTCGCCACGATAAACGTACGGCGGTAGAACCATAAGGCCCGAACAGCCGGCCGACGCGGCCTCGACCGCCTGGGCACAAGCGTCGGACGTGGTCATCGAGGCGATAGCCGCTACAACGGGCACTCGATCGCCGACAGTACCGACAACGGTCTTCCAAAGCGCGATCTTCTCGTCAAGCGAAAATGTACCGCCTTCGCCTAGGCTTCCGTTGGTCACAATACCCGTACAGCCGTTATCAACCAGCCAATTGACGTGCTTTGCGGTGAAATCGTGGTCGATATTAAGATCGTCGTCAAAGCAAGTGGTGATCGCGGGCATAACGCCCATCCATTTCATTGTCATAGGTTCTCCATTTTAACGGGAAAGATCGGTGGACGCACGGTGCCGGGCTCCCAGCCGAAGAGAAATTCGGTCGCGGCACCGCAAATGCGGCCCTGACACGGGCCCATTCCGCAGCGGGTCTGCAGCTTGGCCTCACGCGAACTTGGAAATTCAGTCAGGCGGCCGTACTCGACATCCTCACATCGACAGATGATCGTATCGGGTCCGGCGAGCCGCTTTAGCTCGGCTCGAAGGGCGAATGCCGAATTCAGAGCCTTGCCGAATCTTCGCGTTTTGTCTCGTTCGGCAAAATGTTCGCGTGCGGCGTCTGTCTGACCGGTCGCCGAAAGCCCGGCGATCTTGCCTTCAACAAGCGATGCCTCAATGCCGCCGATGCCGGTCGGTTCACCGGCACAGTAGATATTGGCGACGGAAGTTTGCTGATATTCGTTGACCACGACCACGCCTTTTTCGATCCGACAGCCGAGAACGGAAGCAAGTTCGGTGCTCGGGACCAGATGGAATCCACACGCGACGTAATCACAGTCCAGACTGACAGTCTTGCCTCTTCGCGAGATCGTTGCCGTGATCGCGTTCGACGATCCGCTGCTTTTGATGCAGCCGGTGATCCACGAATTGGTTAGATAAGGAACGTCGCGGAGCCGTATTCTCATTGCGGTTCCCTGAGTGATCTTGGTAGGATAACGCCACAGGCCGAGGGCAAATCGACGTATCGTTGCTGCCGGAGCCTGTTCTGCGATGCAGACGACAATCGCGCCTTTCGCCTTCAAATAGTCAGCAACTGCGAAGAGCAAAGGCCCCGTTCCGGCAACGACAACACGCTTGTTCTCAATACTTAAGCCGCCCTTGACCATCGCCTGCAGGCCGCCAGCACCTAGGATATTTGGCAGTGTCCAACCGGGAAAAGGCAAAAAGCGTTCACGTGCTCCGGTCGCAAGCACCAACTTCTCGTATTTGAGCTGGATCGTGCCATCGGGCGATTCAGCGAGCAGACGCCCATAGCTATCGGGCCCAAACACATGAGCATTGTTGATCACGGTGATCTTGCCGGCCTCTAGCGATTCGATCAGGAGTTTAGCTTCGGGAGATCTGATCTTTCCCAGTTCGGCCCGCCAGATCTGGCCGCCGAGCAACGGATTGTCGTCAACGACAGTCACCTTAGCTCGGGCAGAGGCCGGGAGAGCGGCCGACATTCCGGCGGCACCGCCGCCGATCACCAATACCTCGGACCCGATCTCACTCATCGGTCGAGACCTCCATTCCATCGATAGCGGTTATATTACAGCTACGTTTAAGGACTTCACCGTCGATCGTAACACGGCATTCAAAACATATCCCCATTCCGCACAGGGGGCCGCGTGCCTCGCCAGTTACCGACCTGCGAAATGCAGTCTCCCCGGAGCATATAACGGCCGCGGCAACGGTCGTGCCTTCTTCGACAGAGATCTTTGAACCGTTTATCGTCAGCGTTATCAATGTTCTGCCACCTTCCTTGCCGGCGAATATGGCTCGATCGGGATCGCCGGCTCGCATCCGAGCATCGCGTCGGCGATCAGCTCTCCGGTTCCGAGCGATGTGGTGATGCCGAGTCCTTCGTGGCCGGCTGCGATGAAAATGTTGTCGTGTTCAGGCAACCGACCGATATATGGCAGATTGTCCGGCGTCGCCGGGCGAAAACCGGTCCACACCCGGACCACCGACAAATCTCTGAGTGCCGGCATATAATCAAACGCCCTTGCCGTCATCCTCCGCAGGATCTCGTGATCGATTTCACCGTCCTCGGCACCAAATTGCCTTGACGAACCGAGCAAAACCTGCCCGGTGCTCCGCGGCTGGACGTTGAACGCGACAGAATCTGTCGCCGAGCCGTGAGCCGATTTTAGATAGCCGAGTTCGACAAGCTGATGCCGGGCGAAGTTGGGGTAGCGTTCGGTGATAACGAGATGGCCTTTTCGCTTAGAGATATTTAACCCGGGCGAAAGTTCGGCGGCGGCGGCACCCGCGGCGTTCACAACCCGACCGCATAGTACCCTTGTTCCGTCCGACAGCGTGACCGCATTTGCTCCGATCTCGAGGGCCTTTTTGCCGACGATCAATTCGGCACCATTCCGCTTTGCTTTTTCGATCAGAAATCGCGTAGCGAATAACTGATATACAACGCTATCGCCTTCGACAAGCAAACCGCCGGCCAGCCCTTGGCGAAGGTTAGGCTCGGCCGCTCGGAGCGAACACTCGTCGAGGATCTCGCAACTGATACCTCGCTCGGCGTAAAAAGCGCTTTTTCGACGGACCTCGTCCATCTCTTCGTCGTCTGACGCGACCCAGATCGTCCCGCAATTCTCAAATTCAGCGAGTTTTGGAAGCTCCGGGGAAAGTCGATCCCAGAGCATTTGCGAGTAGCGGGTCAGGGCGAACTGGGCTTCGCTGTCGTCCATCACAACAATATGGCCCATTCCGGCGGCGGTGGTGCCGGATGCGATGCCCGTCGATTCTATTACGACTACTTTTTGGCCGCGTTCGGAAAGAGACGCGGCACAGGCCGCACCGACAAGTCCTCCTCCGACGATGGCAACATCAAAAGACATTCGACACGCTAATTGTTATTTCGATAATTAATACTTATTTATTGGATCCTATTTAGATCAATTGATCCCAAAGCGATACGGGTCGTCGGGATCGAAAATTAGATCCAGTTCAGCCGTCACATGCGCCGTGCTGCGAATGACAGGAATTATCCTATCACTGTCGAGCTTTACGCGGCCTTCGAAAACGCTGCCAATGACGCTTTCCTGCAGCCAGACGCCGCCTTCGGTAAGTTTGCCGTCGGCGACAAGGCAGGCGAGTTTGGCACTCGTGCCCGTCCCGCAGGGTGAGCGGTCATATTCAAGGCCCGGACAAAGCACAAAATTACGGCTGTCAGCCGTCGGCGTTGGCGAAAAAAGCTCGATGTGATCGATCTCGGCTCCGCCAGCACCGGTGATGCCGTTGGCGGCCAAAGCGTTGCGAACCGCGGCCGAAAATCGAGTCAGTGAATCGAGATGCGCGAGTTCGAGCTTGAGCGGATGTTCGCCGATCAAAAAGAACCAGTTGCCGCCGTATGCGACATCGCCCTTGACAACCCCGATCCCAGGAACGTCGACCTCGACGTCTTTGGCGTAGCGGTAACTCGGAACGTTGGTGATGGTGACCGAACCGTCAACGTTTAGGGTAGCCTCGACATCGCCGACCGGCGTCTCGATCCGATGCGTGCCGGTCGTGATCCGCCCCATGAACTCGAGTGTCTTCACGAGTCCGATCGTTCCGTGACCGCACATCCCAAGATAGCCGACGTTGTTGAAAAAGATGACTCCGGCAGCGGCCGTCGGGTCAACCGGCTCACAAAGCAGGGCACCGACCACGGCATCGTGGCCGCGTGGCTCGCAGACGATCGCCGAACGTAAGTCGTCGTGTCCGCGGCGAAAAGCATCGAGTCTCGCGGCCATCGGGCCTGAACCCAGATCGGGAAAGCCGTCGATGACCACGCGTGTTGGTTCGCCGCCGGTATGAGAGTCGATTGCCCTTAGCCGGGTGACTTGAAATAATGACATAAGATCATTGGAAATATACCACTGATACGCAAGCATTTGAAGGCATGGCCGGACAGTTCCGTTTCCGATCGCCCCCGGCAGGAAGGCCCGCCGGGAATTGTGGTAATCTGAGTTTCCGTCATGTTATGAAAACCGCACTTATTCATCATCCGATCTACCAGAAACACGACACCGGTGCAGGACACCCGGAAACCCCGCAGCGATATCCCGCGGTGATGGAGGCACTTCGCGGTGATATCGAATTGTGGAATAACCTACTGGAAATAACTCCGGAAAAGGCATCTAAAGGGCTAATTCAATCGGTCCATTCAGCCCAACATTTCAAGCGGGTCGAAGGAGCGTTTGAGAACGGCCTCGACCGACTCGATGCTGATACGACAATTTCGATGCAGTCATTTGATGCGTCTCTATTAGGTGCGGGAGGTGCTTGCGCTGCGGTTGACGCGGTAATGAAAGGTGCGGCGGATAATGCTTTCGTCGCCGTGCGGCCGCCCGGACACCACGCGACCGGTGAACATGCGATGGGGTTCTGCATTTTTAACAATGTCGCTGTTGCCGCAAGGTATGCTCAAAATAATTACAAGGAAATAGAGCGAGTCGCGATCATTGACTGGGATGTTCATCACGGAAACGGCACACAAGGGATATTTTACGTCGACCCGACCGTGCACTTTTTTTCAATGCATCAGTACCCATGGTATCCGGGAACGGGAGCCAGAGGTGAAACAGGGCATGGCCGCGGCCTGGGAACAACCCTGAATGTGCCGGTCAAGGCAAATACGAAAGCAGCTGAACAACGCCGTATGTTCGACGCAGCACTCGAGGATATTTCGAGACGATTCAAGCCCGATCTGATCTTTATCTCGGCCGGTTTTGACGCTCATTTGACCGATCCGCTCGGTCAACTTCAATTGGAGGACGCGGATTACACCGCAATGACGCGATCTGTTCGACAATGGGCAGATGATGCCTGCGGTCGGATAGTGTCCTGCCTTGAGGGCGGATACAATTTGACGACGCTCGGCGGATCCGTGCGCAATCATGTCGCGGAACTCAGCCGTTCGCGGTGAATATGTTAAACTCAGGGCATCACAAGACCCTGAACTGCCGAGAAAGGAGACAATGCCGTGCCGGACATCGAGATCCCTTGTATTCAATGCCGAGATATCTTCATATTTTCAGAAAAAGATCAGGAGATATTTTACCAACGCAACATGATGCCGCCCCAGAGGTGTCCGGCCTGCCGTTCTAAGAAAGCTGCTCTTCGGCCGGACGCTCCGAGCAAGTTCGACATCGTTTGCGATCATTGCGGCAAACATGATCAAGTGCCATTTCAGCCAAAGGTAGGCCGGTCGGTATTGTGCAAAGAATGTCACGAATCGAGCCGCTCAAGGCACCGTTAGCCATCGGCCTTGAGCGGTCGACCCGCAAATTCGGTCAGTTAAAAACAAGTATGCGATCTGAAACAGTTGACTATAGTTTCGATGGGCGCGTCGCGACAATATCGCTGAATCGGCCTGACGCTCTGAACGCGCTTTCCCTGCAGTTAACGGTCGATCTGCTTGCCGCTTGCCGGCAGGCGATCGCCGATGGGGCAAGGGCCGTCGTGCTTACCGGCAATGGCCGTGCATTTTGTTCGGGCGGCGATCTGCGCGAGATGCGGTCAATGTGGGAAAGGGAAGGGCGGATCGAGGCGTTTCTCGAAGACCCGTTGGAGGCGCTGCACGGCGTGATCAGCCTGATACGCGAGGCTCCGATCCCGTTCATTGCCGCTGTCAATGGGGTTTGTGCCGGAGCGGGGACCAACTTTGCTCTCGCCTGTGATCTTATCGTTGCGGATGAGAAAGCAACCTTTAACGAAGCATTCGTTCGCATTGGGTTGTCTCCGGATTGCGGCGGCACATACTTTCTGCCGCGAGCCGTCGGCGAAAAACTCGCGGCTGAGTTGTTTATGCTCGGGGGAACGATCGACGCCGCCCGAGCTTTGCAGATCGGAATGATAAATAGGGTCGTGGCCTCCGAAGATCTTCTTGAAGAAGCCCGCTCGATCGCCGACAAGCTTGCAGCCGGCCCGACCGGATCGATCGGCCGTATCAAACGGATGATTAATTCGACATTTTCGAATGATCTGGGCTCACAACTGACCCTTGAGCATGAATGTCAGATCGAATCGGGCCGTTCAGACGATTTCCGAGAGGGCGTAATGGCCTTTTTCGAAAAACGCCCGCCAGACTTCACCGGCAAATAACCGTCGGCCGTTCCTTATTGAAAATAACTTTCAAGTGACTTGACTTCCAAGTATCGGCGCCCTATCCTTCAAATATTATTGAAAATCACTTTCAATAAAATTAATTGGGTGCCCGCGGATCGCTGTGTCCGGACTGCGGTACGAGGGTGTCGACACCGTTGACCGTTCGGACAATTCGGACGAGAGAATATTTGTCGAGGAAGTTTTGAACATGGAGATAACAAGAACAGCCCGACGGCCGAGTTCGGGCGATGGGATCAAATTGTGGCATTGCGAACGATGTGGGAAAGTTCATCTTGCTGCACGAGAGTCAATAGCGAGCCTGAATCGCGAGGAGTTTGCCAGTTTTATTCAGGCAGCGGTCGAAATTCATTACAGCAGCTGGGATGCGATGGTCACGGATCGAGCGGAAGGCGAGATCGTCGGAACCTTTACAGACAGCGTTCATTGAAGATGGGATACATTCGCAAATCCGTATTTTGGCTGCATTTGATCGCCGGAGTTTTGGGCGGGCTCGTGATCTTCGTCATGTGTATCACGGGAGCGGCCTTATCCTTTGAGAAAAATATCACCAATTACATCGAGAGCGGCCAACGATCGGTAAAGGTTGGCGAAAAGCGGCTATCTACCAATGAACTGCTTGCAAACGTCTTGAATGCACGGCCAAACGCCAAGCCGGCGTCACTTCTCGTCGTCAATGATCCTGTCGCGGCGGCAACAGTTTCGCTGGGCCGTGAAGGGCGTCTGTTTGTCGATCCGTACACCGGTGATATCACCGGCGAAGGTAGCTCGGGTGCCCGGAAGTTCTTCGGCACGATGACGGATCTACATCGCTGGATCGCCCTTTCCGGTGATGGCCGCGCAATTGGCAAGGCTATCACTGGTGTGAGCAACTTGTTATTCTTATTTCTCGCCATTACAGGGATATATATCTGGTTTCCGCGAAGGTTGACCTTTCGCCATTTGCGGGCGCGGCTTTGGTTCAGGTCAGGTCCGAGTGTAAAGGCGGATCATTTCAACCGGCATAACGTGGTCGGTTTCTGGTGTTCACTGGTGCTGGTAGTTCTGACCGTCACCGCAGCGGTCATCTCTTTTCAATGGGCCGGAAATCTGCTTTACACATTGACCGGCAATGAGGTCCCGCCCGCACAAAGGTCTTCGTCTGGCTCCGGTTTGCAGGCCGAGTCTCCGATTTCGGCCCCGGCCAATATCGATCAGTTATGGTCGGCAGCGGAGCGGCATTCTCATGGAGCAAAGTCGATTTCACTCAAGCTTCCGGTTGGCAAGGACGCGGTTTTCACAATAGACGAAGGTAGATCCTGGAATGTCTTCGCCCGTTCGACGCTGACATTGGATGCTGCCACCGGCTCGGTGGTTAGTTGGGATGCGTACGAGGATCGCAATTCGGCCCAGAAGCTCCGATCGTGGTTTCGATTCACACACACCGGCGAATCATTCGGGATAGTGGGTCAGTTCATTGGATTTGCGGCATGTTTGGGAGGAGCGTATCTGGTTTACACGGGACTGTCTCTAGCTGCGCGGCGTTTTAGCCGTTGGCTTCGCGGACGCTCACGTAGAGTGACCGATACTGCTCTCTGACCCCGAAGGCCGCCGTCGATGGCGATGTTCGACTGCTTGCGAATCGTAAGCGAAAACCACATCCTATTAAAATGCAGTCGCTCACCTACGGACAACTGATCAAGGGTAATCGCAATTTCCGCAACCTTCTTGCCGGGCAGTTTATTTCTGAACTCGGAAACTGGTTCAATTTCATTGCGGGACTGGGTCTGGTGCGCCACGTTTCTGATGCTTCGCCGACTGCCGCAGGGTTGTTCTTTGTCGCGCGATTGATCCCATTTGCGATTATGTCGCCGATCGCGGGGACATTCGTTGACCGCTTTTCACGGCGGCAGGTGATGATCGCCACCGATCTTGCACGCGGTTTGATAGCCCTTGCGTTCTTGTTTGTAACAAGTGCCGAAGACCTCTGGATAGCTTATCTGGCTACGGTCCTGCTCCATACCTTCGGAGCGTTCTTCGACGGGGCAAAGAACGCCGCAGCCCCTAATCTAACTGGTAAAGAGGGGCTATTGGCCGGTACGGCTCTGCTCTTTTCGACACGGTTTTTGCTAATGGCGATCGGCTCGGCACTGGGCGGCTGGGCCGCGGCCTATCTGGGCTACAAGGCGGCGTTCGTCATTAACGCACTGTCGTTCGTTGCGTCCGCATATACGGTATGGCTGATCCCTGAAGAGGCGACCCGAGATGAGGAAACGGCGGAACGAATGGCATCAAGATCAAATCGTTCTCCGTTCATGACCGAACTTCGCGAAGGAGTGAAGTATGCCTTGACCGACCGGTTTGCCGCTACGATCCTCATAATGAATGTGATCTGGGCCACTGGCGGCGGATCGATAAATATCATTTTTGAACGCATTGGCGGCGTTCATTTCGCAACGATCGAAGGATGGAATCCAGACGCCGCGGTAGGTGCTCTGTGGTTTGCTACCGGCCTCGGCTTGGCGTTTGGGATGCTAATTGCACATCGAACTTCAGCGTACCTCGATCGTCGAAAGCGCAATCGGGCATTTATCGGCTGGACACTGATCGTCCACGGCGTGGTCTTTTCGTTCGGTGCCCTAATGCCGTCGCTATGGCTGTTTGCGATCGTCGCCTTTATTTCCAGAGCCATAGTCGGGGTAGAGTACGCGGTCCAGGAAACGATGTTCCAACGCAGTCTTCCCGATCAGATACGCGGGCGGATCTCAACCCTCGATCGCGGGGCGGAAATGACGGTTTTTGGTTTGTCCAGTTTCGCCGCGGGCGAGCTGATGTACCTCATCACGCCACAGACACTGACCATCATTTCAGGGGTGTTGTCGGCACTTGCCGGTGTAGTTTGGTTTGTCCGGCAGCCCCGCGAGAATTCCGAACCGGCGACCGCAGCTTAGGCAGTTATAATGACCGCCTTGGTGCCGGAGAGTTCCGAAAAGTCCTTTGTGTAAATTGTGTCCACACGGCGGATCTTTGATATTGTCTCGACGATATCCTGAGTGGTAATAAAGCCAGTCTCAACGTGGGCGATGGCCCAATTTTCGATATGCGATGCCTTTCGAAGGAGTTCGTCGACGAGTCGAAGATATTGTGATTTGGTCTCGGTCGGAGCTCCGAGCCGGCCGGTCATCGAAGCTTCGAGTTCGTTCCAAAACTCATTGCCGCCGCGTATCCATTCCTCTGTCCAGGCTCGCCGGCCCATGAACGCACGAGTAGTCTGCCCGTGCGCGGGCGGCAAACGCAAGAAAAGAAGATCGGCGAAACTCTCGGCCACAAAATCATCCGGCGATCGATTTGACGAGGAATTTCGAGCGTGGTTGTCGTAGGGTTTCGGTTGTATCGACCAAAATCTACGAAATGCTTGTGACAGCGGCTGGCGAAGCTCACGATTCTCATCGCTGAATGAGAGTACATATTGACCAGCGGCCATAGCTATCGTGCTCGCGATCGCCCGGGCTGTCGGTGACGGTAGGGTGTCAATTTGGCGACGCACGTTATCAAACCACCATGCATCCGTTTCGGAAAACCAGTTCGACAACGCCGGGTTCTTAAGTTTATAGCCCGGAACATATGCGTCCTCCAGGACCGCATTGACCTCACTTTCGGAAAGTCGGGCCTCATTATTGGCGATCTCAGCCTCGGAACGGGTCCAGCCCGAGAGGGTCGGGTCATTGGCTGAAACTCTAACGTTCCAACGCTTTAAGTATGTGCCGAGAGCCGGATCCGGCGTGAAGGGCAGTGCCGCTGAATTGAACTTTGTCCGACGCAGCACATTCAATTCGAAGGCGAGCCATGATCGGGGCGATACTTTGTGTTGTACCTGCATATGAGCTTTCCGCAAAAACTATGCTCTGGGCGAGAGAAATGCCTTGACGACAGCCGGATCAAATTCGATCCCGGACCATTCGACCATATACTTTCTAGCTTCATCCTGCGACATTGCGGGCCTGTGCGGCCGCGGCGTAACTAACGCGGCATATGTATCGGCAACCCGCAGAATTCGTGCCGCCAGCGGGATCTCGTCACCGCTGAGTGCATCAGGGTATCCGGCACCGCACCACCATTCATGGTGCCAACGCACGATCAGTTGAACAGCTCTCGAGAGTTCTAATTTGGCAGCCGCCTGTTCGCCGATGACAGGATGTCGATGGAGGTCGATCCGCTCGTCGTCGGTCAACTGCCTCACCGCGGAGATGTATTCGCGGCCCATCTGTACCTCGCCGATGTCGTGGATCAATACTGCTTGTTTAAGAAGCTCTCGGTCGTGCGGCTCAACATTCATCGAAACCGCTATCGACTCCGCAAGCGAAGCCATTCGCTGTGCGTGCGTCTCAGGGTAACCCTCAAACGCATCCATTTCGGAAGAAGCTTTCAGCAATTTATCGTCGACCTTTGGATTTTCCGCCGGAGCAATCTGCATTGAAATAGTTTCGTGCTTTCGATTCGAATATTCAAGTGCGAATCAGACGTCGGCGAATAAACGCTAGGATCGAAGGCTCGCCAAAAGCTCGCGGGCCTCGCGGTTGCTCGGAAAAATAGCCAGTAGCCGATTTAGTTCGCCCTCGGCACGTTTCATCAGCTTCATTGCGATGAAAAACTCAGCGAGCATAAGTCGGAACTTCGTATTGTTCGGGTCGATCTTGACCGCGGCCTGCATTTCGCCTTCGGCCTTATGCCTATGTTTAGGATCATGAGACAGGGCTTGGCCATAATAAGCGTGGTATCTGGCGTTATTCGGGTCGAAGTGCACCGCTCTGGCAAAAAACTGAAGGCTTGCTTCGGGCTCATCATCCAAAAGGAGGCTGTATCCGCGTTCAAAGCTGGCGGCAGCCTGCTGAAATTGTGTGCTTCGTTCGTCGTACGTCCCTGATTCCTTCGCCTTTTGCCGATCGGCCAGCTCTTTTCGGATCTTGAAATCGTATGTCTCACGGGTTTCGGGAGTCTTCAACGCTTCGTGAGCCTGAGTCAATTGGGTAAACGCGTCCTGAACGCGCTTCAGTAACTCGCCCCCGTCCTTATGAAAGTGGTCGGGGTGAAAGTTCTTTGCCAGCGTGAAGTAAGATCTCTTCAATACCGCAGTCTCGGCCTTTGGATCGACACCAAGAATATCGTAGTGAGTCTCGGCCTTTTCGACGCGATCCAGATATTCTTCGAGTGTAAGGACCGGTGCTTCGGGCGATTCGATCGTCGGCTCGGCATGAGAAGTATTTTCGACGGCCTTTTCGTACAGAGCCGGTGAGAAATAAGTCTTAGCTTCCTGCTTCAGTTCCAGCACGGCGCCGAGCATTGCCGAGATCTTCATGTCAGAAAACGCCGGATTCCAATTTGACCGCCTCACACGACCTGTAAGCCAGAGAGCATAAAGGGCCTTAATTGCCGCCACTTCCGACAAGCCGGAGCGGTCAATGATGGACGCGGCGGTTGCGGGATCGTCTGAGAGACATCCCATGACCTGAACTTCATCGGACGTTAG